>JAYWAJ010000036.1:0-19797 GCA_043782525.1 Deltaproteobacteria bacterium | reverse complement strand
CCAGCACCGGGACCGCACCCGCCACCCCGAACGGCACCGACACCGGCCTCAACGGCCCGGCGGGCAGCGCGACGACGGGAACCGGCGCGAGCGGCTCGGCCGCTTCTGGTTCGGCCACTACTGGCTCGGCCACTACTGGCGCCGCTACCACCGGCTCCGCCACCGACAACAGCGCGACCGGCGGCACCGTCGGAAGCACGACCGGCGCCAGCGTCGGCGCGACCACCGGCACCTCGGGGACGGACACCACGGTGCCCGGCGCCAGCTCGAACGGCGCGGCCGACTCCAACAGCAACACCAATGGCAACAGCAACAGCAACAACGGCAACACCAACAGCAACGGCACCAACAGCGCCGACACCCGGCACTGACAGCGAACCGGGCGGACGCGCGGTACGCTGCGCGTCCGCCTTCGGTGGCGCCCCCACGCGGCGGTGAGCGCCTGATAGAGTGCGGACATGAAGCTGCGCACTCTTCTCTTCTCCATCCTGCTGCTCCTCGGCGGCTGCAAGAAGACGCAGGCCGCGCACACCGTCGGGCTGGCGCTGGACGTGGGCGGCCGCGGCGATCAGTCCTTCAACGACGGCGCCTTGCGCGGCCTCGAGACCATGGCCGCCGGCCTGCGCTACACGGCGCGCGGCTACGAGCCCTTGCCCGACGCCGAGTACGTTCTGCCCGGCGACCTGCGCGACCGGCCTTTCCCGCACCTGGGCATTCCCCAGCCGCTGGTGCTGGCCGGCAAGGCGCAGGAGGACTACGAGCCGAATCTCCAGCTGCTGGTCGACCAGGGCACCGAGCTCTCCATCGCGGTGGGCTTCATGATGGAGCCGGCGGTGCGGGCCGTGGCGGCGCGCAATCCCAACGCGCGCTTCCTGCTCCTCGACAGCCCCGTGCTCGACGGCAAGGGCAAGCCGACGGTCGCGGCCAACGTCCGCGCGGTGGTCTTCCGCGAGCAGGAAGGCAGCTTCCTCGCCGGCGCGCTCGCGGGAGAGACGACGAAGACGCAGAAGATCGGCTTCGTCGGCGGGATGCAGCTTCCCCTCATCCGCAAGTTCGAGGCGGGCTTTCGCGCCGGAATCCTGCAGGTCAATCCCAAGGCCGAGGTGCTGGTCGCGTACACGGGGACCTTCGACGACGAGAAGAAGGGCGTCGAGATCGGCCAGGACCTCTACGGACGCGGCTGCGACCTGGTCTTCCACGCCGCCGGTCTCGACGGGCTGGGGGTGATCAAGGCGGCGCAGCAGGCGGGCAAGATGGTCATCGGCGTCGACAGCGATCAGAGCCACGTCGCGCCGAAGAACATCCTCACCAGCATGGTCAAGCACGCCGACGTGGCCGTGTACCTCGCGGTCAAGGACGTGATGGAGGGGAAGTTCGCCGGCGGGGATCTGGTGCTCGGCCTGCGCGAAGGCGGCGTCGGGCTGGCGCAGGTCAACGCCGCGCTGGCCCCGCCCGGCGCCATGGCCGACGTCGAGAAGCTGCGCCTCGCCCTCATCGACGGAAAGGTGAAGGCGCCCGCCACCCTCGACGAGCTGGCCAGGTTCGTCCCGGCGGCGCCGGCGACGCTGGGCCTCGCGCACGCGGTGGCGGCGCATTGACGCCGGAGGCAGGGCGCGCGGCAAGGAGCGCGCTGGAGCTGTCCGGCGTCGTCAAGAAGTTCGGCGGCGTCGCGGCGGTGGACGACGTCTCGCTGCGGGTCGCGCCCGGCGAGGTGCTGGCGCTGGTGGGCGAGAACGGCGCCGGCAAGTCGACGCTCATCAGCGTGGCCTGCGGGCTCTACCGCGCCGACGCGGGCGCGGTGCAGGCCTTCGGCCGGACGCTGCCGCCCGGAGATCCCCGCGCCGCCATCGAGGCGGGGCTGGGCGTCGTCTACCAGCACTTCATGCTGGTGGGTCCGCTCACCGTCTGGGAAAACGTGGTGCTGGGCAGGGAGCCGCGGCGCTTCGGCGTGCTGGACGCGGCCCGCGCGCGGCGCGAGGTGGCCGCGGCCGCGCAGCGCTTCGGGCTGACGCTGGACGTGGACGCGCGCATCGAGACCCTGGGCGTGGGCGCGCAGCAGCGGGTGGAGATCGTCAAGCAGCTCTGGCGCGGGGCGCGGGTGCTCATCCTCGACGAGCCGACGGCGGTGCTCTCGCCGCACGAGGCCGACGAGCTGGTCAAGACCGTGCGGGCGCTGGCTGCCGACGGGCGCGCGGTCATCTTCATCTCGCACAAGCTGCGCGAGGTCCTGGCCGTCGCCGACCGCATCGCGGTGCTGCGGCGCGGGAAGCTGGTGCAGGAGACGGCGCGCTCCCAGACCAGCGCGGCCCAGCTCGCGGAGGCGGTGATGGGACGGCCGCTGGGAAAGGAGCCGGTGGCGGGGCTGGGCATCCTGCCGGACTCCCGGAGCGCGTCCGATCACCCCGGGGCGATTCTCGCAGCGGGGTCCGACCTCCCGACCGCGGCCTCCAGCGCGCCGCCGCTCTTCGAAGCGCGCGATCTGCACTGCAGCTCCGACCGCGGCCGCCCGGCGCTGCGAGGGCTCAGCTTCTCCATCCGCCGCGGCGAGGTGCTCGGAGTCGCCGGCGTCGACGGCAACGGCCAGAGCGAGCTGGCGGAGGTCCTCACCGGCCTGCGCCGCGCCGCCGGCACGCTGCGCCTCGACGGCGCCAGCGACTTCGCCCGGAATCCCGGCGCCGCCCGAAAGGCTGGCGTCGTGCACCTTCCCGAAGACCGCCACCGCCGCGCCCTCTGCCTCCCGCTCAGCGTCGAAGAGAACCTCGCGCTCGGCCGCCAGGGCGACGCGCCCTATGCGCGCGGCGCGCTCATCGACAAGGCCGGCCGCCGCGCCCGGGCGCTGGAGCTGGTGCGCGACTTCGACGTCCGCCCGCCCGATCCGCTCGCCCGCGCCGGCGACCTCTCGGGCGGCAACCAGCAGAAGCTGGTGGCCGCGCGCGAGCTGGCGGGAGGCGCGCCTCCCCGCCTGGTGGTCGCCGTGCAGCCGACGCGCGGCCTCGACCTGGGCGCCTCGCGCCGGGTGCACGAGGCGCTGCGCGGGTCGGCCGCGGGCGGCGCCGCGGTGCTGCTCATCTCCCTCGACCTCGACGAGCTGCGCGCGGTCAGCGACCGCATCGTCGTCCTCTACGACGGCCAGGCATCCGGCGAAGCCATGCCCGGCGCCAGCGACGAAGAGCTGGGCCGCCTCATGCTGGGAGCGCCCGCGCATGCGTGAACGGCTCTTCGCCCCCGCGCGCGATCCGCTCTGGAGCGCCTTCGCCGCCGTGCTCTGCTCGCTGGCGGTCAGCTTCCTCGCCATCGCCGCCACCGGCCGCGATCCGCTGGCAGGTTTCGGCAACCTCGCGCAGGGGGCCTTCGGCGGCCCGGGGCCTCTGGGCGAGACCGCCATCAAGGCGGCGGTGCTCATCCTCACCGGGCTCTCGGTCGCGGTCGCCTTCACCGTCGGGCTCTTCAACATCGGCGCCGAAGGCCAGCTCATCTGGGGCGGGCTGGCCGCCGCCGTGGTCGGCCGCTTCGACAACCCGCTGGCCTTGCCGCTCAGCCTCGCCGCCGCCGCCCTCGCCGGCGGCGCCTGGGGCGTCGTCCCCGGCCTCCTCAAGGTCCGCCGCGGCGTGCACGAGGTGATCAGCACCATCCTGCTCAACTGGATCGCCATCCACCTGGTCCACGGCTGGCTGGTCGCCGGGCCGCTGGCGGCGGCGGGCGGCGGCGCCTCGATCAGCGTCGCCGGCACCGAGCCCATCGCGCACGCCGCCTGGCTCCCGCGCTTCTTTCCCGGCAGCCGCCTCGATCTGGGCTTTCCGCTGGCGCTCCTCATCGCCGCCGCGGTCTGGTTCCTCCTCACCCGCACCCGGCGCGGCTTCGAATGGCGCGCGGTCGGCGCCGGCGCCGAGGCCGCGCAGGCGAGCGGCATTCCCTCCGCCCGCCGCGTCTGCGAGGCGATGGCGCTCTCCGGCGCGCTCTCCGGCCTGGCCGGCGCCCTCCTCATCCTCGGCACCGAGCACAAATACCCGGGCGTCTTCCGCACCGGCTACGGCTTCGACGGCATCGCGGTGGCGCTGGTGGGCGGCGGCAGCGCGGCAGGGACGGCGGTGGCGGGACTCTTCTTCGGCGCGGTGCGGGCGGGCGCGACCCGGCTGCAGCTCTCGGGGATCCACCCGTCGTTTGCCGAGCTGATCCAGGGCATCGCCGTCCTGCTGGTCGCCGCGCCGCGCATCTTCCTGCCGGTCTGGCAGCGGCTGCGAGGCGGGGGGCAGGCCTCGGGACAGGCCTCAGGCTTCAGGCCTCAGGCCTCAGGGGAGAGGCGATGAACGCCATTCTCGATTTTGCGCCGCCGCTGGTGTTTGCCGCGCTGGGAGGCGTGCTCAGCGAGAGGGCGGGGGTCGTCAACATCGGGCTCGAAGGGATGATGCGCTTTGGGGCTTTCGCCGCCGCTGCTGGAGCCATCTGGACCGGGTCGCCGTGGTTCGGACTGCTCTGCGGCGCGCTGGCGGGGGCGGCGGCGGCGGCGGTGCACGCCTTGCTCTCGCTGCGCTTTCGCGCCGACCAGGTGGTCAGCGGCATCGCGCTCAACCTGGTCGCGCTCGGGCTGGTCACCTATCTCCTGCAATCGCTCTTCGGCTCGAGCGGCGTCAGTCCGGAGGCGCCGTCGTTGCCGCGCGATCGGTACGGCCACACCGCCCTCGCCTACGCCGCGCTCTTGATCCCGGTCCTCTTTCACCTGTGGCTCTCGCACACCGCGGCGGGGCTGCGGGTGCGCGCCGTCGGGGAGCATCCCCGCGCGGCGGCCACGCTGGGCGTGCGCGTCCTCTCGCTGCGCGCCTGGTGCGTGCTGGGCAGCGGCCTGTTGGCGGGCCTGGGCGGCGCCACGCTGTCGGTCGGCATCCTCGGGCAGTTCGATTCGCGGATGCCGGCGGGCCAGGGCTTCATGGCGCTGGCGGCGATGGTCTTCGGCAAGTGGACGCCGCTCGGCGCCGCCGGGGCGGCCTTCTTCTTCGCCGCTGCCGACGCGCTCCAGCGGCAGCTGTCCTTCTCGCTGCACGCCGCCGACCTGCGCCTCGAGGGCGTCTTCCTCGCCCTGCCCTACGCGCTCACCCTGCTGGTGCTGGCGCTCGGCATCGGCCGCACCCGCGCCCCCGCCGCCGACGGCGTGCCGTACGAGCCCGAAGGCCGCTGACGTCACTCGCCAACGGCGCGAGCGGGCCAGTCCGAAGCGTCGGTCGCGTCGTTCTGCGCGGCAGCAAGCGGCACCGCGATCAGCTTCCCGCCCTGCTGCAAGAAGACCTTCCCGCACGGCCTGCAGAGCAGGAAGTGCAGATCCTGGTTGGTGCCCAGGAACTCTGCTTGGTGCGTACACTCGACTGCCGGTGCTGTAGGCTTGGAAACGTTCGTCATGGTCGATCCTCCTCTGGCTGCGGAAGTCTTATCCGCGAGCGCCAGGCGCGCCATCTCGAGCCGCGACAACGCGTTGCCGTTCCCTCCGCCACCCAAAACGACACCCTGCGTCTCTTCGCCGCGCCTTCCAGAATTCACGCGCCGGTCACCTCCGGGCGAAGGCAGCGAGTCCTATGCTTGCTCGCCGCTCTCGCCTCACGTCCCGCGGCAGGAAGGAGTGCGAAATGACCGTCTGCTTCGAGCCCGGCGACGTCGAGCGCCATGCGAGCGCCAGCGGAACGCAGATCGTGCTCCGGCGGGTCCAGCCCCGCGACGCGGAGCTGCTCCTGCGCGCCTTCGAGAAGCTCTCTCCCGAATCGCGCTACCGCCGCTTCTTCGGACACAAGAACGCGCTCTCCCCCGACGAGGTGCGCTCCCTCACCGCCTGCGACGGCACCGACCACTTCGCCATCGGGGCCGTCGTCGAGGGCGCCGACGGAAGCGAGGAAGGCGTCGGCGTGGCCCGGTTCATCCACCACCGCCACGACCCGCGCACGGCCGAGGCCGCCGTGACGGTCATCGACGCCTTTCAGAAGCGCGGCATCGGCAGCCTGCTGGCCGGCCGGCTGCTCTCGGCGGCGGCCGAGAGGGGAGTCGATCGCCTGGAGTTCGCCGTGCTCGCGGAGAACCAGCCGATGCTGGTCCTGCTCCGCAAGCTCGCCCTCGCCGCCGGCGCTTGCGCCGAGAGCCGCTCCGACGGAATCGCCGTCACGGTGATCCTGCCCACCGCCCCGTTTGGCCGAGCCCGGCACGCGCGAACGCCGGGCCCGACCTTTCGCAGCTAGAGCAGCCGCTGCACCCGCAAGACAGGGCCTGCTTGACGCCGCGGCCAGGGATCAGTTAGTCAACTGACTGTGACCGCCGCCACCGACCGCCGCACCCAGCTTGTCGACGCCGCCAGGCGGCTCCTGCACCGCCAGGGCCTGCAGCGCACCACCCTCGCCGAGGTGGCGCACCGGGCCCGCATCCCGCTCGGCAACGTCTACTACTACTTCCGGACCAAGGAGGCGCTGGCCGAGGCGGTGATCGAATCGCACCTCGAGGCGCTCGGGCAGGCCTTCGACGCCTTCGAGGCGGCCCACCCCGACCCGCGCGACCGGCTGCGCGCGCTCTTGCGCATGCCGCTCGGGGAGGCGCGGGACATCCTCGACTTCGGCTGTCCCCACGGCAGCCTCTGCCAGGAGTTGGAGAAGCTGGGGGCCCGCTCCGCGCTGGCCAGGGCGGGGACTCGCCTGCTGGGCACCTACCTGGACTGGGCCGAGCGGCAGTTCCGCGCCCTGGGGCAGGGAGCCGAGTCCGGCCCGCTGGCGCGCGACCTGATCGCCTCGCTGCAAGGAACCCTGCTGCTCGCCCACGCCATGCGCTCACGCACCCTGCTGAAAGAGCGGCTCCTGCGCCTGGAGCGGTCGGTCGCCGCGCTGCCCTTCCCCACCCGCAAGAGGAGTCGATCATGAGGTTCGAAGCCGCGGCGTTGGTCTCTTCGTTGTTGGCGACGGCGGGCGCGGCGGCCGCCGAGGAGAAAAAGGGCGCTCCCCCTCCGACGGAAGCCTCCGCCCCCGCGGCCGACACGATCGGGACCTTGTCCCCGGGCACCGGCATTCCCGTCGGGCAGAAGGTCCCCGACGGACGGGTCCTCGACCTCGACGGCAAGCCGGTGACGCTCTCCTCGCTCTATGCGAAGGGGCCCATCCTGCTCGCCTTCTATCGAGGCGGGTGGTGCCCATACTGCAACTTCGAGATCCGCGCCTTGACCACCGCCTTCCCTGAGTACCAGAAGCGCGGCGTCACGCCGGTGGCGGTGAGCGTGGAGAAGCCCGACCAGGAGGCCAGGCTGAAGGCCACCTACGCGGTGCCCTTCCCCGTCCTCAGCGACGGCGACCTGGCGCTGATCGAGCCCTTCCACGTCGTCAACCGCGTCGAGGGCAAGCAGCTCGAGATGCTGGGCAAGTACGGCGTCGATCTGGAGGGCGCCTCGGGCCGGACCCACCACGTGATCGCGATCCCTTCGCTCTTCCTCGTCGACCGGAACGGCATCATCCGCTGGGCGCACTCCGACCCGACCTACACCGTGCGGCCGACGACGGCGCAGATCCTCGCCGCCATCGACGCCGTCCAGGGCAAGGGGATGGCCGTCCACGGCCGCTGAGCCGCTCAGTCGTCCTTGAAGTGGGCGGTGCGCCGCGGCGTGCGATCGACCTCGACGCGAAAGACGTCGGGGCGGCTGTAGTGGCCGGCGGGGTCGAAGTTCTGCCGCTCGCGCGCCACCGCGGAGAGATCGAGGTCGGCCACCACCAGCCGCCGCTCCCGGGCCACCGGCTCGACCAGCCAGCGCCCGTCGGGACCGGCGATGGCCGAGCCGCCGTCGTGGAAGAATTCGCGCTCGGGCAGCGCCTCTCGCAGGGGAAAGCCGGCCGGCACGTCGCTGCGCCGGAGCAGCGCTCCCGCCGAGAGGACGAAGACCCGGCCTTCGAGCGCCACGAACCGGGTGAGGTCCACGGTGTTGCGGACCGCGCCCGGCCAGAGGGCCACCTGGACCTCGACGCCGTCGGCATAGAGCGCGTGGCGGGCGAGCGGCATCCAGTTCTCCCAGCAGTTGAGCGCGCCGATGCGGGCGCCCTGGAACTCGTGCGCGCGCAGGCCGGCGCCGTCGCCCTGCGACCAGATCAGGCGCTCCTCGTAGGTCGGCACCAGCTTGCGGTGCGGCTCCAGCAAACCGCGCTCCGGATGGATGGGCAGGAGCGTGCAGTGCACCGAGCCAGCGCTGCTGCGCTCGGCGACGCCGAGCACCAGGTAGATGCCGGCCTTGCGCGCCGCCGCGGCGATGCGCCCGATCTCGGGGCCGTCCAGCCGTACCGCCGCGTCCAGGTAGGCGCGGTAGGCTTCCTTCTGCAGCGGATCGTCGAAGCGCGCGCCGCCGGTCTCGGAGAGCCAGAACGGGTAGCCGGGCAGGTAGGTTTCGCCGAAGGCGAGGAGCTGGACCCGCTCGGCGGCGGCCACCTCGATCCACTCCAGTACGCGCGCGGTGGTGGCGGCGCGGTCCAGGAAGACGGGAGCGTCCTGGGCGGCGGCGACGCGGAGCATGGGTGTGCTTATAGCGTAGGATGCAGCCCCGCGCGGCAACCCGTGCGCCGATGGAAGGGGACCCATGCCCGGCACCGCGGAAGCGAAGCTGACCCTGCAGCTGCCGGACGAGGCCGTGCCGCCGGCGCTGCGCAGCGCGCTTCGCTGAGCAAAGTCGATGACGAACCCGCTCCCGGCGCCCGTCGATCGCGAAGCGCGCATCCGCCGTGCGCGCCGGCTGCTCTGGGCTGCGCTCGGCGCGGCGCTGCTCGCCCTCGCGCTCGACCGCGGCCCCCGCTGGTATTTCGACCCGCGCCGCGGAAACGGGCCGGCGCAGGTCATCGTCTATTCGACCGCGTGGTGCCCGGTCTGCGAGCGGCTGCGGGTCTGCCTGCGCAAGAGCGCCGTGCCCTTCGAGGAGCGCGACGTGGAGCGCTCGTTCCGGGCGGATCAGGAGTGGTCGGCCCTCGACGGGTTCGGCGTGCCCCTCACCCTCGCCGGGCAGCAGATCGCCCACGGCATGCGGCAGGAGGAGCTGCAGACGGCGCTGGCCGGCGCGGGCTACCGGGTCGACTGCTGGGGGCGCAGCCCGACCGGCGACGGCCCCTCGCACCGCTGACGCCGTGCGGCTTGGGCGGCACCCGGAGGTGCGCAAACGCCGGCCGATGCGCCGTCAGCGCCCCTGCGCCCGGGAGGCGGCGAGCTTGAGCACGCGCTCGGCGATGACCGCGGCCAGGTTGGCCTTGTACGCCGCCGAGCCGATCAGGTCTTCGCGGATCTCGAAGCCCTCCGCCGCCTTGGACGCCGCCGCCTTCACCGCCGCGGCCTCCGGCTTCTTTCCCTGCAGCGCCTGCTCGACCGAGGTCGCGCGCGACACCTTGGGGCCCAGTCCGGTGATGGCGATGCGCGAGGATTGCACGGCGCCGCCCGCATCGAGGAAGACTTCCGCCGCCACGCCCACCACCGCGAACCGCGAGGCCGGGTGCGGCATTTTTTCATAGGCGCCGCCGTACCGCCCCTGCGGCAGCGGAATGCGCACCTGGGTGAGGATCTCCGCGGGCTGCAGCACGGTGGTGAGCGGCCCGACGATGAAGTCAGAGACCTTCACCTTCCGCTCGCCGCCCGCAGAGGCGATCACCAGCGTAGCGTCCAGCGCGGTGAGCACCGCCGGCCAGTCCGCCGACGGATCGGCGTGCGCCATGCTGCCGCCGATGGTGCCCAGGTTGCGGACCTGCGCGTCGCCGATGTTGCCGGCGGCCTCGGCCATCATCGGCAGCTTCTTCTTCACCAACTCGGAGACGCTGACCGCGTGGTGCGTGGTCATGCCGCCGACGACGATGAAGCCGCCCGACTCGGTGATGCCGGTGAGCCCCGGCACCTTGCGCAGATCGACCAGGTGCTTGAGCTGCGACAGCCGCAGCCTCATCATCGGCACCAGGCTCTGGCTGCCGGAGACGACCTTGGCGTCGTCGCCGTACTTGTCGAGGAGGGCGACGGCTTCGGCCACGGTGGCAGGCGCGTAATACTCGAATTCCGAAGCGTACATCTCAGGCCTCCTTCCGGCCGCGCAGGGCTTCCCAGATGCGCCCCGGTGTCAGCGGCATGTCGATGTGCGCGATGCCGAAGGGCGAGAGCGCGTCCATCACCGCGTTGGCGACGGCGGGCGTGGAGGCGATGGTGCCGGTCTCGCCCGCGCCCTTGATGCCGAGCGGGTTCACCGGCGTCGGCGTCTCGGTCCGCGCCAGCTCGACGCCGATGAAGTCGTCGGCCTTGGGGACCACGTAGTTCATCATCGAGCCGGTGACGAGCTGCGCGTTCTCGTCGTACTCGGCGTGCTCGTAGAGCGCCTGCGAGACGCCCTGGAGGATGCCGCCGTGGACCATGCCGTCGACGATCATCGGGTTGATGACGCGGCCGAGGTCGTCCACCGCCACGTAGCGCAGGACCTTCACCACGCCCGTGTCGCGCTGCACCTCGACCATGCAGATGTGCGTGCCGAAGGGGAAGACGAAGTTGCCGGGGTCGAAGAAGCTGATCGCTTCCAGGCCCGGCTCGAGCCCCTTGGGCAGGTTGTGCGCGAGGTAAGCCATCAGCGAGACGTCGAAGAAGCTCTTGGACACGCCGGGCGTGCCCTTGACGAAGAACTTCCCGCCCTCGTAGACGACGTCCTTCTCGTTGGCCTCGAGCAGGTGCGCGGCGATCTTCTTCGCCTTCTCCTTGATCTTCTGCGCGCCCATGTGAATCGCCGCGGTGCCCACCGGGCCGCTGCGGCTGCCGTAGCTGCCCATGCCGAAGGGCACGATGCCGGTGTCGCCGTGGACGATCTCGACGTCCTCCATCGGCACTTGAAGCTCGTCGGCGGCCACCTGCGCGAAGGTCGTCTCGTGGCCCTGCCCGTGCGAGTGCGAGCCGGTGAAGACGGTGACCTTGCCGGTCGGGTGCACCCGGACCGTCGCGCTCTCGTAGAGGCCGGCCTGCGCCCCCAGCGCGCCCGCCACCTGCGACGGCGCCAGCCCGCACGCCTCCACGTAGGTGGAGAACCCGACGCCGAGGTAGCGGCCCTGCTTGCGCGCCGCCGCCTGCTCCTTGCGGAAGGCCGGGTAGTCGAACATGGTCAGCGCCTTGTCGAGCGCTCCTTTGTAGTTGCCGCTGTCGTAGAGCAGCGCCACCGGCGTCTGGTAGGGGAACTGCTCCGGTCCGATGAAGTTCTTGCGGCGGATCTCGAGCGGGTCCATCCCCAGCGCCTTGGCGCTCAGGTCGACGAGGCGCTCGACCAGGTACGTCGCCTCGGGCCGGCCGGCGCCGCGGTAGGCGTCCACCGGCGTGGTGTGCGTGAAGACGCCGGTGACGTCGACGTGGATGGCGGGCGTCTGGTACGTGCCGGTCAGGAGCGTGCCGTAGAGATAGGTCGGCACCGCCGGCGCGAAGAGCGTCAGGTAGGCGCCCAGGTTGGCGACGGTCTTGACCCGCAGGCCGAGGAACTTTCCCTCTGCGGAGAGCGCGATCTCGGCCTCGGTGTGGTGATCGCGGCCGTGCGCGTCGGTGAGGAACGCCTCGCGCCGGTCGGAGGTCCACTTGATGGGCCGCGAGAGTGCGCGCGACGCCCAGGTGACCGCGCACTCCTCCGGGTAGATGAAGATCTTCGACCCGAACCCGCCGCCCACGTCGGGCGAGATGACCCGCAGCTTGTGCTCGGGGATGCCGAGCACGAAGGCGGCCATGATCAGCCGGTGCACGTGCGGGTTCTGCGAGGTGACCCAGAGCGTGGTCTCGCCGGTGCCCGCATTCGCGCTGGCGAGGCAGGCGCGCGGCTCGATGGCGTTGGGGATGAGCCGGTGGTTGCGGAACGACTGCTTGACGATCTTGTGCGCGGTGGTGAAGGCCTTGTCGGTGGCCGCCTTGTCGCCCAGCGCCCAGCGGAAGCAAACGTTGTCCGGCGCCTCGTCGTGCACGGTGGCCGCGCCTGCCTTGAGCGCCTCGGCGCCGTCGGAGATGGCCGGCAGCACCTCGTAGTCCACCTCGACCAGCTCGGCGGCGTCGCGGGCGAGGTAGACCGTCTCGGCGATGACCAGCGCCACCGCGTCGCCCATGTGGCGGACCTTGTCGACGGCGAGCGGATAATGCGCCGGCACCTTGATGTTGGGCAAAAGCCAGCCCACCGGGATGGGCTTCACGCCCGAGTCCTTGAGGTCCTTGCCGGTGTAGATCGCGATCACGCCCTTCATCGCCTTGGCAGCGGTGAGGTCGATCCTGTTGATCTTCGCGTGCGCGTGCGGGCTGCGCACGAAGGCGGCGTGGGTGGTGAAGGGGATCTTCAGGTCGTCGACGAAGGCGCCCTTGCCGGTGATGAGGCGCGCGTCTTCACGCCGCTTGATGCTCTTGCCGAAGAAGGTCTCGGACATGGCTACCTCTTCCCGGCGACTTGCGCCGCGGCGGCCTGCACCGCCTTGACGATGTTGGTGTAGCCGGTGCACCGGCACATGTTGCCCTCGAGGCCGACGCGGACTTCATGGTCGGTGGGCTTGGGGTTGCGCTCGATGAGCGCGCAGGCGGCCATGATCATGCCGGGCGTGCAGAAGCCGCACTGCAGTCCGTGCTCCTGCCAGAAGCCCTCCTGCATGGCGTTGAGCTTGCCCTCCCTGGCGACGCCTTCGATGGTGCCGACCGACCTGCCGTCGGCCTGCACCGCGAAGAGCGAGCACGACTTCACCGCCATGCCGTCGAGGAGCACGGTGCAGGCGCCGCACTGGCTGGTGTCGCAGCCGACGTGGGTGCCGGTCAGGCCCAGCGTGTCGCGGATGAAGTGGACGAGGAGAACGCGCGTCTCGATCTCGCGGGTCTGCGGGGTGCCGTTGACGGTGATGGTGACGGAGGCCACTGGATTCCTCCTGCGGGCTGAAAGGGCCTGCTCGGTTAGCACCCGGAGGATCGGGGGTCAATCACGCGCCGCGCCACCTCGAGGTCCCGCCGGCCACCTGAGGCCACTGGTCCACGGCCTTGACCGGGCGCTGGCGTTGACATTCTGCGGGCACCTGCAGGATTCTCCCCCGGGCGGAAAACTCCCCACTCCAAAAACAGGTGATTCACATGCAACGTGCGCTCGTCCTGGCCGGATCGTTCCTGGTCTTCGCGGGAGGAGCCACCGCGCTCCTGCGCTCCTCGTCGCAGCAGCAACGGCGTCCGCACGAGCGCCCGATGAACCGCGTCGGCGAGGCCGGCGACGAGACGAAGGAAGCGGCCACCTCCGCCGAGGAGTTCGCGCAGACCCGCACGGCGCCGGGCATCGTGGCGCCCGGCGCGTACTCCGCCGCCTTCGCCTCGCTCGCCGCGCTGCCCATCGCCGGCAAGGCCTGGCGCGAAGTGACGAGCCGCCCCTACAACTCCGACGATCCGCGCTACCGCGATCCGTACTTCTCCAACTCCAGCGGCGGCGCCGGCTTCGTCTCGGGCCGCGCCACCGGCCTCGCGGTGGGCGGCGGCTTCATCTACCTGGGCGGCGCCGACGGCGGCGTCTTCCGCTCGGGCGACTCCGGCGCCAGCTGGACTCCCCTCACCGACGGCCTGCCCACGCTCTCCACCGGCGCGCTCGCCCTCGCCGCCGACGGTTCGCTCTGGCTCGCCACCGGCGAGGCCAACACCGGCGCGACCTCCTACGTGGGCTCCGGCGTCTACCGGCTGGCCAGCCCCACCACCGGCGTCTTCACCACCGCCTCGCGCGTCGGCGGCAGCGAGCTCGAGAGCACCACCATCGGCAAGCTGCGCTTCGACGGCCGCGGCAACGTCTACGCGGCCACCTCGCGCGGCGTCTACAAGCACTCCGCCGCGGTCACCACCGGCAGCTGGGCGCTGGTGCTGCAGCCGGTGCCGGGCTCGACCTCGCCCTACGACAACATCTGCAACGACGTCGCCATCGATCCGGCCAGCGGCGGCCAGCGCATCATCGTCAACTGCGCCTGGCGCGGCGGCGCGGCCTACAACGGCTTCTACTTCTCCTCCGATGGCGGCCGGACCTTCGCTCTCGCCAACCCCACCGGCGCGCTCAACCCGCAGGACGTCGGCCGCGGCACCTTCGCCTACTCCGCCGACGGCTCGGTGCTCTACGTCCTGCTCGAGTCGATCCAGTTCTACACCACCAACCCCAACACCTCGCTCTCGGGCGTCTACGCCTCGCCGTCGGGCGCGGTCGCCGGTCCCTGGAACAAGATCGCCGACTCCGCAAACTTCGCCAACTCCGGCTCGGCGCTCAAGACCAACTCCCGCGGCTACAAGCCCGGCGTGCAGTCCTGGTACAACCAGATGATCCTCGTCGACCCGGCGAACCCGAACCACCTCTTCGTCGGCCTCGAGGAGGTCTACGAGACGCAGGACGGCGGCACCCACTGGGCGACCATCGCGCCCTACTGGAACTTCGGGTTCGCCTGCTGGTCGATCTTCGACGCGCAGAACACCTGCCCGATGGCGCCGCACTCGGACCAGCACTCCATCGCCATTTCGGGCGGCAAGCTCTTCATCGGCAACGACGGCGGCCTCTACGCGCGGCCGGTCAACGGGCAGATCAACGCCAACCTGAACGGCACCGACTGGCAGAACCTCAACGCCGGCCTGCGCACCCTCCAGTACTACAGCGTCGGCGTCGGCCTCGTTCCCGGCGGCGTCGCCGTCTCGGGCGGCCTGCAGGACAACGGCACCTCCATCCTCCTGCCCGAGGACCAGGCCGGCAACATGGGCTCGGACTCCGGCGGCGACGGCGTCAAGATCATCGTCGACCCCGACAACGGCTGCAACGTCCTCACCGGCTACGTGGACCTGAACGTCTGGCTGACGCAGAACTGCGGCCGCTCCGACGGCACCACCTCCGCCTTCCGCGACATCTCGCCCGGCGACCCGAACCCGCGCTTCATCGCCCCCTACACCGCCGACACCGCCAACAAGGATCACTGGGTGGTGGGCGGCGAATACCTCTGGACCAACCACGCCGGCTTCGCCATCCAGACCGCGGCCGGCTGGACCCGGGCGTTCGACCAGGGCTCGGGCCACAAGACGACCGTGATCGCCAGCCAGAACGACGTGGTCTGGTCGGCGTGGTGCGGCCCCTGCAACAACAGCGGCTTCACCCGCGGCATCTCCACCAACGTCGGCGGCAACTACCACCAGCTGGCGCTGCCGGCGACGGTGCCGAACCGCTACATCGAGGGAATCGCCATCGACCCCGCCGACGCCACCGGCCGCACTGCCTATGTCGGGTTCAACGGCTTCTCGCGCCGCTGGACCGAAGGCCCGGGCGCCGGCTACGGCCACCTCTACAAGACGACGGACGGCGGCGCGAGCTGGGCCGACGTGAGCGGAAACCTGCCCGACGTGCCCCTCGACCGCATCCTCGTGCGCAACGGCACCATCATCGCCGCTACCGATCTCGGCGTGGTGCTCTCGTCCGATGGCGGCGCCACCTGGTCGCGGCTGGGCAACAACTTCCCGGTCACCACCGTGATGGACCTGACGGTGGGCCCCGACGGCCTGCTCTACGCAGCCACGCACGGGCGCGGCATCTGGTCGATCAAGTCGCCGTAGGCGCCGGGGCGCGCGCCGGGACCTGGAAGCGGAAGACGCTGCCGCCGACCGCAGGACAGTCGACGGTGGCGTCGCCGCCATGGGCCCGGGCGGCCAGCCGCACGAAGGTCAGGCCGAGGCCGCGATTGTCCGAGCGGGGGTCGGTGGCCTTCCGCACCTGGACGTACTTCTCGAAGATCTCCTTGCGAACGATTTCCGGAATCCCCGGGCCCTGGTCCGCCACTTCGATGAAGACGCCGGAGTCCGAGGTGGCCGCGCGGAGCCGGACCACTCCACCTTTGGGCGAATAGCGCACCGCATTTTCGACCAGGTTGTCGAGCGCCCGGCGCACCAGGTTCGCGTCGATCTCCGCCTCGATCGCGCCCGGCGGCAGGTCGGCGGCGAGATCGACGCCGCGGGTCCGCCCGAGCGCGCGCGCCTCCTCCACCAGCTGCCGGACCAGATCGCGGAGATCCACCCGCTCCCGGTGCAGCACCATCTCGCCCCGCTCGAGGCGAGTGATGTCGAGCAGTCCCACCACCATCGAGTGCAGCCGGTGCGCCGACCGATCCGCGTCGGTGAGCGCCCGGACCAGGTCGGGGCGCGCGGCCAGGGCCGGATCCTCGCGGGCGAACTGCAGATTCGAGAGTACCACCGCCAGCGGGTTCTTGAAGTCGTGCACCAGCAGGCTGGTGAGCGTCTCCTTCATCCGCTCGATCGATCGCTGGGCGGAGATGTCCTGGATGAGGAGGCACGCGTGCGGCGCGCCGTCGACGTCGAAGGAGAGCATGCGGACGGTGACGTCCCGGGGCTGCTCGAGGAAGGGAAAGGGAAAGGCGAAGTCGATGGTGACGTCGATCGGCTCGCGGCCGATGTTGCGCGTGAAGTTCATCCCCAGCTCCTGCACGTTCATGCAGGGCGCGATCTCGGTGAAGAAGGTCCGGCCGATGACGCGATCGCGGGAGCGCCGCGCCAGGCGCGCCTCTTCGCGGTTGAAGATGACCACCTCGCCCCTGGCGTTGAGCACCACCACGCCGAGGGGCAGGGAATCGAAGAGGGTGTTGAGCAGCGTGAGGCTGGGAATCATCGGGCTCCTCTGGGATCCGCGCTCGGGGCCGGGAACATAGGCACCTGCGCACCGCGCTGACCAGCCCGCCGCGTGCTACACGGTCGGCCTGGGAGGAACCATGTTGGACCTGGAAGCGATCCGCGCCGACTTCCCCGCGCTGGCGCAGTCGGTCCACGGCCGCCCGCTCGTCTACCTGGACAGCGCCGCCACCAGCCAGAAGCCGCGCGCGGTCATCGAGGCGGTGGCGCGCTTCTACGCCGAGGACAACGCCAACGTGCACCGCGGCGTGCACGAGCTTGCGGAGCGGGCGACCCTGGCGCTCGAGGGCGCGCGGGAAAAAGTCCGCCGCTTCGTCAACGCGGCCGAGGCGCGGGAGATCGTCTTCGTGCGCGGCACCACCGAGGCGGTGAACCTGGTCGCGCAGAGCTACGGACGCGGGCGCGTCGGGCCGGGCGACGAGGTGCTGGTCACGGCGCTCGAGCACCACTCGAACCTGGTGCCGTGGCAGATCCTCTGCGCCGCGCAGGGCGCAACCTTGCGGGTGGCCGGCATCGACGAGCGCGGCGACCTGCGCCTCGACGAAATCGATCGCCTGCTCGGGCCGCGCACGCGCCTTTTGGCGGTGACCCACGTCTCCAACGCGCTCGGGACCGTCAATCCCATCCCGGCCATCGTCGAGCGGGCGCACGCGCGCGGAGTGCCGGTGGTGGTGGACGGCGCGCAGGCGGTCGCGCACCTGAGCGTCGACGTCCGCGCGCTGGGCTGCGACTTCTACGCCTTCTCCGGGCACAAGATGTACGGCCCGATGGGCATCGGCGTCCTCTACGGGCGCGCCGAACTGCTGGAGGCGATGCCGCCCTGGCAGTCGGGCGGCGAGATGGTCAGCGAGGTCTCCTTCGAGCGCACGACCTTCCAGCCGCCGCCGCACCGGTTCGAGGCAGGAACGCCCGACGTGGCGGGCGCCGTCGGACTGGGCGCGGCCATCGACTGGCTGGGCCGGCTCGACCGCCAGGCCGCCCTCGCCCACGAGCGCGCCCTGCTCGCCCGCGGCCGCGCCGCGCTGGAGCAGGTCCCGGGCCTGCGGCTCCTGGCCGGTGGGCGCGAGAGCAGCGCCGTCCTGACGTTCGGGCTGGAGAAGCTGCACCCGCACGACGTGGGCGCGATGCTCGACCTGGAAGGCGTGGCCGTCCGCACCGGCCACCTCTGCGCGCAGCCGCTCCTGCGCCTGCTGGGCCTCTCCTCCACGGTCCGCGCTTCGCTCGCGGTCTACAACCACGACGCCGACCTCGACGCGCTGGTCAAGGCGCTGGACAAGGCGCGCGCCACGCTGGGCGGCTGACCCGTTCCTTTCCGGCGGAAGCGTCCGCACGGTTGCCCGAGTTGAAATGCCCATCGGTCAAGGCGTAAGAAGCTTTGCTCCGCTGGCGCACGAGGCCGTCGCTTGAAACACTGGCACGAGACAGCCGCGATCCTCGATCGGGTCGCGCGGATCGAAGCCTCCGGCTCGCGCGGCGCGATCGCCACCGTCGTGCGCATCTCGGGCTCCGCCTACCGTCGCCCCGGCGCCAAGCTCTTCGTCGAGGAGGACGGCACCACCCACGGCGGTGTCAGCGGCGGCTGCCTCGAGGCCGACGTGCGCGGCGTCGCGCTGGAGATCCTGCGCGGCGCGCCTGCCAGGCTCCTGCACTACGACACCGGCTCCGACGAGGAGACGGTCTGGGGCCTGGGCCTTGGCTGCGAGGGCGCGGTCGATCTCTGGGTGCAGCGGGCCGCGCCGGGCTTCTGCGCGGAGATCGGCGCGCTCATCGCCGCCGGCGTTCCCCACGCCGTCGTCACCCTGCTGGGTTCGGGGCGCACCGCCGTCTTCGCGCGCGGCGCCCTCTCCGGCAGCCTCGGCCCGGCGGCGCTCGACCGCGCCCTCGCCGGCCAGGCCGCGCCGCTGCTGGAGCAGGAGGAGAGCCGCGTCGTCGAGGCGCTGGGCGAGTCCGCCTTCGTCGACGTGCTCCGTCCGCCGCCGCGCCTGACCATCTTCGGCGCGGGCGACGATGCCCAGCCCCTGGCGCGGCTGGCGGCGCTGGCGGGCTTCTCGGTCACCGTCGTCGATCACCGGCCTGCCTACCTCACCGCCGCGCGCTTTCCCCCTCCCACGCAGCTGGTGCTCCGCCGCGCCAGCGAAGGCGTCGAAGGGCTCGCGCTCGGACGCCGGCACTATGCGGTGGTGCAGACCCACGCGCTCATCCACGATCGCGACTGGCTCAAGGCGCTGTTGCCGCAGTCGATCGCCTACCTGGGCCTGCTCGGCCCGCGCGCGCGAAAGGACGAGGTGCTGCGCCAGCTCGGCCTGGCCGACACGGACAAGCTCTTCGCGCCGGTGGGGATCGACCTGGGCGCCGACGGCCCCGAGCAGGTGGCCATCAGCATCGTCGCCGAGATGCTGGCGGTGCACGCCGGCCGCGAGCCCGGCCACCTGCGGGCGCGGACGGGAGGCATCCATGAACGGTGACCCGGTCGCGGGAGTGCTGCTCGCCGCGGGGCTGTCGAGCCGCATGGGCAAGAACAAGCTGCTGGTCCAGCTCGAGGGAGAGAGCGTGCTGCGCCGCGCGGTGGGCACCGCCCGGGAGGCGGGCCTGCGGCCGCTCCTGGTCGTGCTCGGCCACGAGCGGGAGCGCGCGCAGGCGGAGCTGGAGGGGCTGGGCTGCGAGATCGTCGTCAACCCGGACTATGCGCGGGGAATGAACACCTCCCTGCGCGCCGGCATCGCCGCGGTGCCACCGGAGGCGGACGCGGCGGTGGTGATGCTGGCCGACATGCCCTTCGTCAGCGCGGCGATGATCCGCGAGCTGGTGGCGCGGTGGCGCGCGGCACAGGCGCCCTTGGCCATCTCGCTCTACGACGGAGTGATCGCGCCGCCCACCGTCTACGGCCGCGCGCTCTTCCCCGAGATCGACGCGCTCGACGGCGACGGCTGCGGCAAGCGCGTCATCCAGCGCCACCGCGGCGCAGCGGTCGAGGTGGCCTGGCCCGCGCCGGCGCTCGCCGACCTCGATCTTCCCGAAGACGTCGAGCGGGTCCGCGCCCTTCTCGGCGACCGAGTCGATCCGGCCGCGCCTGCCGCGGGGGAAGCGCATTCTTTCCCGAAAGGCGGCCTCGCCTGATGCGCACCGAGCTCCTGCAGCTGGCCGCCGATCTCG
>JAYWAJ010000035.1:0-2857 GCA_043782525.1 Deltaproteobacteria bacterium | reverse complement strand
CCGCGACGCCAAGGAGATGATCGAGGAGGCCGTGAAAGACGGCGATCTCACCGAGGACGAGGGCAAGAAAGGCCTCGAGAAGGTGCAGATCGAGGTGGACAACGGGGTCAAGAAGGTCGACGAGATCATCGCCAACAAGGAAAAAGACCTGATGCAGGTCTGAAGAGGCAAGACGACATGGCAAAGAAAGAAAAGGGCGGAGCAACGAAGCCGGTCACCGGCAAAAAGCTCCTCGACGCCGCGCGCAAGCACCAGGACGCGCTGCAGGCGGCGGGGCTCTCGGCGGCGACGGTCGACAAGTACGAGAACGCCCTCAAGGTCATGGATGCGCAGGGCAAGGAGCCCGGCGCGGCGGTGCAGGTGCTGGTGCAGGATCTCCAGGGCGAGATCGGCGAGATCCAGTCGGCGATGAAGAAGGAGTTCCCCGGCAACGCCTCCTTCCAGTCCATCTTCAAGGCGCAGGGGACGATGCCGTCGTCGCCCCGCGCGGTGCTGGCGCTGGGACGGCTCGTCGCCAAGGAGGCGCCCGACTTCGCGCAGAACCTGATCAAGTACGCCATCAACGCGGCCACCGTCAGCCACCTCAAGTCGCTCTGCGCCCAGCTGGAGAAGGAGATCGGCGGCGAGGACCCGGCCCAGGAGCTGCACGCGCTGGAGCAGCAGATCCTCGAGGTGGCCCGGCGGACCTTCGAGGGCAAGCCCGAGTTCTCCGCCTTCGACATGAATTAGGAAGCGCTCCCAAACCTCGCTTCCGGCATCTGCTCGGGGAATGTCACTCGATCTCGGCGGGCTCTCGGCCCCGATCAGCAACATCGACGAGCTGGTCGCCTACATCGCGGCGGCCGAGCGGCCGGCTGACCGCTGGTTGATCGGCGTCGAGCACGAGAAGATCGGCGTGCGCGGTCCGACGCTGGAGGCGGTGCCGTACCATGGGCCGCGGGGCATCCGGGAGCTGCTCGACGCCATCGCGCGGTCGGCGGGCGGCACCCAGCACAAGCACAAGGAGAACGGCCAGCCCATCGCGCTGCTCTCCAAGGACGCCTCGGTCACGTTGGAGCCGGGCGGCCAGCTCGAGCTCTCGGGCGCGCCGGCGCGGTCGTTCGCGGTCATCGAGAAGGAGATCGCCGACCACCTCGAAGAAGTGCGCAAGGACTCGAGCGGCCTCACCTGGCTGGCCGCCGGCTACCGTCCCTTCGGCACCCGCGACGACGGGCACTGGATGCCCAAGGGCCGCTACGCGGCGATGAAGGCGTCGCTCGGGCCCCGCGCCCGCCTCGCCCTCGACATGATGCTGATGACCGCCACCGTGCAGGCCAACCTCGACTGGAGCAGCGAGCAGGACCTGGCCGAGAAGGTCCGCGCCGCCACCGCCGTCTCGCCCATCGTCACCGCCATGTTCGCCAACAGCCCGCTCATCGACGGGCGCGAGTGCGGCTACCTCGACTTCCGCTACCAGGTGTGGCGCGAGACCGACCCCGCCCGCTGCGGCCTGCTCGAGCAGATGCTCGAGCCCGGCTGGGGCTACCGCACCTACGTCGAGTGGGCGCTCGACGTGCCCATGCTCTTCGTCCGCCACGGCAGCGAGTACCGGGACGCGCGGCAGCAGACCTTCCGCAGCTGGCTCGCCACCGGGGAATTGGCGGGCGGCGAGAAGGCGCAGCCGACGCTCTCCAACTGGGTCGACCACCTGACCACGCTGTTTCCGGAGGTCCGCGTCAAGCGCGTGCTCGAGCTGCGCGGGGCCGACGTGGTGCCGCCTCCCCTGATGATGTCGCTGCCGGCGATCTGGGTCGGGCTGCTCTACGACCGGGAGGCGGGGCGGGCGGCGGCGGAGCTGACGGCGCAGTGGAGCTTCGCGGAGCTGGTCGAGTTCCAGGGAGAGGTGGCGAGGAACGCGCTGCAGGCGCGTGGCCCCGAGGGAATCACCGCGCTGGAGCTGGGCCGGCAGCTGTTGCGCATCGCCCGGCAGGGCCTCAAGGGCTGGCAGCAGGCTTCGGGATTCGACGAGAGCGCGCACCTCGATCCGCTCGAGGAGATCCTCGACTCCGGCCGCACCCTCGCCGAGCGCGTCCTCGAGGCGTACCGCGCCTCCGGCGGAGAGCCGGAGTCGGTGGTCAATCTCTGGCAGGTCGCGTAAGAACTGAGGTCAATCAAACGGGGACACGATTGGATCGTGTCCCCCGCGCAGTGGATTGTGTTCACAAACAATGGAGAAGAACGAATGAAGATCGCCCTCGCAGCCCTGCTCCTCGCCGCTCCCGCTTTCGCCGCGCCCCTCGCGCTCGACTCCGACCCGGGGCACAGCACCGCCTCGTTCGCGGTCAAGCACATGATGATCAACACCGTCCGCGGCGAGTTCTCGAAGATGACCTCCACCCTGCTCTGGGACAAGGATGACCCCAGCAAGAGCAGCGTGCAGGTGAAGATCGACGCCGCCTCGGTGGACACCCACAACGAGAAGCGCGACGGCCACCTCAAGAGCCCCGACTTCTTCGACGCCGGCAAGTGCCCGGAGATCGCCTTCAAGTCGAGCAAGATCGAGAAGGCCGAGGGCGACAACAAGTACAAGCTCACCGGCGACCTGACCATGCATTGCCAGACGCACCCGGCCACGCTGAGCGCGACCTTCACGCCCAACGCGATGAAGACCCCCTGGGGCACCGAGGTCTATGCCGGCAGCGCCACCGGCACCGTCAAGCGCTCCGAGTGGGGTCTCACCTGGAACAAGCCGCTCGAGCAGGCCGGCGGCGTGCTGGTTTCCGACGAGGTGAGCCTGGAAGTCGACGCCGAGTACGGCGTCAAGGCCGCCGCCCCCGCCGTCAAGAAGGAGAGCGCGGCGGAGACGACCAAGAAGAAG
>JAYWAJ010000034.1:0-7539 GCA_043782525.1 Deltaproteobacteria bacterium | reverse complement strand
GCGGCCGCCGCGGCGCTGGCGGCTGCTGCGGCGGCGGCGTCCGCGGGCGGCGGTGAGGGCACGGGCGCGATCATGCGCTTGGGCTCCTCGTCGAGCTTGACCATCTCCTGCTCGAACTGGCCCTTCAGGTCGTCGGTGGCCTTGCGGATCTCGCGCAGGCCCTTGCCGATGGACTTGGCCATCTGCGGAAGCTGGTCCGGCCCCAGGAGCAGCAGGGCCAGGCCGAGGATGATGATGACTTCCGTCATCGAGAGGCCGCCGATCATGCGGCGTGTTCTAACACGCGCGCAGGCCTCAGGCTTCAGGCCTCAGGCCTCAGGCAAAAAAAAGCGCATCCCCTGAAATCCGAGGCCTCCGCTTACCTGAGGCCTGAGGCCTGAGGCCACAACGGCGCAGTCCTCTACAGTCCGCCTTTCAGCATCTGGTCCGCCGCCTGCGACGCCGTCGGAGCAGGCGGCGGCTGGGCCGGCTGGCCGGGATTTCCCGGCGTCGCCGCCACTGCCGCGCCGCTCTCGTCGGCCGGCTCGCTGCCCTTCAGGTACGCCTCGAGGACGGGCGTCCGCGTCTCCGCCGTGGCCCGCTTGCCAGTGTCGCCGTCCACGTTGACCCAGACGATGTTCTCGTTGGGCGGCTCGAAGTTTCCCTGCGGAACGCCCTTGAGCGACTTCTGCATGTAGTCGAGCCAGATGGGCAGCGCGTAGTGGCCGCCGGTCGCGTACTTGTCCATCGGCGACTCGTAGGTGTCGTAGCCGACCCAGACGCCGGTGACGAGGTCGCGGGTGTAGCCCATGAACCAGGCGTCGAAGAGGTCGTTGGTGGTGCCGGTCTTTCCGGCCACCGGCTTCCCCAGCGCCGCCGCGCGGCCGCCCGTCCCCGGCGGCTTGCAGACTTCGGTCATCAGCTGCTGCGTGAGGAAGGCCGTCTCCGGCGCCATCACCTGCGCGGGCACCTCGAAGAGCTTGGCGTACCCGGCGGCGACGCGGTCGTCCTCCCAGGTCCACGGGTCGTAGAACGAGCTGTGGTCCTCGAGGATGTGCCCGTCGCGGTCGAGCACGCGGCGCAGGTAGATCATCTTCGCCTTCTTGCCCAGCCGAGCGAAGGTCGAATAGACGCCGGTCAGGTCCGACAGGTAGACGCACGACGAGCCCAGCGCCATGGAGAGGTCTTCGTTGATCTTGGTGGAGATGCCGAGCTTGTGCGCCCAGGCCCCCGCCGACTTCACGCCCACCGCCATGAGGGTCCGGATGGCGGGCGTGTTCATCGAATGGATCAAGGCCAGGCGCACCGGCACGTCGCCGAGGAACTCCTGCTCGTAGTTCTCCGGCTTCCAGCGCTTGCCGGTGGAGTCGTCGTCGGTGACGATGGGCGCGTCGACCAGGAGCGTGGAAGCGGTGAAGCCGCGCTGCTCGATGGCGGCGCTGTAGACGATGGGCTTGAAGGCCGACCCCGGCTGCCGGCAGGCCTGGAAGGCGCGGTTGAACTCGCTCTTCTCGAAGTCGTAGCCGCCGATCATCGCCACCACGTATCCGCTGTTGGGGTCGGTGGAGATCATCGCGCCTTGCAGCTTGGGCTCCTGCTCCAGCGAGTATTCGCCCGCCTTCATCGCCCGGACCAGGACCACGTCGCCGGGAGTGAGCACACCCTTCAGGGACGCGATGCGCGAGTACTCCGAGTTCAGCTCCGGATTGGGCTTGCGCGCCCACCACGCCTCCGAGAGCGGCAGCTTGCCGCGGGCACTGCCCACCGTGACGCTGGCCGCCTTGCCGTCCTTGTCGATGGCCGTCACCAGCGCGGCGATGACCTCGTCGTTCTTGCCGTCGCCCTCGAGGAACTTCTGCTCCTTGGCGGCGAAGTCGTCCCACTCCTTGGCCGCCAGGTGCAGGAGCGCGCCGCGGTACCCCTGCCGCTTGTCCGCCTCGATGACGCCTTTAATCGTCGCGGCGATGGCGTCGTGCTCGCGCTCGAGATCGACGGTCGCATAGACTTGCAGGCCTTCGTTGAGCAGGCGCTCGTTGCCGTAGCGCGCCACCAGATCGCGGCGGAGGTGCTCGGTGACGTAGGGCGCGGTCTCGCGGAAGATATCTTGTACCGGGTATACTTTGATGACAGCGCTGTCGGCGGCCTCGCGCTCGTCCTGCGTGATCATCCCCTCTTCGGTCATCCGCCGCAGCACGTAGGCGCGGCGGGTCTTCGCCTTCTCCGGATGCGCGAAGGGCGAGAACTCGGTGGGCGCCTGGGGCAGCCCGGCGAGGAGCGCGACTTCAGGCAGCGACAATTCCCAGACGTTCTTGCGGAAGTAGTTCTCCGCCGCCGCCTGCACTCCATAGGAATGGTGGCCGAGATAGACCTCGTTCAGATAGAGCCAGAGGATGTGCTCCTTGTCGAAGTTGCGCTCGAGCCGCCGCGTCAGGATGAACTCGCGGACCTTGCGCCGGATGCCGGCGATGCCCTTGCGCTCGTGCGCCGCCTTCACGCCTTCGGCGCTGGCCAGGATGGCCTTGGCCGTCTGCTGCGAGAGGGTGGACCCGCCGACGATGCGCTTGTGGCGGATGTACGTCTGGTAGAGGCCGCGCAGAAGGCCGGTGAAGCTGACGCCGCCGTGCTCGAAGAAGTCCTGGTCCTCCGACGCCACCAGCGCCTGCTTGAGCCGCTTGGGAATGCGCTCGTAGGGAACGACGACGCGGCGCTCGTTGTAGAACTCGCCGATCAGCTGCTCGTCGCCGCTCCAGATGGTGGAGACGATGGGCGGCCGGTAGTGCCGCGCCCACTCGATGGAAGGCAGGCCCTTGGCGAACGACAGGTAGACCGCCGCGCCGGCGCCGGCCGCGATGACCCCGAGCGCCCCCAGCGGAATGGCGAGCAGCACCCAGAGCCGCTTCTTGCCCGGCCCGCGGTCGGCGACCAGCCGGTCATAGACGCGGCGAAGGAGCGGGGGCGGCGGAGGGCGGCGAAAGTCCATGACCATCGGTGGTGTCCTACAACGAAACAAGGAGTCCGGCGCGAATCATCCCGCGAAAGCTAATGGCCGTGCGCCCGCTTGCCCACTCACTCCGGCGGCGGTGTCGTCCACTGGATGCCGGCCCGGGGCAGGCTGGCCGAGAGCTCCTCCGGCAGGGCGGAGTTGAAGACCAGGCGCTTCTTCGTCAGCGGGTGCGCGATCGACAGCCGCGTCGAGTGCAGGAACATGCGCTTGAGCCCCCACTGGCGGGCGGCGATGCGGTTGAAGGGGAAGTCGCCGTACTTGCCGTCGCCGACGATGGGGTGGCCGATGGCCTCGAGGTGGCGGCGGATCTGGTGCGTGCGCCCGGTCTCGATCTGCAGCTCGAGCAGCGTCGCCTCCGGCCCGCCCGCGAGGCGGCGCCAGTTGGTGCGCGCCTCCTGCATGTTGACGCCGCGCTGGACCTTGCTGTTCTTCGTCTGCTGGTGCTCGGGCAGGCGCAGGTCGATGCTGCCCTTGTCCTTCTGGAAGCGGCCCTTGGCCAGCGCCAGGTAGGTCTTGTCCGGCTCGCCGGCGGTGAACATCTCGGTGAGCCGCACCATCGCCTGCCGCGTCTTGGCGACGATGACCACGCCGCTGGTCTCGCGGTCGAGGCGGTGCGCCGGGCTGGGCTTGAACTCGCCGTCGGCGATCTGCAGGCCCTGCCGCTCGAAGTAGGCGCGGGCCTGATCGACCAGCGTCTCGCCGGTGATCCCGGAGCCCGGATGGATGGCGAGGCCGGGCGGCTTGTCGCAGGCGAGGAGATGCTCGTCCTCGTAGATGACCTTGAAGTCCTGCCCGACCGCGGAGGCCGGCTTGGGCGGCGGCGGCGCCACGGCCTGCAGGACGTGGACGGTGATCTCGTCGCCGGCCTCGAGCAGCTGCGCGATCTCCGCCCGCGCGCCGTTGACCCGGACTTTCTTGGTGCGGACCATCTTGTAGAGATGGCTGAGCGGCATGTTCTCCATGCGCTTGCGCAGGAACTTGTCCAGGCGCTGTCCGGCGGCGTCGGTGGTGACCTTGAAGTCGAGCTTCACTTCTGCGTCTCCGAAAAGTCCGCCACCCGCCAGGTGCCGTCGGGCTCCTGGGCGAGGCGGAGATGGGCGAGGCGCTGCAGATCGCCGCCGCCCTGCGGCCGGATGTCCAGCTCGTAGTCGGCCTCGCGGCCGGCGCCGTCGCCGCGAAGCGCCTTGCGGGTGTAGTAGACGCGGACCTGCCGCACCGGCATTCCGCCCGGGCCGCGGCGGGATTCGGCGGTGAGCGCGAGCTCGTCCTTCAAATGCATGGCGGCCACGCCGGTGGTGAAGGGCAGCGCCCGGTCCTGGTCCGACTCGACGTAATACTTGTCGACGAACTTGTCGGCGACGGCGGCAGGATCCTTCATGCCGCCACAGGCGGTGAAGATGAGCAAGAGGGCGCTGAAGGCCTTGCGGTGCATTGGCCTTCGAGCTTATCAGGCTGCAGCGGGACGGGCTCGACGAATGATCGGCCCTTCGAAGCGAGGCAAGGTGTCGAAGATCTACACGCGGCGCGGCGACGACGGCTCGACGGGACTCTTCGGCGGACCGCGGGTGCGCAAGGACGACTTGCGGGTGGCCGCCTACGGCGACGTCGACGAGCTCAACTCGGCGCTGGGCGTGGCCCGCGAGGAGCTGCCCGCGGGCGACCTGCGCGCCTTCGTCGACGCGCTGCAGAGCGAGCTGTTCACCCTGGGCGCCGAGCTGGCCACTCCCGACGCCGCGGCCGCGCCCAAGGAAGTCCCGCGCGTGACCGACGCGCTGGTGGTCCGGCTGGAGCAGGAGATCGACCGGCTGACGGCGGAGCTTCCGGAGATGAAGAACTTCATCCTCCCCGGCGGGTCGCGGGCGGGGGCGGCGCTGCACTTCTGCCGCACCGTCTGCAGGCGTGCGGAGCGAAACGCCGTCTCGCTCGCCGAGAGCGCGACGGTCTCGCCGCAAGCGCTCGCCTACCTGAACCGGCTCTCGGACCTCCTCTTCGTCATGGCCCGCGCCGCCAACCTGCGCGCGGGCGGCCTCGAGATCCCCTGGAAGCCGGCGTGAAGCTGTGCGACCTCTCGCAGCTTCGGGCGGGAGAGTCGGTGCGCTTTCCCTTGAGCACGGTCGAGGGGCGCTTTGGCCCGCTGCTGCTGGAAGGCTTCGCCCTGCGCACCAGCGGCGGCGCGGTCCGCGCCTACGTCAATGTCTGCCCGCACCGCGCGCAGCCGGTGGACCTGGGCGACGGCCGCCTCTTTTTGCCCTCGGGCGAGCTGGAGTGCTCGGCCCACGGAGCGCGCTTCGATCCCGATTCGGGAGACTGCCTGGGAGGCCCCTGCGACGGCCGTGGGCTCACCCGGCTGGCGGTAGAGGAGCGCGAGGGGTTCCTCTGGCTGCTAGGGCCGCCCTTCTGATACTTTCCACCCGTGCGCCTGAGGGAATGGCTCGAAACGTTTCGCTTTCTCCACGAGAGGGCGCGGGCCGGCCGGCTGGCGGTAGCGGAGATCGCCGCCTATCACGAGCTGCGCGAGGAGTTCGCGGCGCTGCTCCTCGCCGCCCAGTGCCTGACCGTCGCGCCCGGCCAGACCGCGCGCGGGTCGCTGCGGGCGGTCCGCCTCCTGCCTCTCGAGCTCCAGCTCCCTTCGCGGGCAGTCCGGTGCGAGACGCTGGACCTCTCCGCCGGCGGCTTTTCCACCTTCGTGCCGGTGGCGCTGCCGGCGGGCGACCGGGTCGGTTTCGCGCTCTCCCTCTCCAGCGGCGAATTGCGCGGGCAGGCGCGGGTGGTCAACGTTCACGACGAAGGCACCGCCTGGCGCATCTCCTTCCAGCTCCAGGGCGTGGCTGCGGCGGACGCGGAGCGGATGGAGACGGAAGTTCTCGACACGGCCTTGCAGCACTTTGAATTCTTCGGTAGTCGCACGGAGGGACGATGAGCAGCGAGACCGACTGGATGAGCCTGGGAGAGTGGGTGGTCGCCCTGCGCGACCTCCACGAGCAGGCGCGCCGGGGCTCGCTGCCGCCCGAGGAGGTGAAGCGCTACCTCGAGGAACGCGAGACGCTGGCGCAGGCCATCCTCGCGGCGCAGCGGCTGCGGGCCTCGCCCAACGCCAAGGGGCGCAAGGCGCTGCGGGTGGCGCGCGAGCTGCCCATCGAGCTGACCATCGACCGCGTCGTCACCAAGGCGCGCACGGTGGATCTGGGCGTGGGCGGCTTTGCGGTCCTGATGGCGCTGCCGCCGCGGGCCGGGCTGCTGGGGACCTTCTCGATGGAGGTCGAGGCCGGTCGCAAGATCACCGGCAAGGCGCGGGTGGTCAGCGTGCAGCGCAAGGGGAAGCCGTACCGCGTCGCCTTCCGCTTCGAGGACCTGACCGCGGACGAGACCGACCGTCTGGGCCTCGCCGTCTTCGACGCGGCGCTGGCCGGCGTCGTGCCCGGCGGCGGGTAGAGCTCTTCGCCGCCCCGGCGGCGCGTCGCCTCGGAGATACGGCGCTACTTCAGCCGCTTCAGCACCGCGTTGGCGAACATCCGCGTGGTGGCGCTGCCGCCCAGGTCCGGGGTGACCGCTTCCTTCGAGGCAATCGCCTCGCGGATGGCGGTCACCAGCTTCTCCGCCGCCGTCCGCTCGCCGATGTGCTCGAGCAGCATCCCGCCCGCCAGCATCACCGCCGTGGGATTGGCGATGCCCTTGCCGGCGATGTCCGGCGCCGTCCCGTGCACCGCCTCGAAGATAGCCGCGCTCTTGCCGATGTTGGCGCCCGCCGTCAGTCCGAGGCCGCCGATGAGGCCGGAGGTCAGGTCGGAGAGGATGTCCCCGAAGAGGTTGGTGGTGACCAGCACGTCGAACTGGTTCGGGTTCTTCACCAGCTGCATGGCGCAGTTGTCGACGATCATCTCCTTGAACTCGATCTCCGGATGCTTGGTGGCGATGGCGCGGCCGGTGTCGAGGAAGAGCCCGCTCGTGCACTTGAGGATGTTGGCCTTGTGCACCAGCGTCAGCCGCCGGCGGTGGTTGGCCTTGCACCAGGCGAAGGCGTACTCGATGATCCGTTCCGAGCCCTTGCGGGTGATGATCGAAATGCTCTCGGCGGCGGTCCGCTCCTCGTCGATGTAGTGCTCGACACCCGAGTAGAGCCCTTGGGTGTTCTCGCGGATGACCACCAGGTCTACACCCGTATACCGGGTCTCGACGCCGGCGAAGCTGCGCGCCGGGCGGAGGTTGGCGTAGAGGTCGAACTCCTTCCGCAGGGCGACGTTGACGCTGCGGAAGCCTTCGCCGATGGGGGTCGAGAGCGGCCCCTTGAGGGCCAGCTTGTTGCGGCGGATCGACTCCAGGGTCTCGGCCGGGATGGGGGTGCCGTGGGTCGGGACCGCCCCGGCGCCCGCGGCGGCCCGCTCCCATGTCAGGCGCGCTCCGGCGGCCTCGATGACCTCGATGGCGGCGTTGACCACTTCCGGCCCGATGCCGTCGCCGGGAATCAGCGTCACTTGGATCGACATGGCGCGAGATCTAGCAGTTTCGGGGACACCATACGCAACTCATGCCAGGTCTCGTCCGGCCGGCGGTTGGCA
>JAYWAJ010000033.1:0-2861 GCA_043782525.1 Deltaproteobacteria bacterium | reverse complement strand
CCGAGGTGGCCGTAATAGTTCTCCGAGTTGCGGGTGTCGAAGCTGCTCCCGGCATTGAGCCCGGCCGAGTAGTCGAAGCGCCCGCCGAGGACGCCGTTGACCTCGACGCCGTTGAAGTGATCGAAGACGTTCCAGGTGGTCCCGGCGCCGTTCAGGGCCGTCACGCCCGAGGAGGGCATGATCTGGTCGCCGAGGTAACTTGAATGGGGACCAAAGCTGGTGAGCGTGGAGAAGCCGCGCCCGGCCCGGACGTTGACGGCGTACTTGGGGCCGAAGAGGTCGCTGGCGAAGACCTGCGCGTGCTCGACGGTGATGGTCCCGTCGGAGGCAAAGGTCACCTCGCCGAAGTAGGTGATGGCGTCGCTGAAGCTGCCGCCCGCCCAGAGGTGGCCCTCGGCCACCAGGTCGCGGGTGAGGAAGACCGCCCCGTTGTCGGCGCGGCCGCCGGAGGAGTTCTTGTCGGGGTGGACCACCGCCTGGCCGTTGAAGCCGAACGAGAGCGGCGGGATGGCGACGATTCCGTAGGTCGAGTCGTCGCCCGGCGCCTTGGGCAGGAGCGGGATGGTCTCCTGCTTGGTGTAGTCGCTGTCGACCCCGGGGAAGCGGAAACTGTTGCGCCGGAAGGCCTCACCGAAAGGCGTGAGCTTCGGATACACGGTATGGCAGGTCGTGCAGCTGGTGCCGTACTTGCGCGCGAACGAAGGAATCGCCTGCGCGGGAGCAGCCAGTCCGGCTGCGAGGGCTGCGACGACGATCGCGACTGTACGCTTCATTGGGGGCTCCGGGATGGCGGTGACGGGTACCAGAGCAGGGCGCGTGCCAGCGCGTTTTCACTCGCGCGCGGCCTCCCTCTGCCCGCAGCCCTTGCGTGGGCTGCGGTATCCGCGCAATTGCTGCGCGACGCGCAGGGAACGGCGTCAGGGGCCGACGAAGGTCGCCCTTCCCTCTATTCGAGCGACCGGGGGCCCGCTGTGAGTCCACTGTCGAATTACGCGCTGGTCACCGCCGCCTACTGGGCCTTCACGCTCACCGACGGCGCGCTGCGCATGCTGGTGCTGCTGCACTTCAACGCGCTCGGCTACACGCCGGTGCAGCTCGCCTTCCTCTTCCTCTTCTACGAATTCTTCGGCATCGTCACCAACCTGCTCGGCGGCGTGCTGGCCGCGCGCCTGGGGCTCAAGGTCACGCTGACCTCGGGCCTGCTCCTCCAGGTCCTCGCGCTCTGCGCCCTCGCGGCGCTGCAGCCCGGCTGGAGCATCCCCACCTCGGTCGCCTTCGTCATGGGCGCGCAGGCGCTTTCGGGCGTCGCCAAGGACCTGACCAAGATGAGCGCGAAGTCGTTCATCAAGGTGCTGGTCCCCAGCGACGCCCAGGGCGCGCTCTTCAAGTGGGTGGCCCTCCTCACCGGCAGCAAGAACGCGCTCAAGGGCGTGGGGTTCTTCCTCGGCGGCGTCCTCCTCTCCTGGCTGGGGTTCAAGGGCGCGCTGCTGGCCATGGCGGCGGTCCTCGCCGGGGTCTTCCTCGGCGCGCAAGCCTCGCTGCCGTCCGGCCTCGGCCGCACCCGTACCCAGGCGAAGTTCACGCGCATGTTCTCGAAGAACCGCGCCGTCAACGTGCTCTCGGCCGCCCGCTTCTTCCTCTTCGGCGCCCGGGACATCTGGTTCGTGGTCGGCGTGCCGGTCTTCCTCTACAGCCTGGGCTTCAACTTCGCGCAGGTCTCTGCCTTCCTCGCGCTCTGGGTGATCGGCTACGGCGTGGTGCAGTCCTTTGCGCCGCTGCTCCTGCGGCGGTGGACCGGGGGAGCCGCGCCCGGAGGCAGGAGCCTGCCGGCGCTCGGCTTCCTGCTCGCGGCGGTGACGGCGGGGATCGCGGCCGGGCTACACCAAGGCCTGCCGCCGGTGGCGCTCATCCTCTCGGGGCTGGCGCTCTTCGGCGCGCTCTTCGCCTTGAACTCGGCGGTCCACTCCTGGCTGATCCTGGCGTACTCGGACAGCGACAAGGTCGCGATGAACGTCGGCTTCTATTACATGAGCAACGCGGGCGGGCGGCTGGCGGGGACGCTCCTCTCGGGCCTGCTCTTCCAGCGCGCGGGAGTTCCCGGCTGCCTGTGGGGCTCGGTGGTCTTCGCCGCGCTCGCCGGCGCCCTCGCCATCGGCCTGCCACGCGCCCAACCAGCGAACGCGAGCGCTTCGACAGATTAGTCGTGTCTTGCTGCCGTCGGCGGGCCGGCCGCTGCCGGCTCGCCGTCGATCCGGATCGAATCGCCGACCCGGATCGATCCGCTGGTGAGGATGTCCGCCCGCTGCCCTCCCCGGTGGACCAGGGCGCGCAGCGTGCCGGGCGGCGTGGTCCGCTGCAGCCAGGAGCAGGGATCGGCGGGCCGCTGCCCCAGGCACTCCACCTCGCCGATGCGGAAGCGCCGGCCCGGCAGCGCGCCGAGATCGATCCCGCGGGTCACGATGTTCCGGCGCGAGGCGCCGGGGGCGAGGTCAATCCCGTGGCGCGCGCGCAGGTCGTCGAGCGCTTCGGACTCGATCAAGGTCAGCGCCTGCCCGAGCCGGGCCGGGCCCGAAAATCTTCCCAGGCCCAGCGCGTACCGGTCGCCTTCGAGGCCCACTCCTGCCAGCAGCCGCGCGCTGGCCAAGGACTCCATCGCCCCGTCGGAGGCGGCGGCGCGGAAGATCCCCGCCACCGTTCCGTGCCGGCTTCCCCCCACGCGGTGCGCAGCCCGTCCTGGATCCGGCGGCGCCAGCACCCAGCCCTCGGCGATGGCGGCGTCCTCCGCGGCAGGCCCGCCCGGCTCCCAGACAATCCCCGAGGGCGTGCCGGCCATGAGGACGTGATCTCCCGCCGCGGCATCG
>JAYWAJ010000032.1:0-7558 GCA_043782525.1 Deltaproteobacteria bacterium | reverse complement strand
CAACATCCGCCGGCTCGCGGCGGCGCGGCGGGCCCTGCGCCAGGTCCCGCACCCCGGCGATCTGGTCTTCTTCCGCAACACCACGGCCCGGCGCGGCTTCACCCACATCGGCATCGTCGACTCCGTGCGGTATCCGGAGGTCACCTTCGTGCATCGCGCCGGCCGCGGCATCGTGCGGTCCCGGCTCGACCTGCTCCATCCGCGGCGGCGCGCGAGCAACGACTTCATCAAGCGCGGCGCCCACCCGCGGCTGGCCGGCGAATTGGTGGCGGGCTTTGCCAAGCCGGACGCGCTCCGGCAGGGCCGCCTGCCGTGAAGCCCTCCGTCATCTGCCACAGGTGCCCCGCTTCCCCGGCGCGGCGCCGAAAAAGGCGGCAGCTTCCCTGCGCGTGAAAGCGCACCGGAAGCTGCCTGGCGGAGTCAACTGGTTCCGCTACCGCGTCCTGCAGCAGCGCCGCTGACCGGCGCTACTCGATGGCGAAGACCGTCAGCGGCCCGCGGGGATACTTGCCGGCGCTGGCCTCTCCCCGCAGGTTGTGGTCGTGCATGATGGAGAGGCCCTTGCCCAGGCCGCAGCTCAGGCAGACCGCGTCCTTCTTGCCGTGGATGGGCACCAGCACGTCGTAGCGCTCGCCGCTGACGATGGGCAGCGTGTCCTTCCAGTAGGGGCTGTCGAGCGGGCGGCCGTCGATGCCCACCACCTGCATATGATAGGCGTGCGGGTGAATCGCGAAGGTGTGGTCGAAGCCCATCACCAGCATGCGCAGGAGCACCGTCTCGCCCTCCTTCGCCTTGAGCAGTGAGTTCGGGTCGGCGATGGTGGAGAGCGGGTTCTTCAGATCGGCGGTGAAGATGCGGCCATTGAGCAGGTAATAGTTGGTCTTCCACTTCATCATGTCGTAATCGCCGACGTCGTGGATGGCGTCGTTGTGCTCGGTGTCCAGCTCGCTGAACATGAGCGTGTATTCGCGATCGAAATGCTTTCCATAAATCGTATTGGGCTCTTTGCCGTCGACGATGAGGGCGCCGTACATGCCGAGCATGGCGTGCGTCGAGGTATCGACGTGGCAGTGGTACATGAAGGTCCCTTCGAACTGCGGGATGAACTTGTAGGTGAAGCTCTCGCCCACCGGCACGCCGGCCAGCAGCTTGTCGGGGATGTCCACGTGCGGGACGCCCGGGGTGCCGTCATAGAGCTGGACCAGGTCCATTCCGTGGAAATGAATGGTGTGGGTCACGCTGCCAAAGGCGCTCTGCTTGTCGAGATGGTGGTGCCCGTTGTTGTGCATCACCACGCTCACCTCGTCGCCCAGCTTGACGCGCAGGGTGGGCGCCGGCAGCTTGGGCGCGGGCAGGACCGCGCCCGGGGGCGCCTCGCCGAACTTGTCGTTGTAGGCGACGTAGCTGACGATATAGGTCTTCTTTCCGTCGGCCAGCTCGTATTCGCCGTCATTCACATAGAGATGGAAGACCTTCTTGGGGCGGTCGGTCGCCGCCCGCGCGCGGGCGACTCCCACTCCGATGAGGACACCGGCGGCGGCCAGCAGTGCGAGAAGCGGCAGGATCTTTTTCATGGGCGGCCTCGGTTACTTCAGGGCGAGCTTGATGGGGGTATTGCTGCCGACGGAGATCTTGAAGATGCGGGCGCGCTGCTCGTCGCTGAGCTCGGGGCCGAAGACGCGCATCGCATAGTTGCCGGCCGGGACGTTGGCGATGGTGAAGGCGCCCTGCGCATCGGGCTTGGCGAAGAAGGGATTCTGCAGGACGAGGATGTCGGCGCTCATCTCCTTGTGGACGTTGCAGGAGAGGTGCACGACGCCGGCCTGCTCCATCTTCTTGGCGAACATCTGGTGCGGCAGCACCGCCTGGTTGAAGAGCTGCTTCTTGCTCTCCCGGGCGTTGACGTTGTGCAGCTCGGGGTCGGAGCTGCGGAACTCGACCTTGGTCCCGACCAGGACGGGCAGCACGCGCGGCGAATAGGTGTTGCCGATCTGGTTCATCACCGCGGCTTCCGCGGGCGGAGGGAACTTGCCCGGCGCCGCCTCCAGGTAGACCAGCGTCGCCTTCCGGCGGAGGGAGGGATCGTCGATCTTGCCGGTCAACGTCTCCGCGCTGGCCGAGGCGGCCGCCGCGAGGGTGAGCAAAAACAAAAGCACGCGCATGGGATCTCCTGGAGGTGGGCTTCAGGGATCCTCATGAGCAAGCCGCTTGCCAGCGCCGTCTCCAGAGGTGACGGGATGAATCGGAATGCAGGAATTGCGCGGGCGCGGGGCTGGCGCGCAACTCCTGCAGCGGACCGCGACGAAATCGCGGCTCGCGGACCTTCAGGGGCCGATCGGCCCGTGCTCGGCGTGCGGGATCGCGCTCAGGTACTCGTAGATGGCGCGCAGATCGTGGTCGCTCATGCTCTGGAACACCGGCCAGGGCATCACTTGCAGGAGCGGACCGAACTGCGGGTGCAGGTGATCGAAGTCGGTGCCGACCCGCATCACCTCCTCGAACTGCTCGAAGGTCAGCCCGGCGGGGTTTCCGCTCGGCGCCTCGGGCGTGAGGTTGCGCGAGATGAAGGGACCGAAGGCCCTTCCGCCGGCGAGGTAGTTCACGGTGTTGATCTGCTTCGGCTGTCCGCGGAAGGGATCGCCGCCCGGCGCATAGTTCGGGTGCGTGTGGCAATCGTTGCATCCTGCCACCGCGTTGACGAGGTAGCTGCCCAGGCCCACCAGCGCGCGGTTGCGGCCCTCGAGGTTGAGCGGAACCGGAGCGATGGCGAAGCCCTGCCGCACCCGGCTTCCGCCGCTCTCCTCTGCCTCGTGGTGGTCCCCGTCGGCGCGGGCCTTGGACTCGCGCAGGACCAGCACGGACACGCCGGCAACGCACGCGAGCACGAGCATCCATCGATTCATTTGCATGGTCTTCCCCCCGAAAGGGGCCGCGATACACCGCCGGCCCACCGAAAGCAAGACGCGGCGCTTCCAGCGCGCCGGCGGCCCTCAGCGCGCCGCGGCCGCCTGCTGGTCGGTCTTCTTGGCCCTCGGCTTGGCGGCCTCGATGGCCTTCCGCTGCGCCATGTGCTCCTCGATCCAGATGGTCATCGGGCTGGCGATGTACCAGGTCGAGTAGGTGCCGGAGATGATGCCCACCAGCATGGCCAGCGCGAAGTCCTGGATGGTGCCGACGCCGTAGAGGATCAGGCCCAAGAGCGAGAGCGCGGTGGCGCCGGAGGTGAGGATGGTCCGGCCCAGCATCTCGTTGATGCTGAGGTTGATGAGGTCGCGCAGGGGCATGCCCTTGTGGCGCTTGGCGTTCTCGCGGATGCGGTCGTAGATGACGATGGTGTCGTTCACCGAGTAGCCGACCACCGTGAGGATCACCGTCACCGAGGTGAGGTTGAACTCGTGCCGGCTGATGACGAAGAAGCCCAGGGTGACGATGGCGTCGTGGATGAGGGCGATGACCACGCCCGGCGAGAAGCGGAAGTCGAAGCGGAACCCGACGTAGACGAGAATCATCCCCATCGCGTAGAGGACCGCGAGGATGCCGTCGATGCGGAGCTGCTTGCCGACCTGCGGCCCGACGTAGTCGGTGCGGACCACCTCGATCTGGTCGGCGCCGTACTTCGCCCGCAGCGCCTGCCCGATCTTGTCGCCGGTGCCCTGGGTGATGACGGTGTACTCGCTGTCCTTGCCCTCGCGGGAGAGCAGCGGGCGCACTTCCTTGACCGGCGTGCCGCTCTTCTCCACCGCCGCGCGCAGCCGGGCCTCGTCGACCGGCTTCTTGAAGGTGATGTCCACCTTGTCGCCGGTCTCGGGATCGAAGCGGAACGACGCCAGCTCGGGCAGCGCCTGCTGGACGTCGGCCTTGATGACCTCGGCCTTCTCCGGCGTGAGCAGCGCGATGCGCTCGACGCGCACGAGGAACTGGTTGTCGGCCTTGTTGCCGTACTCTTGCACGGTCGGCTCGCCGAAGCCCTGCCTGGAGACCAGATCCCGCAGGTCGCCGGGGTCGATGGCCTGCTTGGAGTGGATCTGCAGCTCGGTGCCGCCGGCGAAGTCGACGCCGTAGTTGAGCCGCGGCCAGAAGACGACACCCGCCAGCACGAGGAGGTTGACCACCACCGAGATGGCCACCGCGATGCCGCGGTACTTGACGAAGTCGTGGTTGGTGCCGGGCTTGATCAGCTCGAAATATTTCATTTCCATGGCGGTCTCCTAGAAGCTGACGGCCTTGTGGAGCCGGCCATGGCCGACGAACCACTCGACGATGGCGCGCGTGACCACGATGCTGGTGAACATGGAGGCGAGCAGTCCGATGATGAGGGTGGTGGCGAAGCCGCGCACCGGGCCGGAGCCGTAGGCGCGGATGACGAAGCCGGCCACCAGCGCGGTGACGTGGCCGTCGAAGATGGTCCAGAAGACCTTGTCGTAGCCGGTGCGGATGGCGGCGGCGATCTGCTTGCCGGTCTTCAGCTCTTCGCGGATGCGCTCGTTGATGAGCACGTTCGCGTCCACCGCCATGCCCAGCGTCAGGACGAAGCCGGCGATGCCCGGCAGGGTGAGGGTCGAGTTGAGCAGCGCCATGATGGCCAGCACCACCAGGCCGTTGAGCACCAGCGCCACGTCGGCGACGATGCCCGAGAACCGGTAGTAGAAGGCCATGAAGACGAGGACGGCGAGCAGGCCCACCAGCGCGGCCATCGACCCGCGGCGGATCAGCTCCGGCCCCAGCGAGGCGCCGACGCTGCGCTCCTCGAGGATGCGCACCGGCGCCGGCAGTGCGCCCGACTTGAGCACCAGCGCCAGGTCCTTGGCCTCGTCGAGGATCTCGTTGACCGGCTTGAGGCCGCCGAGGTGGATCGAGCAGATGCCGCCCGGGATCTCGGTCTGGATGATGGGCGCCGAGTCGACGGTGTCGTCGAGGACGATGGCCATGCGCCGCTTGACGTTGTTCTTGGTGAGGGCGCCGAAGAGGTCGGCGCCGGTCTTGTTGAAAGTCAGCTGGACGTAGGGCCGGTTGCCTTCGCCGGGTGCCTGGTCGAAGGCGACGCGGGCGTCGGTGATGTATTCGCCGGTGAGCCCGGCCTTCTTTTCGAGCATCCAGCTGCGGTAGGTGGCGGGCTGGCCGGGGCGCGCGTCGATCTTGCCGATGGCAAAGGAATGGTCCTTGGGAGCCTTGTCCTTGAGGTAGCTCTCGAGCAGCGCCCGGTCCTTGCTGGCGAGGTAGGGCGACTGCACCGAGGCGTCGCCGGCGCCGGTGAAGCGGTCCCAGTCGAGGGTCACGCCCGCCGGCAGATCCTTGAGCTGGGTCAGCGAGGTGTCGGTGTCGTCGGCGATCTTGAACTCGAGCTGCGCGGTCTTGCCGATCAGCTCCTTGGCTTTTTCGGGATTCGAGTAGCCGGGCAGCTGCACCAGGATCGACGAGTCGCCGCGCTTGGCGATGGTCGGCTCGGAGACGCCCCACTTGTCGACGCGGTTGCGGATGGCCTTGACCGCCTGGTCGACGGCGCTGTCCTTGAGGAGCTTGACCGCGTCGTCCTTCATGCCCAGGTCGAACGAGCCGGCGTTCACCTTGCGGATGAACATGTCGGTGTACTCTTCGGCGACCAGGTCCTTGGCCTTGCCGACGTCGGCCACGGTGACGGTGACGATGCCGGTGTCGGGGTCGCCCCGGACGTCGGCGCCCTTGATCTCCTTGCGCTCGAGCTCGGCGGAGATCTCCTCGGCCCGGCGCACGGCCTTCTCGCGCACCGCCTTGTCGACCTCGACGCCCATCAAGAGATAGATGCCGCCCTGCAGGTCGAGGCCGAGGTTGAGGTGCTTGCTCGGTCCCCACTTGGGGCGGGCCTTCTCGAAGGCGCTCGCCTCGTTCCGCTCCGAAGCCGGCAGCCGGAAGTAGGTGACGCTGGGCACCAGCGCCCAGACAGCCAAGACGGTGACGGCCGCGATGAAGCCGGCCTTCCAGTACCACGCGCGATCCATGCTGTTTCGCTCCTGAGGACTACTTCTTCGCGGGCTCTTCGACGGCGACCTTCTCGGCGACCGGCTGGTAGGCGCCCGTAATCTGCGCCTTGAGGACCCGCAATTTCACGTTGCTCGCGACCTCGACGAACACCAGGTCGCCGGCGACCCGGTCCACCTTGCCGACCACTCCGCCCGCGGTCACCACTTCGTCGCCCTTGCCCAGCTTGTCGAGGAAAGCCTTGTGCGTGCTTTGCTGCTTGGCCTGCGGGCGCATGACGATGAAGTAGAAGATGACGAAGAAGAGCGCGGCCGGCAGCAGGAGGCCAAAGCCGCCGAGCGGGGACTGGCTGTCTGAGGCCTGGGCGAGAAGAGCGAGCATAAGGGCCGGACCTTCTAGCACCGGCGGCGCATGGGGGCAACCGGGTTTAATGGAGGCGCGGCCGGGGGCTATTCGCCAGCGGCGAAGCTGTCCAGCATCTGGGTGACGTAAGAGCGGGCCGTCCCCTGCTCGATGGCCTCCCGCAGGCCGCGCATCAGGTCGAGATAGAAGGCCAGGTTGTGGATGGAGTTGAGCCGGAAGGCGAGCAGCTCCTGGGCGGCGAGGAGGTGGCGCAGGTAGGCCCGGGTGAATGTCCGACAAGTATAGCAAGTACACTTGTCGTCGGCCGGGCGCGGGTCGCGGGCGTAGCGGGCGGCCTTGATCTGCAGGCGGCCCTGCCGGGTGAAGAGCAGCCCGTTGCGGGCGACGCGGGTGGGAAAGACGCAGTCGAACATGTCGATGCCCGCCATCGCGCAGCGGAGCAGGTCCTCCGGCGTGCCGACGCCCATCAGGTAGCGCGGCTTGTGCGCGGGCAGCAGCGGCGCCGCGTGCTGGACGCCTTCCCACATCCGGGCCGGCTCCTCGCCCACCGAGAAGCCGCCCAGCGCGGTGCCGGGCAGATCGAGCTCGCCGATCTCCGCCGCGTGGCGCGCGCGCAGGTCCTGGTGCAGCCCGCCCTGGACGATGCCGAAGAGCGCGCCCGGGCCGGCCAGGCGCTGCCACTCGTCCTTGCAGCGCTTCTCCCAGCGGGTGGTCCGCGCCATCGACTCTTCGTGGTAGGCGCGGTCGGCGCCCGAGGGCGGGCACTCGTCGAAGGCCATCAAGATGTCGCTGCCCAGCTGGGTCTGGATCTGCACCGCCCGCTCCGGGGTCAGCTCCTGCTTGCTGCCGTCGATGTGGCTGCGGAAGACGGCGCCCTCCTCGGTGATCTTCCGCTGGTGGGCGAGCGAGTAGACCTGGAAGCCGCCCGAGTCGGTCAAAATATTCTTGTCCCAGGACATGAACTTGCCGAGGCCGCCCATCTCGACGACGACGTCGGGGCCGGGGCGCAGGAGCAGGTGGTAGGTGTTGCCGAGGATGATCTGGGCGCCCATGGCGTGCAGGTCGTCGGGGGCGATGCCCTTCACCGAGGCGACCGTGCCCACCGGCATGAAGTGCGGCGTATCGACGACGCCGTGGGGCAGCTCCAGCCGTCCGCGGCGGGCAGCGCCGTCGGTGTGAGTGATTGTATACTTCATATCATCAGCATGGCGTCGCCGTAGGAGAAGAAGCGGTAGCGGCG
>JAYWAJ010000031.1:0-7570 GCA_043782525.1 Deltaproteobacteria bacterium | reverse complement strand
GGCGGGTCGCCGTCGCGGGGCGCGCTGCGGTTGCCGAGCAGCCGGCGGGCCTGGACGCGGACCTCGGGGCAGAGGGTCAGGTTGCGGGCCACCTCGCGCAGGTCGGGGGCGGTGAGCAGCGCCAGCGCGGCGCTGGCCAGCGAGGGCGGGCTGTAGGGATTGAGCGCGAGAGCGCGGCGGACGCTGCGGTTCACCGACCAGCGGCGGGAGCGGAAGATCTCCTCCAGCACCTCGGGGCGCTGCGGCCGGCGCGAGGCGGCGAGGAGCACCTCGCGCTCGGTGCAGCGCGGGTTCATCAGGATGTGCCTCACCACCACCGCGTCCTGATCGGTGGCCAGCCGCGAGAGGAGATCGCGGTCGTGGGTGCGGGCGAGCGCGCGGCGTTGGCCCAGGGTGCGGGCGCGCATCTCGCGATCGATCCACTCCTCGCGGTCGTGATCGAACGACCGCGACGGCTCGCTGCGCGCGAAGAGCGCCTGGACTTCCAGGTCGGTCTCGGAGGCGCGGAAGAGCAGGTCGATGCGGTCCTCGTCGAGCAGCTCGCGGACGGCGCGGAGCAGGCCCTCGAGCGCGGCGGCGTCGGGATCGATGCGGCGGTCGGCCCGCCGGAGGACCTGCGAGAGCAGCTCGACGGCTTCCTCGGCCGGAAGCGCGCTGAGCAGCGAGGCCGCCTTCCGTGCGCGCAGCTCGCCGCCCTCCAGCGAGGCGAGCGTCCGCGCCAGCTCACCCGCATCCACCGCTAGCGCCCCTTCCCGGCCTTCGGCGAGGGCGGCACCCAGGCGTCGACCGACTCGACCTTGACGTGCAGGCGGTGGCGCTGGAGATCCGGCGGCGGATCGGGAATGACGGCGAAGAAGGGCAGGCTTGCGCCGGGCTGCAGCTTGCGCTCGACCTGGGTGATGTCGAGGTCGCGGTTGAGCTTGTCGACGTCGGTTTGCGAGCGCAGCGACCAGACGTCTTCGGCGGTGGGTTCGGCGCCGGCGATGGCCTCGGCCTTGACCTCGGTGCCGTCGGAGGTCAGCTCGGCGGTGACGCGCACGGGGCCGCGCACTTTCCCGCCGCGGTTCTCGATGCGGCCGCGGATGAAGAAGACCGGCTTGCCGGAGGCGGTGTCGTAGAGACCGCTGACCACGCGGGTGGCGACCACGTCGTTGCCGCGGCCGAAGCCCAGCCAGCCGGCCGAGGCGTCGTCGGAGAGCGCGGCGACAATGACCACCGCGACTGCCAGGGCGGCGCCGACCAGGCCGGTGAGCGCGCTCGAGACCATCTCGCGGCCCGGAGGGGGCTCCGGCACCGGGGGAGCCTCCGGCGCGGCGAGCGCCTCGGCCGTGGCCGCCTCGGCGAGCTTGTCTTTCCTGGGCTGGGACGCAAGCTCGATGGCGCCGGTGCCGGGCTCGCCGAGGTTCATGCCCTCGAACGGATCCTTGAGCGGGGGAGACTTGAAGGCGCCGACCTGTACCGGGCCGTCGGAGCCGGCCTCTTCGCCCTCCGGGGCCGGGGGCGGTGCAGCCTCGCCGTCGAGCGAGAAATCGTCGGCGGGCGGCGGTGGCGGCGCCTCGGCTTTGGGCGGCGGCGGTGGCCGGGTCGCTTTCGGCGGCGGACGCGACGGCAGCGGCGGCGGCGCGTCGTCCACGTCGATGTCGATGTCGTCGAAGTTCGGCATCGGCTTCACCGCGGGACTGGCGGCGGCTGCTTGCGGAGGAGGCGGCGGTGGAGGCTTAGAGGGAGCGAGATCGCCGAGCGGCGCGTCGCCGGTGAGCTCGGCCATGCCGAAGAGGTCGTCGGCCTGCAGCCGGCGGGCAGCGCCGTTTGCGCCGGAGCGCGCCGCGGGAGGACGGGAGGCGCCGGCCGCCGGGCGCGGAGCAGGTGCCGGCGCGGGTCGCGCAGACGGGGCCGCCCGGGAAGCGGCGGGTCGGGCGGCAGGCCGCGTCAGGGCTGCCGCGTCGAGGGAAGACAGATCCATGGTGTTGCCAGGCCCCGGCGCGGCGTCGCTGGAGGCTGCGCCCGGCTTCTTGACCTGGAAGACATTTTTGCAGGACGTGCAGCGAACGCGCACGCCGCGGTCCGTCACCTTGTCATCGGCGATTCGGAACTTGGACTGGCATGTTGGACACTGGACGACCACGCTCTCATTCTCGCTTGCGGCGATGCTCCCTGACAAGGAAATGTCCGAAGAAATCCGGCCTCCGTCTCCCTCCTTGACACACAAGGTCGGCTGTGGGGGAATGGTCCGGCAGCGCCGTGCGTCATTTCAGCCCGCGCCTGTGCCCAGCTAACCGGTGGAGTTTCCAGCATGAGCGAGCACGAGCAGCCTCCCGCGCCCGACGCCGCAGCTGCTGCGGAGCCGGCCGACCGGAAAGACCCCAAGGTCATCAAGCGGTACACCAACCGCAAGCTCTACGACACCGTGGAGAGCCGCTACGTGACCCTCGACGAGATCGCCCAGATGATCAAGGCGGGCGCCGAGGTGAAGATCATCGACAACCGCACCAAGGAAGACCTGACCTCGGTGACGCTGGCGCAGATCATCTTCGAAGAAGAGAAGAAGCGGTCGCAGATGCCGCTCGGCGTCCTGCGCGAGATCATCCGCCACGGCGGCGAGGCGGTGGCGGGCTTCTACCAGGAGAAGGCGGGAAACATCGCCGGCAAGGTCGTCGAGCGGGTCACCGAGCTCAAGACCAAGACCGAGAGCATCCGCGACGACCTCTCCGAAAAAGTCCGCGGCGTCACCGGCATCTTCCGCAAGGAGGACGTGATGGCAGCGGGCGCCACCGCCGTCGACGAGCTGCGCGGCAAGGTGGACACCGCGGTCAAGCAGGCGCTCGACACGCTGGGACCCATCGCCAAGGCGGAGATGGAGCGCATGCAGAAGCGCATCCACGAGCTGGAGCAGAAGATCGAGCAGCTGACCAAGGGATGAGCGCGCCTACGGGCCCGGGCGCATCCCTTGCCGAGGCGCTCGAGCCTCTCTACCGCAGCTACCTGCGCCGCCTCGACGAGATGGCGGCGCGGCTCCCCGAAGCAGCGCTGCTCACCGAGCAATCCACCCGCGGCGACGATGGCCGCCTGGTCATGGCCAACGACGGCTTGCCGCTCCGCTTCGACGTGGCGGACGCGCGCGACGGCCACACCTATGAAGTGCACGGCGCCCATCCGGATGTGCCTGCCGCGACCGAAGTCCGGGTGGGGCGGCTCGAGGTGCGCCTCCTGCCGGGCAACTGGGAGGAGCTGCCGCTGGTCTGCGTCTTCGACGGCGAGCCGCTCTCGGAGGACGCGACCGCGCTGGCCGACCTGCTGCGCGGGTTCGCCATGCTCGCCTGGTACGGCGCTTTCGCGGCAGCCCTGCCCCTGCGTGGGACGCCCGGCGCGGACCGCTGGTCGGGCCGGGCCCACGGCTTCACGGTGGAGCTGCGCGAGAACGAGCTCTTCTCCGTCTTCGATCTGGGAAGCTGCCCGCCGCACGCCCTCGAGACGCTCTGCGCGGCGCTCTCGGGATACTGCCAGGAGCGCGTGCCGCTCGCGTACGTCCGCATCGGCGGCGCGGGTTGACCTGAAGGGACGTTCAGCCGTAGATCGCCGCGATGCTCGACGGCTTTCATCCGGCGGTGGCCGGCTGGTTCACCGCGAAGTTCGGCACGCCGACGGAGCCGCAGCGCCTCGGCTGGCCGCGCATCCAGCGGGGCGAGGACACGCTCATCGCCGCGCCGACCGGGTCGGGCAAGACGCTGGCGGCGTTCCTCGCCTGCCTCGACGCCATGATCCGCGAGGGGACCGCGCTGCGCGACGAGACGCAGGTGCTCTACGTCTCTCCCCTCAAGGCCCTCGCCAACGACGTCCGCAAGAACCTGATCGAGCCGCTGGCCGAGCTGCGCCTGCTCGACGGCGTGCCCGAGATCCGCACCGGCGTGCGCACCGGCGACACGCCCCAGTCGGAGCGGCAGGCGATGCTCAAGCATCCGCCGCACGTGCTGGTGACCACGCCCGAGTCCTTCTACCTGCTCCTCACCAGCACGGGCGGCCGCAAGATGCTGGCCACCGTCCGCACGGTGGTGGTCGACGAGATCCACGCCGTCGCCCGCGACAAGCGCGGCGCCCATCTCATGCTCTCGCTGGAGCGGCTCGACGCGCTCTGCGGGCGGCGCTGCGTGCGCATCGGGCTCTCGGCAACGCAGCGGCCCATCGAGGAGATCGGGCGCTTCCTCACCGGCGGCCAGCCCTGCGCCATCGTCGAGAGCGGGGCGCGGCGGCCGCTCGACGTGCGCATCGAGGTGCCGCGCGAAGAGCTGTGCGCCGTCGCTTCCAGAGAGCAGCGCGAGGAGATCCACGACCGCATCGCGCAGCTCTGCCGCGAGCACCGGACCACGCTGGTCTTCGTCAACACGCGGCGGCAGGTGGAGCGGGTCGCGCACGCCCTGGGGCAGCGGCTGGGCGAGGACCAGGTGGTCGCCCACCACGGCTCGCTGGCCCGCCCGGTGCGGCTCCTGGCCGAGGAGAAGCTGAAGCGCGGCCAGGTCCGCTGCGCGGTGGCGACGGCGTCGCTGGAGCTGGGCCTCGACGTGGGCGCGGTCGACCTGGTCATCCAGCTGGAGTCGCCGCGCAGCTTCTCGGTGGCGCTGCAGCGCATCGGGCGGGCCTCGCACCACCGGGGCGGAATCCCCAAGGGCCGGCTCTTTCCGGTGACGCGCGATCAGCTGGTGGAGTGCGCGGCGCTGGTGCGCGGGATGGCGGCGGGCAACCTCGAGGTGACCCGCATTCCCGATTGGCCGCTCGACGTGCTGGCGCAGCAGCTGGTGGCGATGGCAGCCTGCGAGGATATCGGAGAGGACGCGGCCTACGCCTTATCGAAACGCGCCTGGAATTATCGAAATCTCCCTCGCCGCGACTTCGACCAGATTACCGAAATGCACGGCGAGGGCGTGGCCCGGCGGGCGGGACGGGCGCAAGGGGCGCGGCTGCACCGCGACGGCGTCAACAAGATCCTCAAGGCGCGGCGGGGGTCGCGCCTCGCGGCCATCACCTCCGGCGGCGCCATCCCCGACACCGCGCAGTACGCGGTGGTGGCCGAGCCCGAGGGCGTGACCATCGGCCAGGTCGACGAGGACTGGGCGATCGAGAGCATGGCGGGCGACATCTTCCTGCTCGCAACCAGAGCTGGCGCATCCGCCGCGTCGAGGCCGGGCGGGTGCGGGTCGAGGACGCGCACGGCGCGCCGCCCTCGGTGCCCTTCTGGAACGGCGAGGCGCCGGGGCGCACCGCGGAGCTGTCGGAAGAAGTGTCGCGGCTGCGCGAGGAGATCGAGCCGCTGCTGGCCGACCCCGCGCGGGCGGCGGCGTGGCTCGTCGACCAGTGCGGTCTGCCGCCGGAAGGCGCGGAGCAGGTGGTCCGCTACCTCTGCGCCATCCAGGCGGCGCTGGGCGCGCTGCCGACGCAGCGGACGCTGGTGGCCGAGCGGTTCTTCGACGAGGCCGGCGGGATGCAGCTCATCGTCCATGCGCCCTTCGGCGCCCGGCAGAACCGCGCCTTCGGCCTGGCGCTGCGCAAGCGCTTCTGCCGGACCTTCGACTTCGAGTTGCAGGCGGCGGCCACCGACGAGGGCATCCTCCTCTCGCTCGGCCCGCAGAACAGCTTTCCACTCGAAACCATCTTCGATTTTCTTTCACCCAGAAGCATCGACGAGATGCTGACGCAGGCGGCGCTGCGGGCGCCGATGTGGGGCGTGCGCTGGCGCTGGAACGCCACCCGCTCGCTGGCGCTGCTCCGCTCGCGGGGCGGGAAAAAAGTCCCCTTCAACATCCTGCGCATGCGCGCGGAGGATCTGCTGGCGCAGGTGTTTCCGGCGCAGGCGCAGTGCCAGGAGCACGGGACCGGCACCATCGACCCGCCCGACCATCCGCTGGTGCGGGAGACGCTGCGCGACTGCCTCACCGAGGCGATGGACATCGAGGGGCTGCGCGGGCTGCTCCAGCGGATGAGCGACGGCGAGGTGCGCATGCTGGCGCGGGACACGCCGGAGCCGTCGCCGCTCTCGCACGAGATCCTCAACTCCGCGCCCTACGCCTACCTCGACGACGCGCCGCTGGAGGAGCGCCGGTCGCGGGCGGTGCAGCTGCGCAGGACGCTGGATCCGCGGGACGCGGCTTCGCTGGGCGCGCTCGATGCGGAGGCCATCGCGCAGGTGGTCGCGCAGGCCTTTCCCGACCTGCGCTCGGCGGACGAGCTGCACGACCTGCTCCTGACGCTGGCCATGCTGCCCGAGGCGCCGGCGCCGTGGACGGCGTGGCTCGCGGAGCTGCAGACGGCCGGCCGCGCGGCCTGCCAAGGCGGCGTCTGGAGGGCGACGGAGCGCGCGCAGTGCGAGCTCATCGACGCCGTGCGCGGCTGGGTCGGCATCACCGGGCCCATCACCGCGGAAGAGATGGCCTGCAAGCTGGGTGTCGCGTCGGTGGAGGCGGAGCTTTTGCAGCTCGAGAGCGAGGGCCTGATCCTGCGGGGCCGCTACCGCGAGGGCGCCGCCGGGACCGAGTGGTGCGAGCGGACGCTGCTCGCGCGCATCCACGGGCTGACGCTGGGGCGGCTGCGGCGGGAGATCGAGCCCGCCTCGACGCAGGACTTCCTCCGCTTCCTTTTCCGCTGGCAGCACGTGCAGCCCGGGTCGCAGCTGCACGGGGCGCAGGGGCTCTCGGAAGTCCTCTTGCAGCTGCAGGGCTTCCAGAGCGCCGCCGGTGCCTGGGAGAGCGACCTGTTGCCCGCGCGGGTCGCGCGCTACGACCGCGCGCTGCTCGATCAGCTCTGCCTGTCGGGGGAGATCGCCTGGGGGCGGCTGGCGCGGGAGGATCGCCTCGCCGCCGAGGGCGTGGAGTCGCCGCGGCGCGCTCCGCCGGGGCGGGCGACGCCGCTGGCCTTGTGCCGCCGGGACGACCTCGAGTGGCTGCTGGAGGCGACGCGCGGCGCGCCGGAGCCGCTGGGCGAGCGGGCGCGCCTCGTCCTCGCGCTGCTCGAGCAGCGGGGGGCGCTCTTCATCCACGAGCTGCGCGCGCAGCTGGGCAGCGACGGGCGGAGCCCGCAGGGCGCGGCATCGAGGGGAGGAGCCGGGTCCCCCGGCGACGGGCGGAGCCCGCAGGGCGCAGCATCGATGGCCAAGCGCGAGCTGCACGAGGCGCTCTGGGAACTGGTCTCGGGCGGGCGGGTGACCTGCGACGGCTTCTCCGCGCTGCGGTCCTTGCTCGACGCCAGGGCCCCCGGCGCGTCGGGGCGCTGGTCGCTCTTGCGGCCGGTGGAGACCGAACTGCCCAGGCCGCGCGCGCTCCTGGGCGCTCCGCCCGCGTGGCTGGAGAAGCTCGCCGCGCAATACCTGCGCCGCTACGGAATCGTCTTCCGCGACCTGCTGCAGCGGGAGCCGCGCTGCCCTCCCTGGCGCGAGCTCGTGCAGGTCTACCGCCGCCTCGAAGCCCGCGGCGAGCTCCGCGGCGGCCGCTTCGCCCAGGCCTTCTCGGGCGAACAGTTCGCGCTGCCCGAAGCCGTCGACGCCCTCCGCGCCGTCCGCAAGATCCCCAAGACCGGAGACGAGCGC
>JAYWAJ010000030.1:0-2874 GCA_043782525.1 Deltaproteobacteria bacterium | reverse complement strand
TGTCCCGGGTGTCGCTGTTGAGGGGATGGGCGATGTCCTTGAAGGTCCCGTCCTTGCGCCGCTTGGCCGGCATGGCCACGAAGAGGCCGGTGTTGCCGTTGATGACCTTCAGGTCGCGCACCACGAAGCAGCTGTCGAGGGTGATGGTGACGTAGGCCTTGAGACGCTCTTCACTGACCGGAAAGACCCGCACCTCGGTGATTTCCATGATGCGACCTCTGGGATGCGCGACGAGCGACGCAGGATTCCAGCGGTGAACGGTAGGCCCGCGCAGACAGGCTGTCAAACGCCTCCCTGCCCGCCTGTCCGATGCTGCGTGAACCCAGGCGGTAGAGTTGCAGGGCCTTCAGTGCAGGGTGACCTGGAGGTTGAGGGGGCAGGGCAGCGTGCAAGCGAGGAGGCCATGCGCGAGCGCGCTCTGGGCGCGATCCTCGGCGGTGATGTCGAAGGTGACGGCGCCCGCGGCCGACGGTTGCGCAAAGGCGAGGTCGAGCCCGTTGGTGTTGAGCGCCCCGGGCTGGAACGAAGGCTGGTAGCAGATGGCGTTGGAGGCCGCCGTCACCGTCGTCGGGCAGTTCTTCCCGGCCACGGTGGTGTCGCTGGGCGTGAGCACCACCACCAGGCGGTCGGCGGCCGCCGGCACGTTGTCGACCCGGACGAAGATCTGCGCCGACTCCTCCCCATACGAGCAGGCCGACGCGAGCAGGGCGAGGAGGAGGAGGGCGCGCATCAGAACTTCACCCCCACGTCGCCGCCGCTGCCGATGACGATGGTGTCGGGGTGCTCAGGGAAGATGGTCAGGAGCACGACGGCGCCGATGAGCGAGACGCCGGAGATGATGGCCGCGGTCTTGGCGCGCCTGCCGTCGAGGTTGGCCTTGTCGAGCAGCGCCGTCTCGCGGCGGCCCTCGTACTGGAAGGTGTGGGTGTACGCGTTGTTCTGCTGCCAGGACGCGAACGCCTCGCCGCCGGCGAAGACCAGCCCGCCGACGAAGGTGCCCATCAGGAGCCAGGCGGCGCTGCGGCCGGGGTTCGGGCGGAAGGGAGCCTTGACGAGGCGCGGTCCCGAGGTCGAGGCGCCCGCGCTGGAGACGGGCTGCCCCGCGCGCGGGTCGAGCACCTTGATGGTGTACGGCGCGTTGGGCGCGCCGTTGCGTCCGGGACCGTTGCCGAACTTGTCGTAGGCCTCGACGTAGTACTCGATGTCGGCGTTGGCCATGCCGCCGGGGACGGTGGCGGTGTAGTCGTCGCCGCCGATGTTGCCCATGGGCAGCGCCTTGTATTCCTTCTCCCCGGGGTGGCGGAACATCACCGTCGCGCCCTGCACGTCCGTGTCGCCGACCAGGCGGGCGTTGATCTCGATCGACTGTCCCTTGGTCGCCTGGGTGACGGCGGTGTGAGAGATGGCCGGGGGCGCACCCTTCGGCTTGATGGTGACGTTGGTGGGGGCTGCGGGTTCCGCCTGCTTGACGACGATCTTCTTCTCCTCCTCGACCTTGAGGGCGAGCGGGCTCTCGGCGGAGCCGGCGCGGGCCGGGCCGTTGCCGGCGTTGTCCCAGGCCTCGAGGTAGTACTCGAGCGCGTCGACGTTGACGAGGGCGGCGGGGATCTCGAGGGAGTAGTCGCCCGGCGTGCCCGTTCGGGCCGGCGTCATCCGCATCGGGATGTACTCGGTCGCGGGCAGGCCCTTCCTGCGCAGGTAGAGGATGGGGCCGAAGACGCCGCTCGGGTCGGTGGCGTGGGCGCTGACCGTGAACGCCTTGCCCTTCTTCACCGTGGTCGCGGGCGTGTGGCTCAGCACCGGCGGGTCGTTGTCCTCGGGGCCGGCCGCGAGTTCCGCAGGCGCTGCCGGAGCGGCGGGCGCTGCCGCGGCGGGCGCGGCGGGCGCGGGCGTCGGAGACATCGCCTCCAGCGCCTTGCGGGTCTCCTCGTCGATGTCGCTCTTGGGCGCAGGGGCCGGAGCGGGCGCGGCCTTCTTCTTGCCCTTTTTGGCGGTCTTCTTCTTCGAGTTCTTCGAGCCCTTCTTCGGGACGGCTCCCGGAGCAGCGGAGGCGGTGCCGGCGTCGGGCGCGGGCGTCGGCTGGGCCGAGGCGCCGAGCCCAAGCGCGAGGCTCATGGCGAGTGCGGCAAAGAGCTTGCGAGCGTGCATGCACCCCCCTGGAGAGCTGGGGCCGACCTTACTTTCGGGATTGCATAAGGTCAATGAAGCAGGCCTCAGGCCTCAGGCCTCAGGCCTCAGGCCTCAGGCCTCAGGCCAGAGGCGAATCTGCGCCGAGATCGAATCCATCACCGAAGCCCGAGACCGACGCATGGAACTTGAGTTCAGAACCTGAAGCCTGAGGCCTGAAGCCTGAAGCCTGCTTCTAAAGCACATCGCGCCGCCGGTGCTGCAAGGACGGAAGATCCCGGCGGACCTGGGCGAGGCGCGCCGGATCGATGGTCGCGAGGGCGACGCCTTCTCCTTCTCCGCCCGCGTCGGCGAGGACTTCGCCCCACGGGTCGACGATGCAGGCGTGGCCCCAGGCGTAGCGGTTCTCCGAGGCGGGGCCGATGCGGCCCACCTGGGCGGGGGCGAAGGCGTACGACTGGTTCTCGACGGCGCGGGCGCGCAGCAGCACTTCCCAGTGCGCGCGGCCCGTGTAGGCGGTGAAGGCGGCCGGGACGCAGAGGAGGTCCGCGCCCGCGTCGGCGAGCTTGCGGTAGAGCTCGGGAAAGCGCAGGTCGTAGCAGATGGAGAGGCCGATCTTCAGGCCCAGCGCCTCGGCGACCGGCGGCGGGACTCCACCCGGCGCCACCGTCTCCGACTCGCGGTAGTGGGCGCCGTCGGGGATGTCGACGTCGAAGAGGTGCAGCTTGCGGTAGGCGGCCGCGATCG
>JAYWAJ010000029.1:0-50243 GCA_043782525.1 Deltaproteobacteria bacterium | reverse complement strand
CGGACCGCCGCGAGGCGGACGTCGGGGTTCTCCGAGGCGCAGAGCGCCGCCACCTGCGGGGCCGCGCCCTTCGCCCCCATGTCGAGGAGCGCCTGGATGCAGACCGCTTGCAGGTCCGGGTCGGCGCCGAGGATATGGACGAGGTAGGGCACCGCGCGGACGTCGTTGATCAGCGCCACAGCCTCGATGGCCGTCTCCTTCACCCACCAGTCCGTGTCGGAAGTCGCGGTCCCGACCAGCGAGCGGAGCGCCTTCGGGTCCTTGAGCCGTCCGAGGATGTTGACGGCGAAGCGGCGGATCACGTCCGAGGGATCGGCCAGCATCGGCACCATGTGCGCGGTCAGCCGGTTGCCGCCCAGCTCGACCAGCGCGTCCATCACCCGCTCGCGCACCCACCAGTCCTCGTCGCGCAGCACGCCCATCAGCTTGGGCCAGAGCACCTGGTCGGGATCGGGCACCGCCCGGATCACTTCCGTGGCCATGCGGCGGACGTTGACGTCGCGGCTGCGCAGCAGCCACACCACCGTGCGCGAGAGGTCGAGCTTGCCCTCCATCGAGAGCTGCTTGAGGACTTCGGCGCCGCGGTTGCGGACCGGGATCTGCTTGTGCCCGAGCGCGTCCACCAGCGGCGGCAGCACCGCGTCGGTGCCGATGGCTTCCAGCGCGCCCAGCACCGCCAGCCGGATGGCGCGCGGCCCGGCGCGCAGCTTGCGCTCCAGCGCGGCGATCACCCGCGACGAGGAGAAGCGCCGCAGCCCGTCGACCGCGGCCTTGACCATGCCCACCGATTCGGCGTCGAGGAAGATGCCGACGTACTCGAACCAGTCCTCCTCGGCGCAGAGGGCCGAAAAAGACAGGATGCCCTGGATGACCACCGGCTCCTGCTGCTGCTGCGCGTCCAGCACCGGCGCGATGATCTTGAGCGCGCCGGCCGGATCCTTGGCCATGGCGGCCTTGTCGCCGAGGTGGCGGAGCGCGTGGACCCGCTCGGCGGGCGAGCCCACCTGGATGGCCGCCTGCAGGGCCGGGATGGCCTGGTGCCGGGCGAAGGTCACCAGCACGTCGAGCGCCTCGGTGCGGCCCTTGAAGTTGGCCTCGCCCACCGCGCGGGAGAGGATCTCGAAGATGGTCTTGCCGCCGCCGATCTGCAGCAGGATGCGGGCGACGGTGGCGCGCAGGCCGGCGTCGTCGGAGCGCAGGTGCTCGACCAGCGCCGCGTGCTCGGTGGCGCTGTTCACCTTGGGAACCAGCGCGGCCAGCGCGGTGCGCATCGCCGGCTCGGCGCCCTTGAGCGCCTTGACCAGCGGGATGAAGAGCGCCTTGTCCGGACTCTTCTCGACCAGCCGCGCGAAGGCCGTCAGGCGCAGGCGCTGGACGCCGGCGTCGGGCGCCTTGCCGGTGACCAGGTCGAGGGCCTTGACGAGGTCGGAGGGGGCCGGCGCCTCGGCGGCGGCGAGGAAGGCCTCGATCTCCTCTGGCGACTTCCAGGGGGCGGCCTTGAACTGCGCGAGGAGGTCCTTTCCAGAGATCATTTTGCCGGCGAGCTTAGCACTGCCGCCCGGGTTCGCCGCTTCCTTGCTCCTGCTCCGTCCGGCCCGGCGAGGTGGCAGGGGTCGCACACGTACCTAGATTCCCCGCATGCAGACGGAAGAGATCTATCTGGCGCTGGGAGATTCGACCGGGGTGGGCGTCGGGGCGCGGAGCGGGGGCGGATATCCGGACCGGCTCCTGCGGCTCTTGCGGCCCGAGCATCCGGGGCTGCGGCTCGTCAACTGCAGCGAGAGCGGCGCCACGACCGCCGATCTGATCACCGACCAGCTTCCGCTGGCGCTGCGGACGCGGCCGCGCCTGATCACCATCGGCATCGGCATCAACGACCTCGGCCTGCAGCTGCCGGACGAGGCCTTCGCCCTCAACCTCGAGGAGATCGTGGTGGCGCTGCGCAAGCTCTCGGCGCCCATCGCCATCGCCAACATCCCCGACGTCGCGCTCTCCCCGACCGTGGCGCGCCTGGTGCCGCGCCGGATCTACGAGAGGCGGATCGAGATGTTCAACGAGCACGTCACCGCAACCGCCGCCCGGCACGCGCTGGCGCTGGTCGACCTGTTTGGACTGAGCCGCGAGATCCTGCCGGGGCGGCCCGAGCTGTGGTCGGCGGACGGGTTTCACCCCAGCGGCGAAGGCTACGATCAATGGGCGGAGCGCATGTTGCCCGAGGTGGCGCCGCTCCTGCGCGGACGAGCCGCCTGAAACCAGCGGTGAAATGCCGCCACTTCCCTGGCGTAGGGCAGAGCGAGGGGTGGAGGCAGTCATGGGCGTTCGCAAGCTGGCGTTCCCGATCGCGCTCGCAATCGTCTGGGTGATGATGGCCGCGCTGGCCATGGTCGACTTCGCGTCGTTCGCGCAATCGACCTCTGCCCCGCGGACCCGCATCGAGAGGGTGGCCGCGCCGTCGCAGCCCGGGCGGGGATAGCGTCCGGTGCCGCCGTTCGACGCCGCGCCTGTTTCTTTACACCTCTTGTAAAGCGAATCTGCGCGGCGCTCTACTTCGTTCGAACGGGCGATACTCTGGAGGCTCGTTATGACCTCATCGGGGTTGGCGGCCACCTTCGAGTTTCTCATCTTGGTAGCGGGGGCTGCGCCGGCGCAGGAGGTTGTCGAGGAAGAGAAGGAGAGGCGCGCCGCGGAGGAGGAGATCGTCGTCACCGGCTCCCGCATCCGCCGGAAGGACCTGACCACGCCCGCGCCCGTCGCGGTCTTCACGCAGCAACAGATCGCGGAGAGCGGCAGGCTGACGGTGGGCGATTTTCTGCAGCTCATGCCGGAGCAGGGCAATGGGGCGAACACGCAGGTCAACAACGCGCCGGGAAACGCAATCACCGGCGGGTTCGGAACCACCCGCATCAACCTGCGCAGTCTCGGTGAGAACCGCACGCTGGTGCTGGTCAATGGCCGCCGGCTCGCTGCCTCGGGGCCGGGCGCCGACCAGTACGTCGACGTGAACTCCATCCCCGCGGTCGCCGTCGAGCGGATCGAGGTGCTCAAGGACGGCGCCTCGGCCGTCTACGGCTCCGATTCGATGGGCGGGGTCGTCAACATCATCACGCGCAGGCGCTTCGAGGGGACCGAGCTGCGGGCTTTCGGCGCGATCTCCCCGCACGGCGACGGGCAGACCTACAGCTTCAGCGCGACGACCGGGCGCGGCGGCGAGCGCGGGAACGTCCTCTTCTCGGCGACCTTCGAGCGGCAGGAGCCGGTCTGGGCGGGCGATCGGGTGTTCAGCGCCGCCTCCCTTCGGCTCGACGCGGCGACAGGGACGGTGACCAGAGGGGGCAGCGGCACCGTTCCCGAGGGCCACCTCTGGATTGCTCCCGCGGCGATGGGGATGCCCCTTTCCAACCCGGCCCAGGATGGCCGGATCGATCTCTACAACAAGCTGGTCGTGACCTTCCCGGACACCAATTCGTTCATCCGCGATCCCTCCTCTGCTTTGGGATGGCGGCCGTTCGAGAGAACGAAAGACACATACAACTTTCAACCGTACAACTACGACCTGACGCCCCACCAGGCTCTCTCGCTGTTCTCGATTGGCGACCTGACCCTCGGGAGCCGCGCCCGCGCCTACTACGAAGCCTCGTTTGTGATCCGCGAGTCGAAACAGCAGTTCGCGCCGGAACCCCTCAGAACCGATGACGATGCGGTCACCGTCTCCGCGAGCAATCGGTACAACCCGTTCGGCGTCGACGTCCAGCAGATGTGGCGCCGCATGGTCGAAACCGGAAATCGGCACTACTTCGAGGACGCCAACGTCTTCCGGGGAGTTGTCGGAGTGGACGGCACGATGCCCTTTGGCGAGTGGTTCTGGGATGCGTCCCTCAGCTTCGGGCGCAGTACCCTGCCCTGGGGGATCGATGGCCAGCACAACTCCCTGCGCCTGCAAGCGGCCGTCGGCCCGAGCTGGCTCGATTCGGCAGGGAACCCGCACTGCGGGACCGACGCCGCGCACGACATCGCGGGATGCGTGCCGCTCGACCTCTTCCACGGCGCCGGGAGCATCACGCCTGCCCAGGCGGCCTACATCACGTACACCGGCGTCGAGCGCGGGATCGACCAGACGACGACGATCCAGATCAACACCAGCGGCGAGCTCTTCAGGCTCGCCGCGGACAGGCCTGTCGCGCTCGGCGCCGGATACGAGTACCGCCGCCTTTACGGATCGTTCATCCCCGACCTGATTCTGGCGAGGGACTTCGACCCTGTCAGCGCGGGCTATCACGTCAACGAGGGCTACGCGGAGCTCTCGATCCCCATCGTGAGCGGCCTGCCCTTCGCCGAGGCGGTGGAGGCGATGGCCGCCGGCCGCGTCTTCCGTTACAGCACGGTGGGCGGCGGTACGACCTACAAAGTAGGGGCGCGCTGGAGCATCGTTCGCGACGTCACCGTGCGCGGTACGTATTCGACGGCGTTTCGCGCGCCCGCGCTTCAGGAGCTGTTCTCTCCCCAGCGCACGAGTGAGCAGACCGTCCAGGACCCGTGCAGCGGACCCGGCATCGATCCCAATTCTCCGCTGGGCAAGGCCTGCGGATCCGCGGTCAACAACCGCGATTTCGACACCGCCTTTCAATACACGACCGGCGGGAATCGTGACCTCAAGCCCGAGACGGCAAACATCCTCACCGCGGGGATCGTCTTCGAGCCCACCTTCGTCAAGAACCTCAGCGTGACCGCGGATTACTACAACATCGTCCTGCCCAACGCGATCGACCAGACCGGAGCGTACGTCATTCTCGGCGGGTGCTTCCCAACGCAAGCGGGCGTCGCGCCCAGATTGTGCGACTTGATCACGCGCGATCCGCAAACCCATCTCATCACCAGCATCCGCGACTTCGCCGCCAACATCGGGGCGATCAAGAACGACGGCATCGATCTCGCGGTTCGGTACGCGATTCCAAGCAGGGTAGGCCGGTTCGGACTGCGCTTCGACGCCACCTGGCTGCACAGGTTCGATGTGACCCGGGCCGATGGAACCATCCTCCACGGCCGGGGCACCTATGACTGGGGCGTCAACCCCGCGCTCAAGTTCGTTGCCGGCGCGACCTGGGCGCTCTCGGGCCTGAACGTCGCGGTCAACACGCGCTACCTGGGCGGCTTCAGGGAATGCGGGGACGACGGCATCTTCCCCGGGCAGGACTGCTCCGTCGACGCGACCTGGCACCGGCGCGTCCACGCCTACAACAGCTGGGACCTGTATGCGAGCTACGGATTCGGCAACAGCCTCGGAAAGACGACCTTCGCCGCGGGCGTGAACAACGTCTTCAATACGCCGCCGCCTCTCATCTACTCGTCCTTCTGGCCGACGTCCGACCCGCAGACTTACGACTTCATCGGCCGGTACCTGTACGCACGGGTCATGCACCGATTCTGAAGCCGCCTGCTTCAGCCAGAGCGGCGAAGCCAAGGGGGTCACTCCATGCGTGGTTGCGCCGTCGCCCTCCTCGCGGCCGGTTGCGCCGCTGCAGCAGCGCGCCCGCCAGATCCGCAGCCATCGCCCGATCCGGCGCTCGCCAAAGCGAGCGTCGAAAAGATCCTCCACGATTCCCTGGCCGCGCTCGAGCGCAGCGTCATCGACGCGTCCGCGGTCGCGCCCGACGCGTTCAGCTGGGGCATCGCCCCGCGCGACGTGTTCACCAGCCGCAAGGCGCTCGCGGGCTCCGCGCCTCCCGGCAAGTTCACGGCGCAGGATCTGGAGCGTCGCGTCTTCGTCGCGCCCGACGGCCGCTCCGCCTGGTTCTGGGAGTTCTACACGCGGGGAGGCAGGCCCGTCCGCCACACCGGCCTCGCCGGAGAACTGGACGGCAGGTGGCTGATCCTCGCCCAGCACACCTCGTTCGCCCATGGCCAGGACGTCGACAAGCGGGACGAGGAGGGAACGCTGCCCGACCTGGCGCCGGTAGGAGACGGCATCGCGCCCGGGGCGGAAGACGTCGGCGCGCTCTTCCGCAAAGTCGTCTTCCTCGATCGCATGCTGGCTGCCGCGACTCCTCCGGACTTCGTCATCATCGGCACCGATCCCGGTTACCTGACCGGCTCGTTGGTGAGGCCCGTGCCCGCTGCGAACGACGACGGTCCCCGGCCGCGGGACGGGTTGCGCGCGGGACTCGGTCCCGGCGGACTCACCGCCTGGGCCGCCGCAAACGTCGTCTGGATCAAAAATGGCAAGCGGACCATGGGCCCCCTGCGCTTCATGTTCGTCTTCGCGAAAGAGGGAGCCAGGTGGCGCGAGGTGCAGAACCACCACTCCTACGCGCTGGAATGATCAGGGGGCCCGCGGCCGCTTGATCAGCTCGGCGATGCGCGGGTCGCCCTTGAGCGGCGCGAGCCACGCCTTCTTGTCCAGGTCGTACGGGTTGTGCTGGAAGGCGACGAAGGAGGGCGAATGCTGGCGCCAGGCCATCTCCATCCAGCGGACGGCCGCATCCTTGTCGCCGAGCTGGGCGCGCGCGTAGGCGAGCTGATACCCGTCCACGTATTCCTTCTCCGCCCGCGCTTCCCAAGGGAGGAGCAGGACCAGCGCCTCCTGGCGCTTGCCCACGGCGGCGAGCATGCCGGCGACCATGGTGTCGTCGAGGCAGCTCTTTCCCGGCTCGAGCAGTGTGCGAGCCTTCTCGACCGGCTCCAGCGCCTCGCCGACCCGGCCCAGCTCGACCAGGTTCCAGCCGATCTCCAGGTGTGCATAAAGGAATTTCGGGTCGAGCTCGAGCGCGCGGCGATGGGCCGCGATGGCTTCCTCGTAGTGGCCGGCGGCGTAGAGCGCCCAGCCGAGGCACATGGTGTGGGCCCCGGCCTCCAGCGGATCGAGAGCCGCGCCGCGCCGGGCCGCTGCCGCCCCCTCCTCGAACCGCCCGCCGACCACCAGGAAGCCCGCCAGCGAACACCAGTCGGCGTTGCCGCTGGGTGCCAGCTCGACCGCGCGCCGCGCCTCCTTCTCCGCACGACCGGGATCGCCGTCGAAGACCTGCGCAATCTGGCTCAGCGCCGAGTGGGCCTTCGCGCTGGAAGCGTCGAGCTCGAGAGCACGCTGCGCCTCCGACCTCGCTTTCGGGGCCGCGATCTTCGGATCCACGCACGTCATCCAGGACGAGGTCCCCCAGACGTAGGCGAGCTGCGCGTGCGCCTCGGCAAAGCCGGGATCCGCGGCGATCGCGCGCTCGAGCAGCGCCCTCGTGCGCTCGTACCCGTCACAGGTCTGGTGCGCGCCAAACTCGTAACGCGCCTGCAGGAACTGCTCCCAGGCAGCGGGATCGACCGTTCGCTTCTGCGCGAGGCGGCCCGATTCTTCCGGCGTGAGCGCAGCGTTCAGCTCGCGCGTCACCGCGCTCGCCATCTCGCTCTGGACCGCGAGCACGTCGCGGATGGGCGCGTCGTAGGTGTTCGACCAGAGCATGCGTTCGCCCGCGGCCCGGACCAGGCGCGCGGCGAGCCGGATGCGCCCGCCCGCACTGGCCACCGAGCCTTCGATCACCGCGTCGACCGAGAGCTCCCTCGCGATCTGCGGCAGCGATTTGCGGGCGCCCTTGTAGACCATCGCCGAGGTGCGTGAGACCACCCGCAGCGAGCGGATGCGCGAGAGCTCGTCGATGAGCGCGTCGGTCATGCCGTCGGCGAGATATTCCTGCTGCGCCTCGCCGGAGCGATTCTCGAGCGGCAGGACCGCCAGCGACTCGATGCGCGCCTGCCCACCCCGCGGCACGAACCGCGACAGCGCAATCGCCGTGGCGACGACGGCAACGCTGACCGCCAGCGGCAGCGCCCATCGCCGCCGCAGGGGTGCGTGCAACTCGAAGCGTGCCCGCTTGCCTGCCAGCTCATGCAGGATCTCGCCCGCATTCGCATACCGTGCCGCCGGATCCTTTTGCAGGCATCGCCCGACCAGCCGCGCCAACGGCGGCGGTGTGGACGCAGGCAACGACGGAGGAGGATCGTGGAGGATGGCGTAGCCCGTCTCCGCGCTGGTCTCGCGGTTGAAAGGGCCCTGGCCCGTCAGCATCTCGTGCAGCACCGCCCCGAAGGCAAACACGTCGGAGCGCGCGTCGGCGGGCTGGCCGCGCACCTGCTCCGGCGACATGTACCCCGGGGTGCCCATCGTCGCGCCCGTGTCGGTTTGCACGCCCTGCTTCTCGGCCAGCTTGGCGATGCCGAAATCGAGGATCTTCAGCCGTCCCTCGTGGGTGACGAAGAGGTTCTCCGGCTTGATGTCGCGGTGGACGATGCCCTTCGCGTGTGCGGCGGCGAGGCCCTCCGCGAGCTGCGGGGCCAGCGCCAGCGCCACGGGGGGCGCGAGCGGCCCGCGGGAGAGCATTGTGCGCAGAGTCTCGCCCTCGAGCAGCTCGCTGACGATGAACGGCTCGCCCTCGTGCTCGGCGATGTCGTGCACCGCGACGATGTTGGGGTGGTTGAGCGCGCCGGCAGCGCGCGCTTCCTGCTCGAAGCGCAGCCGATGCTGCTCGTCGTGGACGGCTCTGGCCAGCACCTTGACTGCGACGAGGCGCCCGATTTTGAGATCCCGCGCCCGCAGGACGCGGCCCATACCGCCGCGGCCGAGCTCGATCTCGATCTGGTACCGGCCGGCATAGACGAGGGGCGCGGACAGCAGCGTCGGCTGGTCGTCCGAGGGTGCAGCGGACCGGTCGAGCAAGGTCGGTACCGGCGTGACCATCGCTTCTCCATCGACAGCTTCGCCCTTCCATCGCTCGAAAGCAAACCGGCTTGCCGCAATGCGAGAGGGCGGCCGCCGATGCGAGCGCGAGCGAATCCAGAGCGCGCGGACGGACGCAGCCCGTCGTGGCTGCGTCCCCCGCAGTACGCTGCGTCGATTCAGGGGCGCAGGGGCGACGGTTGCAGGGGATGCAGAAGGCGCATCCTGAAGACGAGCACGAGGAATCGATCCATGCCGCCGTCCTCGTCGATACGCGCAAGCGACGCCCCATAGAGCTCGCGCTGGGGAAGGGAGCCTGCGCAGGGATCGAGCGAGCCATCCACCACGTCCTGCACCGCTTGCTGGAGAGCGGCCGCGTTGCTGTGCTGCGCGAGTGCGAGCGAGCACTCGACGCTCCCGGCCGTGTCGTTGGCGGGAGCGGTCTCGCGCTGGATGGTGCCTCCGCAGGCGACCGCGAAGAGGACGGGAACGGCGATCAGTTTCCAGTTTTTCTGCATGGCAATCTCCTCGGGCAAGACGAGTGAGGTTGAACTACGAGGCGGGCATTGCCGCGGCTTCGGCGGCGGGCGGCGACCGGGGCGCGGGCGCGCTGCGGTCGGGGACTCCGATCATCAGCGAGAGCGTGTAGGCGGCCGCCACCATCCAGGCGGCGATCAAGGCGACTGGGAATGCGAATTCGCGGATCTTCTGCATGGGCACTACCTCCTTTGTCGGGAGGGAGGAGCAGGCGCCGTGCCAGCGCAGATCGCCCTGGATCGCCCGCTGGCCGCATGTTCGGAGTAGAGGCGCCCCGTGGCATGCCACGGGGATGCAGCGCTCAGCGGCGGAACGAGCCCGGGTCGAGGCCGAAGCGGCGCAGCCAGCGCTGCACCTGGGTGCGCGCCTTGCCCATGGCCCGCGCGACCGCGGTGACGTTGCCACCATGTTCGCGCAGCTGCGCGATCAGCTCATCGCGCTGCTGGAGGTCCCTTGCGGACGCCGCGGCGGTGGGCGCGCTCCGCAACCCGGACGGAAGATGCTCCAGGTCGATCTTCGTGTCGCCGGCCAGCGCGGCTGCACTCGCCAGGCATTTCTCCAACTCGCGCACATTCAACGGCCAAGCGTATCGCAGCAGGGCGCGTCCTGCCTCGGGAGTGAAGGTCGCGCCTGGAGCGCCCAGCTTCGTCAGCAGCAGCGCCACCAGGAGCGAGAAGTCCTCGCGCCTCTCGCGCAGCGGCGGCAGCGCGCAGACGTATCCGGAAAGCCGCGCCAGCAGATCGGCGCGAAAGCGACCCTCGGCGACCAGCACGTCGAGATCGCGGTGCGTGGCCGAGACGACGCGGAGATCGATCTTGACCGGCCGTGCCGCGCCCACCGCCAGCACCTCTTCTTCCTGCAAGACGCGCAACAGCGCCGCCTGCGCGGGCAAGGGCAGGTCGCCGATCTCGTCGAGGAACAACGTGCCACCGTCCGCACCGCGCACCAGGCCGGGATGGTCCTCGACCGCGCCGGAAAACGCGCCGCGGCGATGGCCGCACAGCTGCGACTCGACGAGATTGGGCGGAATGGCGCCGCAGTTGACCGGCTGGAAAGCGCCCTTGCGCCCGGACAGGCGATGGATGGCCGCAGCCAGCACCTCTTTGCCTGCGCCGGACTCGCCGCGCAGGAGCACCGGCACGCGCGCTACGGCGACCGCACGCAGCCGCTCCAGTTCTGCCGCGAACGACGGCGAAAGCGTGGCGAGGCCCGGCGCCGTGGCCTGCAACTGCTTTCCCTCCAGCACCCCGCTGTCATCGCGCGCTGGAAGCGCCGAGCGAAACAACAGGAAGGTGTGCCCAAGTTCCAGAACCGCGCCGTCAAAGAGCGACTCGCGCAAAATGCGTCGTCCGTCGATGAGCGTTCCGTTCTTCGAGCCGAGGTCTTCCGCGATCCATCCGCCGAGCACGCTTTCGATGCGCAGGTGGCTCGAGGACATCCGCGGATCCGGAATGCGGATTCGGAGCTCCATGCCTTCACGGCCGGCGCCAAGCGCTTGCGCGCGACCAATCGAGACGACCTGCGCATCACCGATGCAAAAACGGGCGCCCGGCTCGAGCGGCTGGTCGCAGCGCAGCGCAATGAACAGGAATGGATTCGCCGAGCCGCGAGCTCGTCTCCTGCCCGTGCGCGTGATGGTGGCCGACGCCATCAGAGGACCGGTGACGCCCCGGGAAGCGCGACCCTCGCCAGCGCGGCGTTGTCCTCGACGTGGGCGCGGGTCTTCATGCCCACCAGCGCGCAGGTGACGCCGGGCGTGCTCCGGGCAAACTGCAGCGCCCGCTGCGCGTCGGTCCGCAGGCCGGCAAAGGACTCGCCTATCTGGGGTGGAAGCTGCTGCGCCAGCCGGCCCTGCAGAACGCTGGCGGAGGAGAAGACAGCCACGCCCGCCTCCTGCGCCGCCTCGAGCAGCGTACGGCCACCCTGGTTGCGAAAAGTCGCGGCTTCGTCCATTTCCAGATTGAAGGGCAGCTGGACGGCGCGGAAGTGGTGCCCGCTCCCGCCGGCGTCGCGCGCTGCCTCGAGCAATTCCGCCAGCGAGAGGTATTCCTCCGCCTCCGGCTCGAGGCGCAGGGAGCTCCAGGTGGCCGCCCCGTAGGCGGCGATGCGGCCGCCTGCGCAGGCGCGCTCCAAAGCCGCGAAGGCCCGGCGCAGCCGCCGGTGGAACTCCGCCCGCGGCACCTCGCCGAGCTGCGTCTCGGGATTGTGTACGTAATATAAATCAATGCACTCCACCCCGAGGTTGCGCCTGCTGCGATCGATCTGATCGTCGAGGTAGCGAGGAGCCAGCGAGTGGCAGCCGGCGACGATCTCGTCGGCGCCGAGGATGCCGGGCCGCAGGAAGGTCTCCTCGAAGTAGGCGCGCACGTCGGCGGGCCGGCCGCCGTCGAAGGGCAGGTAGCCGCCCTTGGTGCAGAGGACGACCTGGTCGCGCGGCAGGCCGCTCTCGCGCAGGGCCGCGCCCACCGCGCGCTCGCTGCGCTGGTTCCGGTAGTTGATGGCGCTGTCGATGACGTTGATGCCGAGCTGCAGCGCGCGGAGGACGGCGCCGGCGTAGAGCGCGTCGGTCGGGGCGTCGTCGCGGCCCAGGTAGGTGCCGATGCCGAGCGAGGAGAGGCGCAGTCCACCCGGCGCCGCGCGAAAGTGGCCCTCCGCCGCGCCGCTGGCCGCCTCGAACCGCGCCGTTCCCGACGGCGTCGCCTGCCCCTGCAGCATCGGACCAGCATACGACTCCGCAAAATCAAAAGCACACAGAGGGGCAGTAGAAGCCCCAAGGCCGTGCTGACGCCCAGCGGACAGGAACCGAGTCGGCGCTTGCCAACTCGCCCGAACTTTGCTGAGAGTTCGTGCGTCCCTCGCGCTCGAACGGCGACCGCGGACGAGGCTGCGACACTCGGTCGCTGCGACAAACCATCCCTTCAGCCGCGAACCATCTCCCAGTACCACCTGTCGCGCCCCGGGCCTCCCCGGGCGAACCAAACGGACCGGGCATGAGTGCACTGTTCAAGCCATCGTCGAACACCAAATTTCGCCTCGCGCTCTTCACGCTGGCGCTGGCGGGCGGCGGCGGCCTAGTCGCGGGTCCGATGATCTACGTGCGAACCCCGTTCTACACGCAGCAGCAGGATCCCATCGCACAGCCCGTGCAGTTCGACCACCGGCACCACGTCGGCGACGAGGGCATCGACTGCCGCTACTGCCACTACTCGGTGGAGAAGTCGTCGTACGCCGGCGTGCCGCCGACTTCGCTGTGCCTGAACTGCCACGCGCAGATCTGGAACAAGAGCCCCAAGCTTGCCCCGGTGCGCGAGAGCTACTTCTCCGACAAGCCCATCGTCTGGAACGGGGTCAACAAGCTTCCGCACTTCGTCTACTTCAACCACTCCATCCACGTGGCGAAGGGCGTTGGCTGCGTCACCTGCCACGGCCGCGTCGACGAGATGCCGCTGGTGCACAAGGCGCAGACGCTCTCGATGGGCTGGTGCCTCGAGTGCCACCGCGCGCCGGAGAAGTTCCTCCGCCCGCGCGAGCAGATCACCAGCATGACCTGGAAGCCGAAGGACCAGCTCGCGCTCGGACGCGTCCTCAAGGAGCAGTACCACGTGCAGACCCGGGTTTCGTGCACCACATGCCATCGTTAGAAGAGAAGCAGGCCTCAGGCCTCAGGCTTCAGGCTTCAGGCCAGAAGCCGACTTTCAAGTTGCCGATTGCCGGGCAGCGGTCTGACAACCATTGGCGGGGGTTGGCGGAGTTGCAGGCGCGCGCCGAGCCGACGCGGGAGCTTCAGGCGGAGGCGCCCGCTGAAGTCTCGCGGCGCGGGCTGCTCCAGCTGATGGGAGCGAGCGCGGCCATGGCCACGCTGGGCGGGTGCCTCAAGCCGCCCGAGCAGAAGATCCTGCCGTACACGCGGCAGCCTCCCGAAGTCACGCCCGGCAACCCGCTCCACTACGCCACCTGCAGCACCATCGACGGCCGCGCCACCGGAATCCTGGCGACGGCGAACGAAGGCCGGCCCACCAAGATCGACGGCAACCCGCAGCACCCGTCGAGCCGCGGCACCATCGGCGTGCTCGAGCAGGCGGGGCTCCTGCAGCTGTACGATCCGCAGCGCCTCAAGGTGGTGCAGTACCAGACAGGTCCGCGCTCGTGGCGCGACTTCCTGAGCAGCACCGCCGCCAACTCCCGCCTCCTGAGCGAGCGCGGCGGCGAGGGGCTGCGCTTCTTGCTGGAGCCCAACTCGTCGCCCCTCATCGGCCACCTGCGGCAGCGGCTGATCCAGACCTATCCGAAGGCGAAGTTCTCCTCCTGGAGCGCGATCCCGCTGCAGCAGATCCACGACGGCGCGCGGCTCGCCTTCGGCTCGCCCTACGAGACGCGCGTCGATCTGTCGAAGGCCAGCGTCGTCTGCTCGCTCGACGCGGACCTCCTCGCGGCGCTGCCCGGAAACCTGCCGGCGATGAAGGCCTGGTCGCAGAAGCGCGATCCCGCGCTCGGCGCCATGGGGCGGCTCTACGCCGTCGAGTCGAACCTGACCGTCACCGGCATGAACGCCGACCACCGCCTGCGGGTGAAGCCCACCGGGGTGCAGCGCTTCGGCCTGGCGCTCTTGGGACGGCTGGCCTCGCAGGTGCCGGCCCTCAAGCGCTACGCGCCGCTGGCGCAGCGGTTCGCGCTGGGGGCGGAGCAGGCGCGCTTCGCCGACGCGCTGGCCAAGGACCTGGTCCGCGCCGGCCGCGGGGCGCTGGTCGCCGCCGGGCCGCGTCAGCCGGCGGTGCTGCACGCCGCGGCGCATGCCATCAACGCCGCCCTCGGCAGCGACGGCGCCGCGCAGGCGAAGCCGGTGCTGCACGACACCGACGCCGGCCCGCGGGCGCTGCGCATCCTGGCCGAGGAGATGCGCGTGAACCGGGTCGACACCCTGGTCATCACCGCCTGGAACCCGGTCTACGGCGCACCCGCCGACCTCAACTTCGGCAAGGCGCTCTCGCAGGTGCCGCACTCGATCTACCGCTCGCTCTACGACGACGAGACGGCGGCGCGCGCCGGCTGGGTGCTGCCCGCGCTGCATCCGCTGGAGAGCTGGGGCGACGCCCGCGCCCACGACGGCACGGTGACCTTCCAGCAGCCGCTCATCGCGCCGCTCTACGCGGGCGTCTCCGAGGCCGAAGTGCTGGCCGCCTTCCTCGGCGAAGGCGACCGGAGCGCCTACCACCAGCTGCGCGAGCAGTGGAGCCAGACCGACGACGGCACCTGGGAGAAGTGGCTGGCCGACGGCTTCGTCGAGGGAACCGCCACCCGGCCCGAAGCGGTGGCGCTCAACCACGCCGCCGTCTTCGCCGCGGCGCTGCAGATCCCGCCCGAAGAGAGCGGAGCGGGCTACGAGATCAACATCGTCCCCGACTACCGTGTCTACGACGGCCGCTTCGGCAACGTCGCCTGGATGCAGGAGCTGCCCGATCCGGTCACCAAGCTCACCTGGGAAAACGCGGCGCTGCTCAGCCCCACCACCGCGCTGAAGCTGGGAGTGAAGCAGGGCGAGCTGGTCGACCTGGGCCTGAGCGGTCCGCCCGCGCACGCCCCGGTGGTGATCGCGCCGGGCCACGCCGACGACTGCGTCACGGTGGCGCTGGGCTACGGCCGCAGCGGAGCCGGGGAGGAGCTGTGCCGGGGCATCGGCTTCGACACCGCGACCCTGCGGCACAGCGATGCGCCCTGGTTCGCGGCGGGGCTGACGGTGGTGCCGGTGGGCCGCAAGGCGCAGCTGGCCCAGACGCAGGAGCACCACTCGATGGAGGGCCGCACCATCGCGGTCACGACGACGGTGGCGCGCCTCAAGGAGGCCTCCGAGGAGCTGGCCGAGCAGCGCGGCACTCCGCTCAGCTTCCACGCGCCGCAGCAATATCCCGGGCACCGCTGGGGCATGGCCATCGACCTTTCGCGCTGCACCGGCTGCAGCTCGTGCGTGGTGGCCTGCCAGGCGGAGAACAACATTCCGGTGGTGGGCAAGGAGCAGATGGCCCGCAGCCGTGACATGCACTGGATCCGGGTCGACCGCTACTTCACCGGGGATGACGCCGGCAATCCGGGCGTCGTCTTCCAGCCGCTCATGTGCGTGCACTGCGAGAGCGCGCCCTGCGAGTACGTCTGTCCGGTCAATGCCACCGTCCACTCCGACGAGGGCCTGAACGAGATGGTCTACAACCGCTGCGTCGGGACACGGTATTGCTCCAACAACTGCCCTTACAAGGTCCGGCGCTTCAACTTCTTCAGCTACACCTCCGATTACACCGACGTCGAGAAGATGGTCTTCAACCCCGACGTCACCGTGCGCGCCCGCGGCGTCATGGAGAAGTGCAGCTACTGCGTGCAGCGCATCGAGCGGGTCCGCATCCGCACCCGCGTCGCGGGCAGCGAGATCAAGGACGGCGACATCGTCACTGCCTGCCAGCAGGCGTGCCCCTCCAACGCCATCGTCTTCGGCGACCTCAACGACCGGGACGCACGCGTCACCCAGCTGCACCTCGAAGAGCGGCGCTACGACCTGCTGCACGAGCTGGGCACGCGCCCGCGCACGGCCTATCTGGCCCGCGTGATGAACCCCAACCCGGAGCTCGGGTCATGACCTCGAAACCCGTCCTCGCGCGGCTCTCCGGCGCGCCGCTCATCGAGGGGCAGCAGGACGACGGCACCCTCAACAAGTCGCTGCTCGACTTCGTCTGGAAGGAGGCGCGGCCGGGCTGGTACGCGATGGTCTGCGTCGGCCTCGCGCTCACCGGCCTGCTCTTCAGCGCCATCACCATCACGCTCGCCCGCGGCATCGGGATGTGGGGCAACAACATCCCCGTCGCCTGGGCCTTCGGCATCATCAACTTCGTCTGGTGGATCGGCATCGGCCACGCCGGCACGCTGATCAGCGCCATCCTGCTCCTCTTCCAGCAGAAGTGGCGCACCAGCATCAACCGCTTCGCCGAGGCGATGACCCTCTTCGCGGTGATGCAGGCCGGCATCTTCCCGGTGCTGCATACCGGGCGGCCTTGGTTTGCCTACTGGCTCTTTCCCTATCCGTCGACCAACGCCATCTGGCCGCAGTTCAAGAGCCCGCTGATGTGGGACGTCTTCGCGGTCTCCACCTATTTCATCACTTCATTGCTCTTCTGGTACCTGGGCCTCATCCCCGACCTGTCCTCGCTGCGCGACGCCTCGACCAGCCGCCGTGCGCGCGTCACCTACGGGATCTTTGCCCTCGGCTGGCGCGGTTCGGCGCGGCATTGGCATCATTACAAGATCGCCTATCTGTTATTGGCGGGCCTGGCGACGCCGCTGGTGCTCTCGGTGCACACCATCGTCTCCTGGGATTTCGCCGCGTCGATTTTGCCCGGCTGGCACACCACCATCTTCCCGCCTTACTTCGTGGCCGGCGCCGTCTTCTCCGGCTTCGCCATGGTGCTGACGCTGATCATCCCGGCCCGCCGGTTCATGAAGTTCAAGCACGTGGTGACGCTGCGCCACCTCGAATCGATGGCCAAGGTCCTGCTCACCACCGGCCTGATCGTCTCCTACGGCTACATCATGGAGCACTTCGCCGCCTGGTACAGCGGCAACATCTACGAGCGGCACGTCTTCTTCTTCACCCGGCCGCGCGGGCAATATGCCTGGGCCTATTACACGCAGATGTTCTGCAACGTCATCGTGCCCCAGGTGTTCTGGTTCCCCAGGCTGCGGCGCAACATCGCCGTCCTCTGGATCGGATCGGTGCTGGTCAACGTGGGAATGTGGTTCGAGCGGTTCAACATCGTGGTCACCTCGCTGCAGCAGGATTTCATTCCTTCCAACTGGGCCCGCTATTCGCCGACCTGGGTGGACCTGAGCCTGTACGCCGGCACCATCGGCTTCTTCGGCATGCTCTTCCTGCTCTTCCTCAAGTTCGTACCCGCCATTGCCCTGAGCGAGGTGAAGGAGTTGCGCCACGAGCTGGCGGCGGGCGCGGAACACCCGGCGGCGGACTTGGAAGGAGCGAAGCCATGAGGCGCTTCGTCCTCGGGGAATTCTCCCGGCCGGAGGATTGCGTCGAAGCCGCGCGGGCGCTGCACGCGCAGGGCGTCCCCGGGCTCGACGCCTATTCGCCCTATCCGTTGCACGGCATCGACGAGGCGCTGGAGCTTCCGCCCAGCAAGGTGCCGCTGGTGGCGCTGACCGGGGGCATCCTCGGCGTCATCGGCGGATATACGATGCAATGGTGGATGAATGCGGTCGATTACCCGATCAACGTCGGCAACCGCCCGCCGCACGGGTTCTGGATGAACATTCCCATCACCTTCGAATGCGGAATCCTGCTGGCGGTGCTCTCCATCTTCTTCAGCTCCATCTTCGGCTTTTTCCAGCTGCCCCGGACCTATCACCCGGTCTTCGAGTCGGAGCAGTTCCGCACCGCCTCGCTGGACCGGTTCTGGATCAGCGCGGAGACCGAGGACGAAGCCAAGGTCGAAGGGCTGCACGAACAGCTCCGCGCGGTCGGCGCCAGGCGCATTCACACCGTGCTGGAGGCGACATGAGGACGGGCCTCAGGCTTCAGGCTTCAGGCTTCAGGCCGGCCGCGCTGGCCATCGTCTTCATGGCCGCTTGTGGCGATACGACGATCTTCGATGCGATGGAGCGGCAGCCGAAGTATCGGGCCTACTCCGCCAACCCCCTCTTCGCCGACGGCCGGGCCATGCGCACGCCGCCGGCCGGCACCGTGCCACGCGAGCGCCAGACCATGCGCCCCGAGATCACGGCCGGGCGCAGCCGCACCGGCGACATCGTCTCCGCCATCCCGGTTCCGGTCACGCGCGAGCTGATGGCCCAGGGCCGCGCCAAGTTCGAGATCCACTGCGCCCTCTGCCACGGCCTGGTCGGCGACGGCCTCAGCCTGGTGGCCACGCAGATGTCCCTGCGACCTCCGCCCAACCTGCACACCATCCGCGACCCGGGGCCCGGGCACATCTACCAGGTGGTGACGGAGGGCTATGGCCTGATGGCGAGTTACGCGGCGGAGCTGACGCCGACGGAGCGCTGGGCAGTGGTCGCGTACGTCGAGGCGCTGCGGCGCAGCCAGGCGGCCACGCTGGCCCAGGCGCCACCCGGCATCCAGCAGACGCTGCGAGGGGAAAAGGCGCCATGAGCCACGGACCGAAGCCGCTCCCCGACGCCAACCTGCCGCCCTTCACCGGCGGGCGCACGCTGATGCTGGGCAGCCTGGCCGTCGGCGCGGGCGGACTTGCGCTGACGCTGCTGGGCGGCCTCTTCTCCCCCCGGCCCGCGCTGCTCGCCTACCTCATCGCCTTCGTCTACTGGCTGGGCCTCGCCGTCGGAGCCACCTCGCTGGTGCTGGCCAACCACGCCGCCGGCGCGCGCTGGAACGTCACCATCCGGCGCCTGGGCGAGAGCATCGGCGCGACGCTGCCCCTCTTCGCCCTGCTCTTCATTCCGCTCCTCCTCGGCGCCCGGCACATCTGGTTCTGGGTCGCGCCCGACCCGACGGTGAGCAAGGAGATGCTCCAGCTCCTCCTGCACAAGCGCAGCTACCTCAACCTGACCTCGTTCACGCTGCGGGCCGTCGTCTACTTCGCTGTCTGGGGCGGCGTCGCCTGGCGGCTGCGATCGCTCTCCCTCGAGCAGGACGAGTCCGGCGATCCCGCGCTCACCCTGGCGCAGCGCCGGCTGGCGGCGCCCGGCCTCATCTTCTTCATCCTGACGATGACCTTCGCTTCCTTCGATTGGCTGATGTCCTTGCAGCCGACCTGGTATTCGACCATTTTCGGCCTCTATATCCACGCTGGCGCCTTCGTCTGTTCGCTGGCGCTGATCTGCCTCATCGTCACCGGCCTGCGATCCTCCCAGACGCCCTGGGGCCGGCTGATCACGGTCGACCACCAGCACAACCTCGGCAAGCTGCTGCTCGCCTTCACCGCCTTCTGGGCCTATATGGCCTTTTCCCAATACATGCTCATCTGGGCGGGCAACCTCCCCGAGGAGCTGCAGTGGATCGTCACCCGCAGCCGCGGCGTCTGGCGGCCGGTCGGGCAGTTGCTCCTCTTCGGGCAATTCCTCATCCCCTTCCTCATCCTGCTCTCGCGCAAGGTGAAGCGCACCACCGGCAGGCTGGCGGCGCTGACGACCTGGCTCCTCTTCATCCATTACGTCGATCTCTACTGGGTGGTGATGCCCGCCTCCGGCCTCGACCAGCTGGGGTTGCACTGGACCCACTTCACCGCCTTCTTCGGAATCGGCGGCGTCTCGGTGGCCAGCGCGGTCTTCCTCCTGCGCGGCGTACGGCCGGTGCCAGTGAAGGATCCGTTCCTCGAGGACTCGCTGAGGTACGCGCAGCCATGAGCCAAAAGCCTTCCCACGCCAGCGAGCATCTGCCCCCGCTGCCCGCGCAGGCCAGGGAAGGCCTTCGCTGGGGAGCCATCCTCGGCGTCGGCCTCGGCTGGGCGCTGCTCTTCCTCGTCTCCATCTTCATCACCGTCAAGGTGTTGCACGCGCGGGAAAAGACGCTGCAACCGAACGGCCCCGACCCGCTTCCCCGGGAGATCGGCCAGGCCGAGATCGGCATCGTCGACCAGGTGCCGTTCGAGGTCTATCGCACCCTGGAGAACTACCAGAAGGAGCGCACGGCCCGCCTCGAGCACTGGGGCTGGGTGGACCGCAAGGCCGGCACCGTGCACATGCCCATCGCCGACGCCATGGAACTGGTCGTCAAGGAGCACCAGAAATGATCGCGGCCCTGCTCATGGCCGCGGCCGCCGCCGCGCCTTCGGATGCGGTCGACGTGGTGGAGCAGCTTGGCCAGCCCGTCGCCGACGGCGCCTTCATGGACACCGCGCAAAACCACGTCGCCCTCCGCGACCTGGCGGCGCGAGGCAAGCCGGTGGTGCTGACGCTGATCTATTTCGATTGCCCGATGCTCTGCAGCCTGGTGCAGCAGGGAGTGATCAAGGCCCTCAACGGCTCCAGCCTGCGCCTCGGCGAGGACTATTACGGCCTGACCGTTTCCTTCTCGCCCCGGGACACCATCGGCGAGGCGCGGCTGCGGCAGGGCGGATATCTCCAGACCTTGCTCAACGCGGAAAAGGCGCATCCCACCGATTGGCCTTTCCTCACCGGAGGCGAGAAGTCGATCCGGGCGCTGGCCGATTCGGTCGGGTTCCACTACCGGTGGGACGCCGAGGCGCAGCAGTTCGAGCACCCGGCCGTCAGCATGGTGCTCTCGCCCGACGGCAAGATCTCCCGCTATCTCTATGGAATCGAATTGAGCCCGCGCGATCTCCGCCTGGCGGTGCTCGAGGCCGCCCAGGGCCGGGTCGGCACCACCCTCGACCGCGTCATCCTGCGCTGCTTCAAGTACGACCCTTCCAGCCGCAAGTACCACTTCTACGTGCTGGGCGCCCTGCGCGCCGGTTCGGGCTTCTTCGCGGCGGCGCTGGCGGCCTTTCTCGGAGCGCTGTGGTGGCGTGAAATCAAGAAAGGCAAAGCAGCATGAACGACTTCCTGCGCCGGATGCTCTTCCTGCCCGAACAGGCCTCGACCTTTGCGCGGGACCTGGACCGCCTGCATTACTTCGTCATCCTCACGACTTTTGTGATGTCGTTCCTGGTGGGGACGACCGCGATCCTCTTCTTCGCCCGCTTCCGGCGCCGCTCGGAGACGCAGACCACGCCGCACATCGAGCCGCCCATGTGGTTGGAGGCGCTCTTCGTCACCGTCCCGCTCTCCTTCTTCCTGCTCTGGTTCTTCATCGGCTTCAACGAGTTCGTGCGCCAGCAGACGCCGCCCGCGGACGCGATGGACGTCTACGTGATGGGCAAGAAGTGGATGTGGAAGTTCGCCTATCCGGACGGCCCCAATGCCATCAACGTCCTGCGGGTGCCGGCGGGGCGCAACGTGCGCCTGCTGATGACCTCGCGCGACGTGATTCATTCATTTTATGTGCCGGAGTTCCGCATCAAGAAGGACGTGCTCCCGGGCCGCTATACCGACCAATGGTTCAATGCGGTGGCGCCGGGGCGTTTCCAGATCCTCTGCGCCGAGTATTGCGGCGCCGGCCACTCGGTCATGCGCGGCGAAGTGATCGTGATGAAGCCGGAGGACTACCAGGACTGGCTGGCCTTGCAGAAGCGCGGCGCGCTGGCCTCGAAGCAGGACGGCTCTCCCACCGAGATCGAAGCCACTCCCACCCTGGGCAACCTGGTCGAGCAGGGCAAGCAGGTCGCCGCGGTGAAGGGCTGCCTCAAGTGCCACTCCATCGACGGAACGCGGCACATCGGCCCCACCTGGCTCGACCTCTATCACCGCCGCGAGCGGCTCACCACCGGCGCCTTCATCGACGCCGACGAAGCCTACCTGACCCGCTCGATGATGGACCCGGCGGTCGAAATCGTCGACGGATACCAGCCGGTGATGCCCAGCTACGAAGGAAAGCTCACCGCCCCCGAGACCTCGGCCCTGGTCGAATACATCAAGTCGCTGCAGAGCGACGCGGTCCGCCCCGGGCCGTCGGAAGGACCCTCCTATGCGCCTCTCCGAAACAACTGACGCCCTGGCCGGCGCCCCGCCGGTCGAGACGCTGAACTATCTCAACGATGGCACCACCGTCATGTCGTGGGTCAATACCCGCGACCACAAGCGCGTCGGGGTCATGTTCCTCGCCGCGGTCCTGGTCGCCTTCTTTCTCGGCGGCCTCTTCGCGCTGACGCTGCGGATGAAGCTCCTGCAGCCGGGCCCGTTCCTGATGGACGCGCTCAGCTACAACCGGCTCTTCACGCTGCACGGCGTGGTGATGATCTTCCTCTTCCTCATCCCCGCCATTCCCGGAGCCTTCGGGAACTTCATGGTGCCGCTCATGCTCGGCGCCCGCGACGTCGCCTTCCCGCGCCTCAACCTGGCCTCGTTCTACCTCTACCTGCTGGGCGCGGCCATCGCCATCTGGGGCATGGTCCACGGCGGCGCCGACACCGGCTGGACCTTTTATACCCCGTACTCCTCGACCACGCCGACGCAGGTGCTGCCCATCCTCCTCGGCGTCTTCGTGCTCGGCTTCTCCTCCATCCTCACCGGCCTGAACTTCATCGTCACCGTCCACACCCTGCGCGCGCCCGGCCTCAACTGGATGCGGATGCCGCTCTTCGTCTGGGGCATCTACGGCACCAGCATCATCCAGGTCCTGGCCACGCCGGTTCTGGGCATCACCGTGCTCATCGTCGCCGTCGAGCGGTTCGCCGGCTTCGGCATGTTCGATCCGGCCCGCGGCGGCGATCCGGTCCTTTACCAGCATATGTTCTGGTTCTATTCCCATCCGGCCGTCTACATCATGGTGCTGCCGGCCATGGGCGTGATCTCCGAGACCGTCTCTGCCTTCTCCCGCAAGAACCCGTTCGGATACCGGGCCATCGCGCTCAGCTCCCTGGGCATCGCCTTCGTCGGCTTCTTCACCTGGGGCCACCATCTCTTCGTGGCCGGCCAGAGCACCTTCGACGCGGGGGCCTTCGGCCTCCTCTCCATGCTGGTGGGCATCTTCACCGCCATCAAGGTCTTCAACTGGGTCGGCACCATGTACCGGGGCGCGATCAAGTTCACCACGCCCTTTGCCTATATCTGCGGCTTTCTCTATTTCATCGTCTTCGGCGGAATGACCGGCATCGCGCTGGCCACGACCTCGCTCGACATCCACTGGCACGACACCTACTTCGTGGTGGCCCATTTCCACTTCATCATGGTGGGCGCCTCGGTGATGGCCTTCCTCGCCGCCCTCCACTACTGGTTCCCCAAGATGTTCGGAAAGACCTATTCCGAGGGCTGGGGCCTGGTGGCCGCCTCCCTCATCGTCCTCGGCTTCAATGCGACCTTCATTCCCCAGTTCCTGCTCGGCAATTACGGAATGCCGCGCCGCTACTATCAATACCCCGACCATTTCCAGGCCTTGAACGTCGCTTCCACCGCTGGCTCGACGCTGCTCGGCTTCGGCTTCCTCATCATCCTCATCTACCTGGTGATCGCGCTGCGCTTCGGGGCCCGCTGCACGCAGAATCCCTGGGGCTCGAAGGGCTTCGAGTGGCTCTCCGCCTCGCCGCCGCCCACCCACAACTTCGACGAGATCCCGATCATCACCCAGATGCCCCACGACTACCGCACGCACGAGCCGCCGGGAGTGATCCGTGTCCAGTGAAGCCAGGGCGCTCGGGCTGCCCGAAGGCATCCTCGCCCACCACTTCTCCTCGCTGGACCGCCAGAACGAGGCCATGCGGCTGGGAATGTGGCTCTTCCTCGCCACCGAGATCCTGCTCTTCGCCGGGCTCTTTACCGGATATGCCGTCTATCGCTTCCAGTTCCCCCTCGCCTTCCAGGAAGCGAGCCGGCACCTCAACGTCACCCTGGGCACGCTCAACACCGTGGTCCTGATCACCTCCAGCTTCACGGTGGCGCTCTCGATCTTCTACGCGCGCACCGACCGGCCGCGGGCGGCGGCGCTCTGCCTCATCCTCACGCTGCTCTTCGCGCTGGCCTTCCTCGGCGTCAAGGCCGTCGAATATGCCGAGCATTTCCAGGAGCAGGCGCTGCCGGGGAAGTATTACGCCTATGAAGAGGTGAAGGCCCCCGGCGCGGCGATGTTCTATACCTTGTATTTCCTCATGACCGGCCTGCACGGCGTGCACGTGGTCGCCGGCATGAGCGTGCTCACCTGGCTCCTCTGGCGCACGCTGCAGGGCCGGTATTCGTCGCGGTATTACACCGGCCTCGAGCTGGGCGGCCTCTATTGGCACCTGGTCGACCTGGTCTGGATCTTCCTCTATCCGCTGCTCTACCTGATCTAGGAGCGACCGTGGCCGAGAGCGCGCTGCCGTCCGACAAGCTGAGACCGGGACACGAGGAACACCACCACTCGGCGGTGCCCTATGTCGTGGTCTGGATCGTGCTGCTGGGGTTCACGGCGCTGACCTACTTCACCGGCACCATGCACCTGGGCGCCTGGGCCCTGCCGGTGGCGCTGGCCATCGCCATCGTCAAGTCGGCGCTGGTGGCGGTGATCTTCATGCACCTGAACGAGTCGAGCGGCGCCACCCGGCTGGTCTTCGCCACCGCGCTCATCTTCGTGGCGCTGCTCATCTTCTTCACGGTGGCGGACGTGGCGACGCGCTTCAAGCTGGCCACGCCGGCGGGGGCGCCTTTCGGCACCGAGCGGTCGCAACCCGAAGGACTGCTGGAACACGAAGTCCCCGAATAGAAGCAAAGGCATACCAACGAAGGCGCAAAGGGCCGCGAAGTCTTGGTTGGTGTATGGCCCCGGCCACCTCCCAGCCGGCGCGTGTCGGTCCCAGCCAATCTTTTCTTCTTGATCCTTCGCTGAACTTCGCGCCTTCGCGGTGTGCTTTGCATTTTCTAGAAATAGAGATAGGTGCCCAATGAGCCCTCCGTCCCGGTCGGGCGGCCGATGAGCTGGGCATTGAGCGCGAGCCCGCCGGGCAGCGCCAGCCGCGCCGAGAATTCCAGCTCGAAGAACGAATGTGGATTGGCAAAAGGCAGCGCCTGCCACCGCGCCGTGCCGAGGAGGATGAGCGCATCGCCCAGGCGCAGGCGCGCACCGCCGGAAGGGCCCACCGCCAGCCGGACCGGGGCTCCGCGCAGGCCGGCGAGCCTGGGCGCCGCCGAGAGGCCGCTCTCCGCCATGGCGAACAAGGCCAGCTTCTCCCCAGCGAACGCCAGGCTGGCCCCACCGGCCATGTCGAAGCTGCCGGCCAGGCATCCCGGACAGCCGCGGTCGCGCAGCGTCTCGGCGCCCGCGCGCATCCACCAGGAGATAGGCTGGACGAAGCGGTCCAGGGGCGCGATCGCGGCCACGTTCGCCAGCCAGGCGTGGTCGAGCCAGAGCGTTCGCCCGCGCGGCTGGTAGCGAATCTGCAGGTCGACGAACTCGAGCTGCGACAGCTCGGGATAGCCGGTGGGCGGGTCGAGCAGGTCGTGCAGCGCCAGCCGCAGGTTGGCCGCCCCGAAGCCGGCGGTCTCGCTCGACGCTCCACCCGCCACGCCGGCGCGGATCGATCCATGCCCCCGCTGCGGCGCCTGCAACTCCGGCACTTCCGGCAGGAGGGCCTCGCTCTGGACCGGGACCCCGCTGCGCCGCTCCAACAGCTGCTGCTTGAGCCGCATCGCCTCCGGATCGGTGCTGAGGATGAGGCCGCGCGCATGGCGCAGGTCGACCAGGTCGAGGGCCGCGTCGAGCACCCGCGCCTGCCGGTCGGAAGAGAGTCCCGCCGGCAGCGGCGCCTCCGGCTTCTCCGCCAGCCGGGCCACGCCGGTGAGCTCTTCGCCCGACAGCCCCTCCACCCGCTTGCGAAACTGGGCGCGGATCGACGGGCGGTACCGCACCGCCCGCACCAGGCCCGGCACCCGGTTCAAGGCCTTGATGGTATCGGCGGGATAGGCGAGCTTGCCGACGTGCGAGAGCAGGTCCAGCTCCGGCACCGCCGCCTCCAGCGCCGCGATCAGGTGATAGGAGCAATTGCGCGAGATATAGTAATAGGGAAAGGTCGTCGAACCCAGCTCCCAGACGTGGGCCGTGACCATGGCCACTTGTTGCGGCGTCAAAGCCAGGTCGTATTCCCAGAGGTCGCGCGATTCGAAGTCGTTGTACTCGCGGACCTTGTAGAAATAGGGCATGGAATTGAAGTTGCCCGGATAGAGACCGATCAGTCCCTTCACCGCATAGATGAGCGCGTTCTGGGTATCGATGGTGGCGGAGTAGTTGACCCCATAGTCGAGGAGCTCGAAGTGCTTCTCGTCGAGCGGCGCCTCGCTCCGGTCGAGCCGGAGCAAGGTGTGCCCGAAGACCGAGGCGGGGCTGCTGATGTAATAGGACGAGAAAATCGCCGTCACCGCCCGCGCCGCCACCCGCTGGTAGAACTCCTCGAAGCGCGGGCAGGGCTGCAGCGGCAGGGTGGAGAAATCGAAGTGGAGCTTGCTGTTCAGCCAGGCGAACCGCGCCGGAAACTGGCATTGCGGATGTTGCTTGTCCTTGTCGGTGGGCGGCGGCGCGAAGAAGCCCCGGAGATCCGCGTCCAGCTCCGCCTGCGGATCGGTGGCCCCGCGCGGTGAAAGAAAGAAGGCGGCGTCCGCCTCAGAGCGAAAGCCGCCGGTCAGCGTCAAGTCCGCATGCAGCAGCCGGAGCCAGGGAAGCGCCTCGGCGAGGTGCTGCGACCTCGCCGAGGCTTGCAGCTCTTCGACAGTGCCCTGCGCCGTCCCAGCCAGGGGCGCTGTCAGGACGGCCGCGGCCAGGATGAGGCGAGCGGCCGGCTTCACCACTTAGATCGACGTGCAGGAGAGCTGCTTGTCGGCCTTGAGCGTGGAGAGCACGTTGTCGGCGACCACGTCGTTGGAAACCTTCTCGTTGGGGATGATGGAGCTGAAGTTCTTCTGCAGCGTCGCCCCCACGACTTTGGAATCGCTACAGCCGGTGAGGGAGGTCAGGGTGGCGATGGTCTCGCCCGAGCCGCGCGCCATGTCCTTGGCCAGCGCCTCGCGGTTGGCGTCGATGAACACCTTGGCGCCCGCGGGCGTCGCCGGGGAGCCGCAGTTCAGCGTCCCGGTGGTGATTCCGAAGGTCTGGTTTCCGAAGATGCCGTTGGTGGTCGCCGCCACCACTTGGATGAAGCCCGGCTGGTTGCCGAACAGCACCGAGCCCAGGCCACAGCCCGCCGCACCATAGGGTGCAGCGTGAACCGCCCCCGCCGTCAAAAGGACCGCCGCCAAGCAGATTGCCTTACGCATGTCTTCCCCTCCTCAGGGTTTCGGGCGCCCGTGGATAGAAGGCGCCCTATTTCGTGCGCGGATTCTAGAACATCCGCCCGAGGAGGCAACGACTGCTTTTGACGGTGTCCGCCCGTTTACGGGTAGCGCGGCTTGGGCGCCTTCCGCCGCGCGCCCGAGGTTCTCCCGCGGCGACCGGGCGAGATTCGCCAACTCCGCCCATGGCGAACCGGCGCTCGGCCTCGGCGAGTCGCGCAGGAACGCCTCCTGCGAGGGTCTCCCTGGGCAGGCTCTGAAGAAGTTGATCACCTCGACCGGCGCCCCGTCGTCCTCCGCCTTCTCCAGGCGCGGCTCGCCGCACGCACCGGGAAGCGCGAGCCGCACCTCGAGCCTGGCGGGTTGCGCATTGAACATCTGCGCCGCTTTTGACCACACCCGTCCCCTTTCGGCCTACCCAGCCCGGATGCCTAACCTCCCGGTGGAGGCCCATGGCCCTATCTCTGCCCCAGCGCCGCCCGGCCGAGCCGGCGCTGATCAAGTCTGTCCGCGAAGCTGCCCAGAACGCCAATAGCCTGGAGGATGCCCTCCGCGCGGCGTTGCAGCAGATCTGCGCCGCCACGGGCTGGCAGGCCGGACGGGTCGAGTTCGCCGATCCGATCGGCACGCTCGCCAAGCCCATCGTCTGGCACCTCGAGCGGCCGGAGCGGCTGGGCAGCCTGCGCAGCATCGCCGAGCGGCGCCGGCGGGGTCGCGGGACCGGCAGCGTGGTGAACACGGTGCTGCGGGACGGAGCGCCCCAGTGGCGCCCCGAGCCGGAAGAGGGCGCCGCCGCGGTCTTTGCCTTTCCTGCCGTCGCCCACCACCGGACGGTGGCCGCGGTGGAGTTCTTCTCCGGCGCCCAGGAAGCTCCCGACGACGCCCTCCTCGCCGGCATCGCCAGCGCCTGCGCCGGGCTGGGCCCCTTCATCGAGCAGAAGCCGCCCGAGGAGACGCTGCGCAAGGTGGAGCGCGGCTACCGCGAGCTCTTCGAGAGCGTCGCCGAGGCGCTCCTCGTCGTCGACCCCCGCAACGGCCTGGTGCTCGACGCCAACCCGCGCGCCGCCGAGCTGTTCTCGGTACCCCGCGAGAGGCTGCTGGGAACTTCGGTGCACGCCCTCTGGTCGGACGCAGAGGTCGGCCGGGCGGCGATTGCGCGGGGGCGGAGATTCGAAACCCTGCTCCGCCGGGCGGGCGCACCCGAGGTGGTGCTGGAAGTCAGCGCCAGCGCGGTGCAGTACCACGGCGTGCAGGCGGCGCTGCTGTTGCCGCGCGAGGTCACCCAGCGGGTGCGGGTGCTCGACGCCCTGCGCGCCTCGGAAGAGCGGTACCGGGTCCTCTTCGAGAACAACCCGCAGCCGATGTGGGTGGAGGATGCCGAGTCCGGGACCTTCCTGGCGGTGAACGACGCCGCCGTGCGCCACTACGGCTGGCCGCGCGATCGCTTCCTCACGCTGCGGTCCGCGGACCTGCGCTTCGATCCGGGCGCCGCGGCCGAGCAGCGCAACGGATCTCCCGCCATCGAGCGCCACCGGACCGCCTCCGGCGAAGTCCACGACCTCGAGCTGTCCGTGCACGAGGTCGTCTTCGAAGCGCGACGTGCCCTGCTGGTGGCCGCCACCGACGTCACCGCCCGGCGCAAGGCGCAGGCGCGGCTGCTGCAAGCGGCCTTCTACGATCCGCTGACGGGACTTCCCAACCGCGCGCTCTTCAAGGACCGCATCGAGGTGGCCTTCGCGCGGGCCAAGGGTCGCGAGGCGGCCCGGTTCGCGGTGCTCTTCCTCGATCTCGACCGCTTCAAGCTGGTCAACGACAGCCTCGGCCACCGCGCCGGCGACGAGCTGCTGGTGCAGATTGCGCGGCGCCTCGAGAGCTGCCGGCGGGCCGGCGACACGGTGGCGCGGCTGGGCGGAGATGAATTCACCCTGCTGGTCGAGGGGGTCTCGGGCGAGGAGGAGGCGGTCGCAGTGGCGGAGCGGGTGCACCGGGCGCTGTCTCCGCCCTTCCTGGTCGAAGGTCACGAAGTCTTCGCGGGCGCCAGCATCGGCATCGCGCTGGGCGGGCCCGAGACCGAGCGCGTCGAGCACCTGCTGCGCGACGCCGACACCGCCATGTACCGTGCCAAGGTGCGCAACACGCGGCACGCCGTCTTCGACAGCTCGATGCACCAGCGCGCCATGGCGGCGCTGCGGCTCGAGAACGAGCTGCGCCGGGCGCTAGAGCGCGGTGAGTTTCGCGTCCACTACCAGCCCATCGTCGACCTCGCCACCGGCCACGCGGTGGGGGTCGAGGCGCTGGTGCGCTGGGAGCACCGCGAGCGTGGCCTGGTGCCCCCGAGCGAGTTCATCCCGCTGGCGGAGGAGACGGGGCTGGTCGTGCCGCTCGGCCGCTGGGTGCTGGACGAAGCCTGCCGGGCGCTCTCGGTGCTGCCGGAGGGGATCACCCTTTCGGTGAACCTGTCGGGCCGGCAATTGCTCCAGGCAGACTTCGGCGAGCAGCTGGCCACCATGCTCCAGCGCCGCGGGCTGCACCCCTCCCGGCTGCGGCTGGAGCTGACCGAGAGCATGCTGATCGGCAACGGCGCCGCGGCCATCGAGGCCCTCGACAAGCTGCGGGCCACCGGCGTTCGCCTCTGTATCGACGACTTCGGCACCGGCTACTCCTCGCTCAGCTACCTGCACGAGCTGCCCATCGACTCGCTCAAGATCGACCGCTCCTTCATCGGCGCGATGGTGGGGGACGAGCGGAAGATCAAGATCGTGCAGACCATCCTCATGCTGGGCAAAGGTCTCGGCATCGAGGTGGTGGCCGAGGGAGTCGAGACCCCGGAGCAGGTCGAGGTGCTGCTGCGCCTCGGCTGCGAGCGGGCGCAGGGCTATTTCTTTGCCCGCCCCGGTGCGCTGGAGCAGCTGAAGCTCTGAGCGCGGGCGCGCCGGCCTACTTCTGCTCCCCAACTCCGCCCACGATCTGCTTGGCGTAACCGGCCCGGATCTGGCCGCCGGCGTCCACGCCGTTGATCAGCGCAAGCAGGTCGGCCTTGATGGTCGACGGATGTTTCGCGTTGAAGTCCGCCACCGACATCGGCGCGTCGAGGTGGACGATCTTCACCCGCGCCGGCTGCGCGTTGAGGGCGGAGGCTTCCTTGAGCTCGCCGAAGCTCCCCATCGACGAAAGGAAGGTGTCCCCGTAGCCGGCAAGTCCGCCCGCCCCCGTGTAGCCGATCATCATGTACGTGTTGCCCTGGTAGGGAGTGAAGGCCACCACGCCTTCGATGCTGCCCTGCTGCGTCTTCGCCTGGAAGGCGCGCGCGATCTTTGCCCCGTGCACGTCGACCGGCTGACCCTGCACGATGCCCTGCTGCGAAAAGAGCTTCTGCGCCGCCTCTTCCGGCGACATCTTGCCGGCGGCCTGCAAGGCGACGATCGCGTCCTTCTTCGGACTCTGCGCCGCCACCGATTTCGGCGAGTTCTGGTGCGCCCACCCCTTGGGCAGCGTCCATTGGAACTTCAGCGAAGGGTCGAGGAAGGTGTCGCCCTTGAAGTATCCCTGCCGCGGGTCTTCGCCGAAGGCGATGCCGTCGATGGCCTTGAGGTACTCGTCGCGCCGGACCTTCATCCCCTCGGTCGAGCCCTTGAACTCCGTCTTCAAACGAGTCTGCGTCGCCTCCAGGCGATTGCCCGGGTTCGGGTGCGTCTCGAGCCATTCGGGCGTCTTCGCTCCGCCCGCCTGCTTGGTCACCCCGTCGAGCATGGTGAAGAGCGGCAGCATCTGCTTCGGGTCGTAGCCCGCCTTGGTCATGAAGCGAAAGCCCAGCTCGTCGGCCTGGGTCTCGTCGTCGCGCGAATACTTGAGGAAGAGGAGCTGCAGCCCCGCCCCCGCGGCTTGGGCCAGGGACCCAAGCGCCGGGGAGATGGCCGAGCCGATGCCCAGGCCCACCTGCGCCAACTCTGCCTTGCTCATCTGGTTGGCCGAATGGTGCGCCACGACGTGCCCGGTCTCGTGACCCATCACCGCGGCCAGCTCCGCCTCCGTGTTGAGGTAGCCGAGGATGCCTCGGGTGACGAAAATGGGCCCGCCCGGCAGGGCGAAGGCGTTGACGGCCGCGTCGTCGACGATTTCGTAGGAGAAGGGATCCTGTGGCTCGTTGCTGACCGCCGCGAGATCTTTGCCCAGCGCGGCCACGTAGTCGTTGAGCGCCGGCTTCTCCTTGTAGACCCCGAGGGTCTGCTCGGTCTCGAGCTTGGCCTGCTGCCCCATCTGGACTTCCTGGTCGTGGGAGATCAGGTCGAGCTCCAGCTTGCCGGTAGCGGGATTGCGGATGCAGGAGCAGAGCAGGAGGGCGGAGATCAGGAGCCTGATTCTCATCATGCGAAGGTACGGAGTTGCCGGCAGATGGGTAGCCCGACCCCCGCCTCCTTTCCAATAGAGGACGGTGCGGACGCCGCCCGACCAGCCTCCTGGGAGGCGCTTGCCGGCTCGGGGCCGAGATCGAAATGGGCAGACATGCGAAGGCCGCCCATTGGCAGCGCCGCCTCCGACGAGAACCACCCGGTGGAGGTTGCTTAAGCCTGCGACCGCCGCCGCCAGAGCAGGGAGAAGGCGCCCACCGCGAACGCGCCCACCCAGGACGCGCCGCCCCCGGTGGAGCTGCAGCCGGTCGGCACGCAGACGCCGCCGATATTGATGGTCCCGGGGGGGCAGTTGCCTCCGCCGCCCCCGCCGCCCGCCTGGCCGCCGGAGATGTTGGCCTCGGCCTTGGCCGTGCGCTGCGTGCTGCCCGCCGTGCCGTGGATGGTGAAGTAGTTGTCGCCGTTGGTGGCGCTGGAGGTCGCCGAGACGGTCAGCGTGGTGCTCTGCCCCGGCGAGAGCTGCGAGCTGGCGAACGTGCCTGAGAGGCCGGCGGGCATTCCGTCGGCCTTGAGCGTGATGGTGCCCGGCGCGCCGGCGATCTTCTTCGCCGTCACCGTGTAGGTCGCGCTCTGTCCCGCTGCCAGGGCGCGGTTGCCCGGCATGAGCACGACGGCGAAGTCGGTGCTGCCCGCTTGCGTGATGCACGCGTTGTGGCTGTTCGACCACTCCGTCTGCACCGTCCACGACTGGCCGTGCGAAGTCACCGTGCCCTGCGAGCCGTTGCAGATGTCGCCGACCTCGCCGTCCTGTCCCTGCGGATCGTACCAGGCGAGCGGCGGCTTGTTGTCGGTGGCGAGGCCCACTTCGGCGTCGGTGACCGCCTCGATCAGCTCGTGCGACGCGACCGAGGTGGTGTTGTTGAACCCGCCGCCGATGGGCCCGCAGCCGAGCTCGCAGCCGTCGGAGGTCACGTTGGGGATCACGCCGTAGTAAAACTCCGGGATCGAAGCGGTGGCGGCGGTGGTGTTGTGGTACGCGCAGAACTGCGTGCAGGACGAGGCCGTGCCGCCGTTGCCGTCGGGCATCGAGATCTTCATGCCGGCGGGGAAGTGCACCATGTAGAGGGTGTTCGCGTCGGGCCTGGGCAGGTGGCCATTGGTGATCTGCCCCTGCAGCTCGGCGATGATCTGATCGTTGGTGACAGTGGTCGCGGAGCTGGAGGGCGCGATGGTGAGGGTCGCCGCCGCCGTGCCGCGGCCGATGTGCTGGTTGGTGCCCTGGCTGCCCGCCCAGTCGAGGATGTTGGTGTCGTACTCGGCCAGCCAGTCGAAGTAGGCGCTGTCGGTGATGGCCGCGTAGTAGGGGCCGATGCCAGTGGCGACCTTCGAGGGCACGTTGCCGCCCCACAGCACCGGGACGACGTTCACGTTCGAGATGACGTGGCCGCCGTAGTAATTGAGCCAGGCGTTGGCGGGAGCCGCCGTGTTGCTGGCGTAGCGGTCGATGGTCCCGCTGTCCTGCGCGTGCACGGGCTGATAGTGGATCGGAGCAGCGATGAGCGCTGCAGGAAGCAGGGCAACAGCAACGGCGAAGCGCATTCGGTCCCCTCGGGTTCAAGTAGCCGACGCTACTGTGCCGCACCGCCGAGGGGCCTGCGTCGGTCGTCCGACCGATGCTACTTGAGGATGATCCGGTCGGCCGCGAAGGTGAGCGCGCTCGAGTAGGCGGCCGCGTTCAGGCAGGGAGCCAGGGTCGCGGTGGCGCCATGCCGGTCCTTGCAGGCGGTGACTCTTCCACCGCTGGTGACGAGCTGGTAGGGACCTCCGCCCCCGACGGCGGGCATCGAGGCATCCTCCTGGTCCGGCTGGGTCGGCGAGAGGATGGTGACGAACCCGAAAGCCGTGGAGCACCCGCCGACCAGGACGTCCAGCATGTCGTGGGCAGAGGTGTAGCCCTCGTCGCAGGCGCTGGAGCCGCCGCTCTGCAGCGAAGCCGGGGCGGGCGCCGCGGCGAGGGAGGCGGCGCTGAGGTTGCCGCACAGTTCGCCGTTGCCCAGGGACTGGAACGAGGTCAACCGGCGATCGAGATGTTCGCCCGGCGTGTGTCCGGGCGTGGCCGCGGTGCTCTCGGTGGGAGCGGTGGCGTCGCCGACCGACGCGCGCAGGCGGACACTGGAGCCGGCAAACTGCACCGGACCTCCGCCCAGCACGAAGGTCAGCTTCAGGTGGCCCGGCCCCGCGGTCAGCGTCTTGGAGGAGATGCTGGCCGGCAACTGCGCCAGGGGCAGGCGGTTGGCGTCGAGGTCGGAGGCTTGCGGCGTGTACCACCAGTCGAGGTCTTTGCTGCCGTCGTAGTGGTGGAAGGGCGGAGCCGGCGCCGGTGAGCCCGTCAATGCACCCAGCTTGATGCCGGTGGCGTTGGTGCCGGTCAGGTCCGCGAGCCCCAGCACCTGGAACGCCAGCGTCATGCTGCCGGAGGCGACCGCCGCATCGATCTGCTTCTGCAAGGTCGGCTGCGCAGTGCTGCCGATGGCCGAGCCCAGCGCATTGGCGGTGCAATATCCATCTGTGCCCCAGACCATCTTGACCGCAACAGCGCGCTGCTCCTGCTCGAAATGGCAGGCGGAGTCGCAGCCGTCCAGGTTGGTCCGGTTGCCGTCGTCGCACTGCTCGTCGCCGGAGCGGACGCCGTCGCCGCAGACCACGTTCTGGCAATTGGAGTCGCAGGTGCTTCCGTTGGGCGGGTCGCACTGTTCGCCGGGGTCGACCGCGCCGTTGCCGCAGAGGCTGGGCAGACATTGACCTTGCCTGCAGATCTTGCCGGTGGCGCAGGAGGTGCCATCCACCAACGGCGTCCGCGGGGCGCAGTTATGGGTCGAATTCTCGCAGGACGACGCCCCCCGGCAGGGATCGGCCGGGGTGCAGTCCCGGGTGGGGTCGGTGGCGAGGCAGGTGAAGCGGCAATGCGCGTCGCAGCCCCGGGCTCCGTCATTGGTGCCGTCGTCGCATTCCTCCGGAGCGGTGACGATGCCGTCCCCGCAGACCGGCGCCTGGCAGGCGCCGTCGCGGCAGAGGTTGCCGCTGCCGCAATCGGCGCCCGCGGGCAGCGCCCCCGAGTGCGTGCAGCGGAAGTCGCTGCAGGTCCCATGTCCCTTGCAGGGGTCGTGGGGATCGCAGTGGGCATCTCCGCGCTTGGGGTCGCCGGGCACGCAGCTCAAGGTACAGTCGCGCTCGCAGCCGGCGTTGGGGCCGTTCTTTGCCCCGAGATCGCACTCCTCCCCGCTCTGACGGATGCCGTCGCCACACCGCGGCGGCCCCGCGTCGGCACCGGCGAGTGTGCCGGCGCCACAGCCGGCGCAGGCGAGGAACAGCAGGGTCCAGACGGTTCTCACCGGATGGCTGTACGTGGTTCCGGCTGGGGCGGGTATCGGCTGCGTTACGGACGGCGTGTCCTGCCCCGCTCCAGCTCCGCCCGGGGCAGGCGTTTGACAGTCAGAGGCCCCCCGGGTTTACCGTGTCGCAATGTCCTGGTGGACCGGCCTCACCCGCGCCGAGCGCGCCACGTTCTTCGCCTGCTTCGGCGGCTGGGCGCTCGACGCGTTGGACTTCCAGTTTTACACCTTCGTCATCCCCACCTTGCGCAAGGAGTGGAACATGACCGCCGGCCAGGCCGGCACCCTGGCGACGGCCGCGCTGCTCTCGTCGGCGGTGGGCGGCTGGCTCGCCGGATTGCTCGCCGACCGCATCGGGCGGGTACGGACCCTCCAGATCACCATCCTCTGGTTCGCGGTCTTCACCTGCCTGTCCGGCCTCGCGCGCGGGTATTGGGACATGTTTTTCGCCCGCGCGCTGATCGGCCTCGGCTTCGGCGGCGAATGGGCCGCGGGCTCGGTCCTGATGGGCGAGGTGATCTCTGCCCGCCACCGCGGCAAGGCGGTCGGGACCGTACAGAGCGGCTGGGCGCTGGGGTGGGGAGCCGCCGCCATCCTCTACACCATCGTCTTCAGCAGGCTGCCGGAGCAGACCGCCTGGCGGGTCCTCTTCTTCGCCGGCATCGCGCCCGCCCTGCTCGTGCTCTTCATCCGGCGGCACGTGGAGGAGCCAGCGGTCTTCCGCGCGGCGCGGCAGGCGGGAGAGACCGGCTCCTTTCTCGAGATCTTCTCGCCGGGCATGCTGCGGACGACCGCCCTCGCCGCCCTGCTCGCGACCGGCGCGCAAGGCGGCTACTACGCCATCACCACCTGGCTGCCGACGTTTCTCAAGATGGAGCGCAAGCTGTCCGTGCTCAACACGGGCGGATATCTCGGGGTGGTCATCGTCGGCTCCTTTTGCGGCTATCTGGTCGGCGCGTACCTCTCCGACGCCATCGGTCGGCGGCGGAACTTCTTCGTCTTCGCCATCGGGTGCATGATCACCGTGCTCGTCTATACCCAGGCGCCCATCAGCGACGGCCAGATGCTGGTCCTCGGTTTCCCCCTGGGCTTCTTCGCCTCCGGCATCTTCAGCGGGATGGGCGCGTTCCTCACCGAGCTCTTTCCCACGCGCATCCGCGGCTCGGGCCAGGGATTTACCTACAACTTCGGCCGCGGCATCGGGGCTCTCTTTCCCAGCGTGGTCGGCTATCTGAGCGCAGAGATGCCGCTGGGACGCGCCATCGGGATCTTTGCCGCCTCGGCGTACGCAGTGTTGTTCGTCGCCGCCGTGCTCCTGCCCGAGACGCGCGGCAGGGAGCTGGCGTGAGATGCAGGTTCTCGCCGACGGCGCGGCGCTCCTCGATCTGTCCAACGCCGACGCGCTCGCGCTGGCGTCCGCACTGACGGCTGCGTCACCACGGGGCTTTCTGGAGGCGATCCCCGGGGCGCAGACGCTGCTGGTGCTCTTCGATCCCGACTGCTTCGACCTGGCCAATCTCACCGTGACGCGAGGCCCGGAGGTGCGCCCAACCGCGCGGACCCTTCGACTGCGCACGGTCTATGACGGCGCCGACCTTCCTGCGATCTCTGCCCAGAGCGGGATCGCCATTGCCGATCTGGTGCGACTGCATTCGCAGGCGGTGCACACGGTGGCCTTTCTCGGCTTTGCGCCCGGCTTTGCCTATCTCTCCGGCGCACCTGCGCCGCTCTCGGTCCCGCGGCTCCAGACTCCGCGCCTGCGGGTGCCTTCGGGAAGCCTGGCCGTCGCCGGCGGCTACAGCGGCGTCTATCCGGGGGACACGCCAGGCGGGTGGCTGCTGATCGGCCGCGTCGGTGAGCGGATGTTCGACCCCGACGCCTCACCTCCGGCACTGCTGCGGCCCGGCGACCGGGTGATCTTCGAGGCGGTGGAAAAGCTGCCCTCGATCCCCGCCCTTCCCCCCTCCCCACTGGAAGGACTGCCCGTCCTGCGGGTTGTGAAACCGGGCCCCCACACCAGCATCCAGGGCGGCCCGCGGTACGGACACGCAGCGTACGGAGTTCCGGCTGGCGGGGCGATGGACCCGAGCGGCCTCGCCGCGGTGAACGCGCTTTTGGGAAATGCACCCGATGCGGCAGGCCTGGAGTTCACCTTGATTGGGCCGGAGCTCGAAGCCCTCGCCGATGTGCGCGTGGCCGTGAACGGCTGCGTCCGTGATCTCCGCCCCGGGGAGAAGCTGAAGATCGGGATGCTCGCCCAGAGCTTGCGGGGTTACCTCGCCGTCGCGGGCGGACTGGTAGAGGCACGCCCGGGGAGTGCCCTGCGCCGGATCGAGGGTGCCGACGTGCTGCGCGGAAAGTTGGAGCCAGCCCGCCGATCGCCGGACCGAAAGGCTCCCGAAGCGGACCAGCCGGGTCCTCCTGCTCCGAGGCATCCCGCGGGATACAGCATTATCGAAATCCGCGCGCTCGCCGGTCCCCAATTCGATTCTTTCGATCAACCAGACCGCTTCTTTTCGGCTCCGTACACGCTCTCACCACAGAGCGATCGCCGGGGCCTTCGACTCCAGGGCGTCCCCCTCCAGCCACGCCGGGCAGACATCGCGCCCGAAGGCACGGCGCCCGGCGCGGTGCAGGTGCCGGGCGACGGGCTGCCCATCGTGCTGGGCCCGGATCGTCCGGTCACGGGCGGATATCCCAAGATTGCCACCGTCATCTCTGCCGATCTTCCCCTCCTCGCTCAAGCGCGGCCGGGGGCGCGCATCCGTTTCCGGCGCGTCGACCTGGCAGAGGCGCTTCGAGCCCGGCAGGGGCAGAGATCGCCATGACGAAGATCGACCTCAATGCCGACCTGGGCGAAGGCCTCGACGACGCCGCGCTGCTGCCGTTCCTCTCTTCCTGCAATGTCGCCTGCGGACTGCATGCGGGAGGCCCGGCCATCATGGACACGACGGTCCTCCTCGCGCTCGGACGAGGCGTGCACGTCGGCGCCCATCCAGGATATGCGGACCGCGAAAACTTCGGACGGAGCGAGGTGCAGCTCACCCCGGACGCGCTGCGCAGCCTCGTGCTCTACCAGCTGGGCGCCCTGGACGCGCTGGTGCGCGCCCGGGGCGCGGCCCTCACCCATGTGAAGGCACACGGAGCCCTCTACAACCGCGCCGGACGGGACCGCGTGCTGGCCCGCGCCTTCGCGCAGGCCGTGCGGGAGTTCCGGGCAGACATCACCCTCGTCGGCCTGGCCGGCTCGGTGCAGATCGAAGAAGCCCGCGCCGCCGGCCTGCCGTCCGCCGGCGAGGCCTTCGCGGATCGCCGCTACCTTCCCGACGGCTCGCTGGTGCCGCGCGCGCAGCCGGGCGCGGTGCTGCACGATCCTGCCGAAGCCGCGGAACAGGCGCTGCGCATCGTCCGGGATGGATCCGTCATCGCCTCGGACGGCTCCCGCCTCGCCGTCGACGCGCAGACCCTCTGCCTGCATGGCGACACGCCGGGCGCAGACCGGATCGCAGGCGCCATCCGGGGTGCGCTGGAACGGGCCGGCGTCGAAATCGCGCCGCTCTGATTTACGGAGGCGGGCCCCTCCACAGCCGGCGCGCGTCCGGAAACCGCCACCAAGGTGCGCGCCGCGGCGGCCCCCTGCGTGAGAACAGCGCCGCCCGCATGCGCCCGACGCGCATCAGCCAGGTGCGCGCCGAGGCGACCAGGGCTGGTCCGGACTTGCGCGGGCGCCCGTCGGACCTGAACTCGGGTCGCTCCACATGCAGGCGCTCGAGCGCGCGCGCCACCGCGTCCGGCGTCCGCAGGGGCCGCGCGGAGAAGCGGTCGTCGAAGGCGGGACCGTGCCGGCGCGAGGTGAAGTTGATGCGCTTGGCCATCGAGACTCCGAGTCCCTGCATCCCGCGCGACAAACGCGGCGTATCGTCCGCCTCGACGATCATCTGCACCTCCGCGCCCCTGACCGCAAAGTGCGTGACCCGAAACCCGCTCTTCCGGTGGCACCTGCGAAAGGCCTGCTCCACCTGCCGGAAGAGCTTCTTGCCGCGCAAGCTTCCGATGCCGGCCTGCATGCGCCAGACCGCCAGGACCGGCGTCGGCCGGGAGATGGAGGAGCGCCCGTGGTGCGAGACGCGCGAACCCGAATCATGACCAGCGACGCGACGCAGGCCGGGAGGAAAGGACTGTTGAGCATTCATGCGGGCAGCGTAGCGGAGGGGGCTGACACCACCCCGCGCCCGAGGCTAATCCTCCTCGAGGCCCAGCTTCTGCGCGTTGCGGCTGACGATGGCCGCCGCCAGCACGCGGGGGACGTAGTCGCGCGTTTCCTCCGGCAATTTCTTCAGCCGGTAGAGATGCCAGAAGTCGCGCTTCTCCTTGCGGAACCCGCCCGGCTCCTGGGCGATCTGGTGCAGCACGCGCCGCACTCCCGCCTCGCCGCGGTTGTACGAGGCCATCGCCAGCATGAACGAGTCGCTGCCGTACTCGGCAAGAAGGTTGGCGAGGTACTGCGCCGCCGCGTGCGTCTCCTTGTCGGGGTCGAAGCGCTCATCGACCAGCTTGTCCACGCGCAGGTGGAAATTCTGCGCGGTCGCAGGGGTCATCTGCCACATCCCCGCGGCGCCGGCGCTGCTCTTCGCCTTGGGATCGAACTGCGTCTCCGCCCAGGCGATGTAGGCCATCTCCTCGGGCAGCCCGAGCGCGCCGAACTCGCGCGCGATCGCCGGCCAGTACTTCTGCCGACGGTGGTAGATGTACTTGAGGTTGGAGCTCTTCTCGAGCACCTCGATCTGCTCCTTGAGCGCCTCCTTGAAGATGGGCGGCACCGCGTAGGTGGCGGCGTCGAACTTGCGCAGGATGTCGCGGATCTGCTGATCGAGCTCGTCTCCCTTGTTGGCGACCTCGGCGGCCTTCGTCTTGTCGGACTTTTCCAGGGTCTCGATGGTCTGCACGGCGCTTCCGGAGAGCGAATTCAGCTTCTCTTCCAGCTCGATCAATTTGACCGGGTCGGTCTCCTCGTCCATCTGTGCCTGGACCTTGGCGATCTCCTTGTCGATGCCGTCCTTCTGCTTCACCAGGGCGTCGATCCGCCGCTTCTGCTGGATGATGACGACGCCCATCACCGCCACCACGACGAGCGCCACGCCCGCCACCGCCGCCACCACCTTGACCCAGGTCTTTCGGGTCCGCGTCCTGGTCCCTTGCTGGACCTCCTTGAGGCTGCTGACCATGATGGCCATGGTCTGCCCGGAGGAGACGCCGCCCGCCTTTCGCCGGGCCTCGGCGATCTGCTTTGCCGCCAGCTCGGCGAGCTTGGCGGTCTGCGTATCCGCGCTCTGCCGCAGGTCGCTCGACATCGCCGAGATGACCGCGGTCGAGGCGAGGTTGGGAGCAGGCGGCGAGTTGCGCAGCCTGGGCAGGTCCTGGAGCGAGACCGCCTCGGTCTTCATCGCGCCGCCCAACCCGTCCTGCGCGTCGAATTCGACGCGAACCCGGGGACCGCCGGCGCCGATCTGGATCTCCTCGCCCTGGCGCAGGCGCTGCTTGGTTATGCGGGCACCCTCCACCAGCGTGCCGTTGGTCGAGCCGGTGTCGACCACGAACCACTGGCCGTCTTCGTAGAGGAACTCGGCGTGGTGACCCGAGACTTTCGGGTCTTTGGCGGCGTCGAAGCGCACGTCACAGTCCGGCGCGCGCCCGATGCGCACCACCTGCTTGCCGGAGTTCGATGTCTGCCCCTGCCTGCTTCCGGAAAGGTGCTGGATGCGGATCATTGCGTCAGAGCCCCCTCCGTTATTTCTAGCATGAGGAAGGACGCGGCCGATCATGCGCCGGACTCGAGGGCCGGGACGTCGCGCCCGCCCCTGCGAGGCAATCCGGTTGCGCTCGACCCGCAATCCGTCGATGATCTTGGGACATGCGTGCCCTCTTCTGCGCAACACTCCTGGCGGCCGCCGCGGGCGCTCCACAAGCGCTGGACCTGCGTGAGGGCACGCTGACCTATACCGTGACCCACGCCTTGCACGAGGTGAAGGCTCGCACGCGCGCACTCGAGGGGCGGGCGCTGGTGCAGCCCGGCGGACTGCTGCGGGTCCAGGTGCGGGCAAAGATCGCTTCCTTCGATAGCGGGAACTCGAGCCGCGACGAGCACGTTCGCGAGGTGACCCACGAGCCCGCGCATCCCTATGTGCAGCTCAAGGGCACGGCTTCTGGAATCCAGCTTCCCATCTCTGCCCCGACCGACGTGACACTCGAGGGGACCATCGACCTGAACGGCGTCCAGAAGCCCCAGCAGATCCTGGTGCACCTGACTCCGCAGGAAGGCGGCGTGCGGGCGCGCTTCTCGTTCCCCATCAGTCTCGACGCCTTCGGGGTGGAGCGGCCGGAGTTGCTCTTCGTCAAAGTGGAAGACCGGGCACAGATCGATGGAGAGCTGATCTTCGCGGGTCCGCAGCAATGAAGACCCCGGCTGGCACGGAGCGCAGCGGATGACCGCGCTGCTCGCCATCGCCCTGCTCGCAGGCCCTCTACAGATCTCCCTGGCAACGCAACCGCCGGCATCCACCGGCGAGGACTTCGAGCTGCTCCCGCCCGAAAAAGCGCCTGAGCCCCTGCAGGAGAAGGAGCTGGAGCGGAAGCTCGCCCTGCGGCGGCAGATGTTGCAGCTCCACCAGCTCGGCGGGTTCGTCACCCTCGGGGCCCTGGGCGCCACGGTGGTCCTCGGGCAGGTGAGCTACGCCGACAAGTACGGCGGTGGAGGCGACACGCAGCGCTACCTGGGTTTGCACCGGTGGTTGGGCATCGGAACCGCGGTCGTCTTCGCGGCCACCGGCGCGCTGGCGATCTTTGCCCCGAGTCCGCTCCCCAAGCCGGCGCGGCTCGACACGGCGACGGCGCACAAGGTCGCGCTCGCTGTCGCCACGGCAGGAATGCTGGCGCAGATCATCCTCGGCCCCGTCATCGCCTCAAAGGAAGGGCAGAGGTCGCAAAGGGACTTCGCTCTCGCACACCAGCTCGTCGGCTACGCCACGCTCGCCGCCACCGCTACGGGGGCCTTGGTCCTCACCTTCTAAAGGCGCCCCCTGCGCCGCCGCCAGCCCTGGTGCCGGAAGCCTTCGGGCCCGGCAGAGGTCGTCCCTGGCTTGCGACGATCGGGGCGGAGGTCGGGAGAGGTTACGCTCCAAGCCGGCCCAGCGCCGCGTGGATCACCTCGATCGGCCCCCGCAGCCGCTCGCCCGGCGCCGTCGCAGGCAGGGTTGGCAACGCAGGCGGAGGGCGGTGCGCCTCGGCGGCGGAGGCAAGGCCGTCGAGCACGGTCTCAATCGGCCGCGCCGTCTCCGCCGAGAGAGTGCCTGCCGCCGAGAGCGCGACGATGGCGCCCACCAGCCGGCGCGACTGCGACCGCACCGCCATCATCGCTTCGGCCTCGAGGTCGGTATGACCCTCGTCGAGGAACCGCTCGAAGGCAGCGTCGGCGTTGGCCAGCGCCAGTCCGACCTCGCGACGGGCAGGGTACGAGAGCGGTCCCGTCCGGGCGGAGATGAGCAGCTGGGCCGTCTTGCGCAGCACGTCAGCGAGCGCTGCCGGCAACCGCTCGCGCTCGCGGCTCGGCCAGAGCGCGAAGCCGATCAACGCCACCGCCCCGCCCAGCAGCGTCGAGGAGATGCGCGTGCCGGCGAGGTGCCAATCGCCCGAGGCGGACTCGGCCATCAGCACGAAGAGCGGAGTCATCAGCGTCGCGTAGACGGCATGGTTGTGGCGGCGCAGCGCCGCTGCCGCGAGTGCCAGCGCGAAGAGCACCAGCGCCGCCCTCAGCTGCCCGTGGGTGAGGGGCGCCAGCACCGCCGCGAGCATGGCGCCCGCCACGGTGCCGGCCACGCGCTGCAGCCCTTTGCGCAGCGTCGCCCCGGAGTGCTGCTGGATGACGATCACGGTGGTGACGATGATCCAGTACCGGCGCGGCCGGTGCAGCAGGAGGCCCAGCAGCGCGGCAGCGGCCGCCGTGGCGCCGACGCGCAGGGCGTGGCGCAGCTCGATCGATCGCGGCGAGAGGACGTCGCGCATCGATCGTCGCGCCGGCACGCCCAGCGGCTGCGGCGGCTCGAAGCCCCCGGCGCCCGTGTGCAGCGCCGCGGCCGCCTCCAGTGCAAACTGGACGTGCGAGAGCAAGGACGCGAGCGGCCTCGCCAGGTCGCCCTCCCCTTCCAGCCGCACCACCGGCGTCGCGATCTCTGCCTCCTCCTCCCCTGCCGCCCGCGCCGTCGACTCCAGCGCCAGGGCGAGGCTCATCATCGACGGCGCAAAGGAGGCCGGCCGCGGTACGCCGCGTTCCTCCAGCGACAGCAGCGTCTCCGACAGCGCCGCGAGATCGCCGAGAGCCAGCTCCGCCCCCTCGTAGATGGCGACGAGGAGCTCGCTGCGCCGGCTCTCTCCGCTGCGGCCGCGACGGACCGAGCCCAGCACCGACCGCGCCGTCTCGAGCAGGGCGCGGATCTGGCCGCGGCCGCGACCCGCCGCCTCGAACCAGCCGGGCGCTCCCCCGGCGAGTTCCCGCGCTTGCAGCGCGAGCCCGCGATGGCAGGCCGCCACCGCCCGCCGGACGGGGTGGTACGGATGCAGCGGCCACAGCATCAGGGCCAGCGCGGCGGCCCACAGCGCCCCGGCGACGAAGAGCACGCCGCGCAGTGCCAGCGAGCGGAGATCGGAGACCGGCGTCCCGAGCGCAATGCAGAACGCGATCAACGAAAGCGTGCCGACGCCGCCCGCTGCCTCGCCGTAGACGCGCAACAAGGCGCAGCCGGCGGCCCAGAAGAACAGTGCTGCGACGCTGATCCAGGGATGGGCCGCACAGGCGGTGCCCACCATCATCGAAGCCGCGCCTGCCAGGGCATAGGCGACCAGCGTGGTGGCGCGCAGCGGATAGGGACCGCCCGGATCGGCGAAGGTGGTGAGCCAGCCCCCGAGGGCGACCCAGAGCAGCTGCGGACGGCCGGTCGCCTCGCCGATGCCGAGGGGCACGATGGTGGCCGTCGCCGCGCGCAGGCCCGCGGCATAGTCCGGCCGCGTCGCGCCCCATTCCAGCACCTGCTTGAGCCGTCCGGCGCGCATGGCCGGAGTCACCGTCCGCGGAGCGTCACACCGCCCCGCGCTTTCGCGCGACGTAGGCCTCGATCCGCGCCACCGACCCGAAGTTCTTCTCATTCAGATCGCGGGCATCGACGACGAAGCCGAAGCGCTCCTCCAGCGATTCGGCAAGCTGCACCAGTTCGAGCGAAGCCAGCTCGAGCGGCTGCGCCGGATCCGCAGGGACCTCGGTGAACTGCGCGATCACTTCCAGCACTTCTACGCTCACGGTTCCTCCGCACGGCGCCGCAGCGCCTGCCTGTCGATCTTGCCCGAGGGAAGCCGCGGGAGTGACTCGACGGGGATGATCTCCGACGGTCGCTTCGCCGGCCCGAGCTTCTTGCGCAAGAACTTCCGCAGCTCCGCCAGCACTCCGGCCGGCGCCTCGACGAAAGCCACCAGCCGCACTCCCAGCGCCTCGTCGGGCAAGGCAACGACGCAGGCGTCGGCGACGCCTGCACATTCGCGCATCACCCCGGCGACCTCGTCGAGCCCCACCCGCTCGCCCGCGCATTTCACCACGCCGTCGCCGCGGCCGTGCACGAAGAGGCAGCCGTCTTCGAGGTGGCCGACATCGCCGGTGCGCAGCCAGCCGCCCTCCAGCAGCGCGCGGGAGGTGGCCTCCGGATCGTCGAGGTAGCCCAGCATCACCGACGGGCCGCGCACCAGGATCTCCTCGCCCTCGATGCGCAGCTCGACTCCGTGCAGGGGCCGGCCGGTCGCGCCCCGGGCGAAGGCTGGATCGTCGTCGGCGATGGCCGCCACGCGCGGAGATGCTTCGGTGAGCCCGTACTGGTTCCAGATCCGCGCCGCCGGAAAAGCCGTCTTGACGAGCGCGACGGTGGCGGCGTCGAGGGACGCCCCTGCCGAGGCCACGTAGTCGAGCTGCGGCGCGGGGCTTCCCTCGATCACTGCCCGCGCGATCAGCCGCAAGGACGGCGGCACCGAGGAGAGGCCGCGGGCTCCCAGACGCGCCATGGCGTCCAGTTGTTCGGCCGGGTACTTTAGCTCGCCGAGCAGGAGCGCGGTCGCGCCTGCGTGCAGCGTGGTCAGCGCCTGCCCGACCAGCGCGTAGCTGTAGGTGAGCGGCAGCACGATGGCCGTCCGCCTGGCGGGCAGATATCGAAGGATCGCCTCGATGTTGGCCCGCAGCCCATCGCGGGAGAGGCGCACCCCCTTGGGCGGACCGGAGGAGCCAGAGGTGAAGAGGAGCAGCGCGGTGCCTGGATCCAGCTCCCGCGGGTCGGGCAGTTGCTGGAGGCCCTCGCCGTTGCGGAGCAGCACCGGCCGCGCCCTGCGGACGAGCGACTCGGTGGGCCCCGGACCTGCCCGCACGTCCAGCGGCAAGAGCACCGCGCCGCATTCCCAGACGGCGAGGGCAGAGATGAGGAACTGCTGCGGATCGGCGACGCCCAGGGCAACGACGCGCCCCGGCGACGCGCCCTGCGTGCGCAGCGCCCGGGCTTCCTCCTGCACCTCCGCCCCGAGTTGCCGGTAGGAGAGCTGGGCCCCGTCGGGCTTGACCAGCGCGGGCGCATCGGAGTCGCGCAACCCGATCAGCACCGGAGCACCCCCGCTGCGAGGGTGGCATTCTCTTCCATAGGCCCAACCTCGACCGCCGCCATGCCGCGACAGTACAACGACCGGCGCGGATCCCGGCAGGGCGAAGAGGTCGCGCTGTACGCGAAAGCACCGTCTCGTCTGCGAGCGTGCGCTACCGGACATGATGGAGCCGGTCCCTCGCCGAACCGCTCGTTCCTGGACCCGCTTCGTACCCAGCGGCGGGTTGGCGGGGAGCCGGCCTCAGCTCCGCCCCTTGAGTTGATCGACCATGAATCGCTTCAGCGCCCGCGCCCCGTAGGTGAGCGACCGCTCGCCCCGGTGGATGAGGGCCACCGTCCGCCGGGGCGGAGATTGCACCTCGACCACTTCGAAGCGCGCAAAGGCGTGGTCGCGGGCCATGATCTCCGGCATCAGCGCGACGCCGACGCCCCGCTCGACCATGCGCCGCTGGCTCTGCGGATGATCGACCTCGATGCCGATGCGCGGCTTCTGCCCGCGCGCCTCGCACGCCGCCCAGAGCGCCGCGTTGGCCGAGGATCCCCCGACGATGACCAGCGGCTCGCCGACCAGGGCAGAGATCGACACCGGCCGGCGGGAGCGCGCGAAGCGGTGCCCGCGCGGGACCGCCAGCAGGAACGGCTCGCTCCAGAGCCTCTGTGCCACCAGGTCGACCCGCTGCAGCGGCAAGGTGGTCACCGCCAAGTCGAGGTCGCCCTGCGCCACCTTCTCTTCCAGCTCGTCGGAGCGCCCTTCGCCGAGGCGAAGCTGCACTTCCGGGTTCTCGCGCAGGAAGGCCTCGATCAGCGCCGGCAGGGCGTAGGCTCCGACCGTCGGCAGGGCGGCGATTGAGACCGGCCCGCGCGGCGTCTGGGCCAGTTCGTGCAGCTCGCTGGTCCCCTGCCGCAGGGCATCGAGCGCTTCCCGCGCCCGCTTGAGAAAGCGCCCTCCCGGGTCGGTGAGCACCACCCCGCGCGGCCTGCGCACCAGCAGGCGGACCTCCAGCTCCGCCTCCAGCGCGTGCAGCTGCCGCGAGAGCGTGGGCTGCGAGAGCCCGAGCTGCCGCGCCGCCCGGGTGAAGGTCCCGCGCTCCGCGACGGCGAGAAAGGCCTCCAGCTGGTCGATGGTCACCCAAAGTATTCTATGCAGAATGTGAATGGCATGCATTCGGTAAATACAGATTCTGAATGACGCGCCGTGCATCTACCCTGCCGTGATGCGTCCGACCGCAAACCGCAAGCTGGCCACCGCCGCCGTGCTGCTGGGCCTGGTCATCAGCGCCTTCGAGGGCACGGTGGTCACCACCTCGATGCCCACCATCACCCGCGCGCTGGGCGGCAGCTCCCTCTACGCCTGGGTCTTCACTGCCTTTCTCCTCGCCTGCACGCTGGGCGTGATGCTGGTGGGCAAGCTGGGCGACCACCTCGGCCGCAAGCCTGCCTTCATCGGCGGCCTCGCCCTCTTTCTCACCGGCTCCGCCCTCTGCGGCGCCGCCACCTCGGTGCCGTGGCTGATCGCCTTCCGCGTCATCCAGGGGCTGGGCGCGGGCGCCATCCAGCCGACCACCATGACCATCGCCGCCGACCTCTACACGCTGAAGGAGCGCGCGGTGGTGCAGAGCATCTTCACCGGCGTGTGGGGCCTCGCCAACGTGCTGGGCCCGGTCATCGGCGGCTGGATCGTCGGGCATGCCTCGTGGCGCTGGGTCTTCCTCGTCAACTTGCCGGTCGGCCTGCTGGCGGGCGCGCTGCTGATGGTGAGCTACCGGGATCCGGAACGCAGGCGCGGCAAGGTGGACCTGTGGGGTCCGGTGCTGGCCGGCGCCTCGGTGGCGCTGCTCCTCATCGCGCTCGAGCCGGGCAACTCCGCCCCGCTACGCGTCTTCCTCGCCGCCGCCGGGCTCGTCTTCGGCGCCATCCTCGTCGCCCACCAGCGCGGATCGGCGGAGAGCCTGGTGCCGGTCGAATACCTGCGCGACCGGACGGTGCAGTCCGGCCTGCTCGGCGGCGCGGTCGCGGGCGCCCTGCTCTACTCGACCACCGCCTACGTGCCGCTGTGGATGACCGCGCGCGGCTACAGCGCGCTCCTCGCCGGCGTCGCCCTGGTGCCGATGCTCGCCGGCTGGGCGCTCGGCTCGATGTTCGGCGTCCGCGTGATGATCCGCGGCGGCATGCGGGCGAGCGTCGGCGGCGGCTTCGCGCTGGCCGCGGTCGGCGCGATGCTGCTCGCGGTGGTGGTGGGCGCCCACGAGCCCATCCTCTGGGCCTTCGTGACCCTGGCCGTGCTCGGCGTCGGGCTGGGGCCGGCGGCCAGCACCGCCACCATCGGGCCGCAGAGCGTGGTGCCGTGGCGGGCGCGCGCGGTGGTCACCAGCGCCGTCTACTCGACGCGCATGCTGGGCGGCGCAGTGGCCATCGCGCTGCTCCACCTCTGGCACGGCTCGCCCGACGTGCAGGTGATGCTGATCGCGCCCATCGCGCTCCTGGGCGGACTTCTCCTCCTGCCGCTCTCGCCGGCGGGGCGCATGTCGGGGACCGAGGGGCTCAACCTCGCCGTCGAGTAGCCGGACACCCCCCTGCACTTCGGGCTGGCCCGAACGGCGGCGGAGTCGGGGTGGCGTTCGCCGACAGCTCTGCGCTGCCGGAAGGCTGCGCGCCTGTTTCAGTTCGTTTCGCCGGGAAACTTGAGCCGGCGCCGCCCGTCTTCCCTGCAGGAGGCGGAGATGACTGTCTGGATGGCGCTGCTCGCATTCGTGGTGCGCCCGCTCGGGGCGCCGGCTGATCTCCGCTCCGTCGCCGACCGGTCGCATGGCTTCACCGTCTTCGTCGTCGCGCAGGCCGGCGGGTCGCGAACCTCCGCCTCCGGCGTGCTCATCCGCGGTGGCCTGGTATTGACCGATCTGCACGGGCTCCTCGCCAGGCTGGCCGACGGCTCCATGACGGAGGCGGAGATCGTCGTCGTGGTCGACGGTCTCGGCGCCGTGCCGGCGAAGCTGGCGGGCGCCGATGTCACCCTCGGGATCGCCGTCCTGCAGCTCCCCGACCGGGCCCGCCAGCTGCCCGGGGCAGAGATCGCGACCTCCGACCCCGACATCGCCGACGAGCTCCTGGCCATGGGCACGGATGGCAAGGTGGTCGATGTGCTCGGCGTCCGGGTCGACCACGTCGGCCGGCCGCTCCTGCACACCAGCGCAACCCTGCCCGAGAGCTTTCGCGGCGGGCCGCTGTTCGATGCCAACGGCCACCTGGCGGCGCTTGGGCTGCCGGCCGGTGCCGCGGCGGCCTCGTCGGTCCTGCGCCTGCTCGAGCAGGAGTGAGCACCCGCAGCATCTCTGCCCTGGCTCCGGTCCGGCCTCGTCGCCGAGAGGCGGCAGGGCGGTCCTTCACTCGCTGGCGTCGGGCCGGCCCCACTCGACCTGCGCGCCCGACTTGAGCAGCGCCGCCATCCCGCCCCGGACGGTGGCGACGTTGTTGAAGCCGAGCGCGGCCAGATCGGCGGCCGCCGTTGCCGAGCGCGCGCCGGTCTTGCAAACGACGATGAGGGCCTCGTCGCGGCTCCACTGCGCGGCCCGGGCCGGGAGCGTGGCCAGCGGAACCATCTGCGCCCCCGGCAGGTGCCCGTCACGCTCAAACTCCGCCGGCTCGCGCACGTCGATCAGGCGGGCCGCCGACTGGCGCGCGCCCAGCGCGGAGGGCTCGATCTCTCGCACCGTGCGCCCGTCGAGCATTCCGCAGGCCCGGTTGGCGGGCACCGCTTCGTCGATCTTGTTCGGCTTGGGGAGGTTGAGCCCGTTCATGAGCTTGACGAACTCCGCCCGGCTGCGCCCCGCCACCCGGGCGTTGAAGCGCTTTTCCTCTCCGATGGTGGTGACGGTGCAGCCCTTGTAGTCGTGCGCCGGATGGACCAGCGTCGCGTCGGGCAGTGCGAAGAGCACCTGCGTGATGGTGTCGTAGAGCTGGCCGGCGTCGCCGTTCTGGAAGTCGGTGCGACCGGCGGCGCGGATCATCAAGGCGTCGCCCGTGAAGAGGTGGTCGCCGACCCGGTAGCTCAGGCTGTCGTCGGTGTGGCCCGGCGTCTCGAGGACCTCGATGACCACGCCGCCCAGCCGGATTTGCGCGCCCGCCGCGACCTGGAGATCCGCGCAGGAGGGGCCCTTGCGGCCGCCGACGGTGCGGGCCCCGGTCTGCGCCCGCAACAGGCCGGCGGCGGTGACGTGGTCGGCGTGGACATGGGTGTCGAGGACATAGACGAGCTTGAGTCCGAGCTCGCGAAGCAGCGTCAGGTCGCGCTGCAGCTGCTCGCGCACGGGATCGATGAGCGCGGCCTCGCGGGTCGCCTCGTCGGCGAGCAAGTAGGTGAAGGTCGAGCTCTCAGAGTCGAACAGCTGGCGGAACAGCATCGGCGTTCCTCCCTGCGACAACGCCCGGACACCCTGGCCTCGCATAGCGGTGAGAGCATGAATCGCGGTCCCAGGTCCATCTCTGCCCCCGGGCAGTTGCTCATCCGGCCGTCCTGAAGCAGGCTGCCTGCTCTCCGCGCCACGCCAGAGGCTCCCATGACGCCCCCCCGCCCCTCCCGCCGCGATCTCTTCCGCCTCGGACTGTTCGGAGCGCTCGGCGCCCGCCTCGCCGCCGCTGCCGACCGGACCTCGGAGAAGGGCGCGCTGATCGTCCGCAACACGCGCCCGCTGGACCTGGAGGCTCCCGGCTCCGCCCTCGCCGACGAGTTCACGCCCAACGACCAGTTCTTCGTGCGCAGCCACTTCGGCGCGCCGCTGCT
>JAYWAJ010000028.1:0-7644 GCA_043782525.1 Deltaproteobacteria bacterium | reverse complement strand
CGCAGACGTTGGCGCTGCCGTCGCTGGCGGTGATGCCGCGGATCCGCTACGTGTTCTGAATGCGGATTCCAGGCTCCAGGCCTCGGGCCCCAGGCTGCCCATGACCTTCGCCGCGCTCATCTCCCGACTCCCCGAATGGGGACGGCTCTTCGACGCCGCCTCCTACGCGGCCTTTCTCGACACCGTCCACGCGGAGCTGGCGGCGCGGGGCGAACCGTTCGAGCTGAACGACGACTACGTGCACCTTTCTCCGGCCGGAGGTCCGGGCTGGGACCTGCCCCTCCTGCCGCTGGCGCAGCGGTGCGCGGCAGAAGGGCCGATCCGCTGGCCGGCGCTGGTCCACGAGGAGCTGCAGCGGCGCGGCGCGGAGGAGAAGCTGGGACGCGAGCTCGACGCGGTCCGCGGCGACTTCGCCAAGGCGCGGCCGGTCCTCAAGCTGCGCGTCCAGCGCGCCGACACGCTGGGCCCGGGCGCCATCTCCGCCCCGGTCACCTCCGAGCTGCAGGCGGTGCTGGTGCTCGACCTGCCGAGCTTCGTCACCCCGGTGCGCGCCGCCGATCTGGCGGCCTGGGAGCGGCCGGCGGCGACCTTGGTGGGGCTGGCGCTGGAGAACGTCAAGGCGCAGGAGCACGTCGAGCTCAAGCCGATGGAGATCGCCGGCACCCGCATCTACGCGGTCTCGGGGAAGTCGGTGTTCGTGGCGACGCTGGGCCTCGCCGCCGACGACCTGCTCGGCCCGCCGACGGAGTTCGGCGCGCTGGTGGCCATGCCCAGCGGGCACATCCTGCTCTGTCACTCCATCGTCGACCGGCGCTCGCTGCGGGCCCTGGAGGCGATGGCGGCGGGGTCGCTGGAGGCGTTCGAGGGCGGGCCTGCGCCGCTGACTCCGCATCTGATGTGGAAGCGCGGGGACCACTTCGTCCCCCTGCCGGTGCGGCGCGAGGACGGCGAGGTGAAGTGCGAGCTGCCGCGTATCTTCGACGAGGAAGTCATTGCCAAACTGCGCTGAAAAAGCAGAAGCAAGATCACACCGCGAAGGCGCGAAGTTCGCGCGAAGGTTCGCGAAGAAATGCTTTTTTGGGATCGAAGCCCGCACGGGCGCCCGTTTCGGGTGCCCGCCCCGAATCCTTCGCGCCCCTTCGCGAATCTTCGCGCCTTCGCGGTGTGCCTTTGCTTTTGCTTTGGTAGTGGCGTGTTCGCATGCGCAGGTGGCGCGCTCGCCAGAGGACGTTGCCGCGGCGCTGGATGACTTCCACGACGCGGCGGCGCGGGCGGACGAGGCGCGCTACTTCGGGCACTTTGCCCCCGGCGGCGTCTTCCTCGGCACCGACGCCACCGAGCGCTGGGACGACCAGGCCTTCCGCGCCTATGCGCATCCGCACTTCGCCAAGGGCAAGGCCTGGTCCTTCCGCGGCGTCCACCGCCGCATCGTCCTGCGCGGCGACACCGCCTGGTTCGAGGAAGACCTGGAGACGCAGAACCTCGGGCCCGCGCGGGGCAGCGGCGTGCTCGTCTACAGCGGCGGGCGCTGGCTGATCGAGCAGTACGTCCTCTCCATCACCGTGCCCAACGACCGCTTCAAGGACGTGAAGGAGCTGCTCTCGGGCAGCCGCCCCTGACGCTCTCCCGGGCCGCTGCTTCGAAGCCCGCGCGCCTACTTCTCCTTGCCGCGCATCGCCTTCAGCATCTGCTTCAAGGCGTCGCGGTCGAAGTCGGTGGCCCAGCTGAACTCGCCGCCGTTCTTCAGCCACTCGCCGCCGTCGACGGTGAGGCAGTCGCCGGTGACGTAGCCGGACTGCCCGCAGATGAGGAAGGCGGCCGCGTCGGCGATCTCGCGCGGCGTCCCGAACCGCTTCAGCGGAACGCGGTTTCTCGCCGCCTCCTCCAGCGCGGGATCCGGCAGCAGCCGCGAGAAGGCACCGTCGGTCGGCACTGGGCCGGGCGCGATGGCGTTGACGCGGATCCCGTACGCCGCCCACTCGACCGCGAGCGAACGCGTCATCGCCAGCACGCCGGCCTTGGCGCAGGCCGAGGGCAGCACGAAGGCCGACCCCATCCACGCATAGGTGGTGACGATGTTGACGATGGCGCCGCCCTTCTTCGAGTCGATCATCGAGCGGGCGAAGGCGCTGGTGCAATGAAACGTCCCGTTGAGCACGATGTCGATCACCGTCTTGAAGCCGTTCGAGCTCAGGTCTTCCGAGGCGGCGAGGAAGTTGCCGGCGGCGTTGTTGACCAGCCCGTCCACCGGTCCGAGGCGGGCCGCCACTTCCTGCACCGCGCCAAAGTCGCGCACGTCGCAGGAATGCGCGCTGGCCCTGCCGCCCGCCGCCGCGATCGAGGCGACCACCTCGTCCAGCTTCTCCTGGCGCCGCCCCAGCACCGCCACCTGCGCGCCCAGGCCCGCGAACCGGCGCGCCATCTCGGCACCCAGCCCGGTGCCGCCCCCCGTCACCACGATGTGGCGGTCCTTCAACAAGTCGCTCTGGAACATCCGCGCCCTCCCGGTTACAAGGACGCGCACAATGCAAAATCGCAAGGAATCGATCAAGCCCGGCGACGTCTTCGTGCAGGAGCGGACGTTCACCGAAGCGGACGTCCGGACCTTTACCACCATCTCCGGCGACGCGGGCATCCACCATGTCACGCCCGACGCCAAGGGGCGCCTGATGCTGCAGGGGCTGCTGACCGCGACGCTGGTCACCGAGTTCGGCGGTTCGATCGACTTCCTCGCTTCCGAGATGACCTTCCGCTTCCACCGTCCGGCCTTTGCCGGCGACACCATCCGCTGCCAGGGGCGCTGCGAGCTAGCCGCCGACGAGCCCGGACGCCGCGCCTATACCTTCAGCTTCATCCTCCAGAACCAGCTGGGCAAGGAGGTGCTCACCGGCACCGTCAAGGGCGTGGTCCTCCTCTGATGCTCGCCCTCCTGCTGGCAGCGCCTTCTGCGCCAGGGCGCCAAGCTGGGCAAGAGCTCCGCCACGCTGCGGGTGCCGACGGTCGGCGCTCGACCACCCGGCGGTCGAGCGCGAATGAGCACCTGGCTTTTTGCGCCAGGCGCCTGCTCGATACGCGATTGACTTTCGGCGGTATCGAGCGCTCATTCCACGCCACCATGCGAACCCATCGCGCCCTTCGAATTCTCTTCGGGATCGGCGTCCTCTGCCTCGGCGTGGGCACCGCGTCGGAGGCGGGCACGGGCGGCACGATCATCGGCCACGTTCGTTACCTGGGCAAGCGCACCGTACCCCCGATCCGGGTTCCGGCGGCGTCGCTGGTCCCCTGCGGGAAGATGCAGCCCTCGCAGGCGCTGATCGTCGGCAAGGACAAGGCCCTCGCCAACGCCGTCGTCAGCGTGCCGGGGGTCCCCGGCGCCGCCCCGCCGCCTCCCGTCGAAGTCTCCATCTCCCAGGAGGCCTGCCTCTTCAACCCGCACGTGGTGGCGGTTCCGGTCGGGTCGCGGCTGACCTTCGTCAACTCGGACGTCTGCCTGCACAACGTCCACTTGCTCGCGGGCGGCACGACCCTGGGAAACATCGCCATGCCGATCAAGGGTCAACACAGCAAGGTGCCGCTCAACGTTCTCGCGAAACCAGGGAGCGTCCGTTTCAAGTGCGACGTGCACTCCTGGATGGACGGCTCCGTCTATGTCTTCGACCATCCCGGATTCGCCGTCAGCGACAAGTCCGGCGCCTTCCGCATTCCGCAGGTGCCCGCCGGCACGTACGAGCTGCAGATCCAGCATGAGCTTCTCGGGAGTACGACGCGGAAGGTCACGGTGCCGGCTGGCGGCGATGTCAAAGTGGAGATCGATCTCCAATGACAGGGCGATGATCCTGCGCTCGTGGAGGGGGACGATCGTCGTCGCAGCCATGCTGGCGGCATGCGCGGCGCAGGCCCCCGCCATCCAGATCGCGACCCACCAGCCGCGCCAGGAGGACTCGCGCCAGACGGAAGCGGATGCCTATACCCGCTATGAGCTGCTGGCGCCGGGCACCGCGCAATTCCGCATCATCTATGACGTGACCGCCACCACCGCTTTGGCGGAGTCGTATTTCAATCCCATCCGGCCCGGGAGCGTGGCCACGGACGAGAGCGTCATCGACCGCGCCAGCGGAAAGCCGCTGCAGTTCGACATCGTGGGCGCCGCGGCAGCGCGGGCGCACGGCCTTCCGGAGGCGAAGGACGGCGAACAGTTCATCCAGGTGCACCTGGCGCGAAGAGTCCCGGTCGAGGGGCAGGGGCGCATCCGCATCCTCAAGACCTACCGCGACGAGAAGAGCTATTTCGAGCGCGACGGGCTCCTGGTCTTCACCCGGCCGCTCGGGATCCGCCGCAACGCGCTGCTGCTCCCGGCCGGATATGAGGTCTCGAGCTGCAACTACCCGTCGCAGGTGATCACCGAGCCGTCCGGGAGGCTCTTGATCAGCTTCATCGGCGTGGGCGAAGGGGCGGTGCCCCTGACCGTCGAGGCGCGCAAGACGGGAGCGCACTTGCTGCCCTCGAAGGTGGAGGAGCGTGCGATCCAGGACCGCGAGATCGTCTATTCCCTGCAGCCGCCGGAGACCCATGCTTTCGATCTCTTCCACGACTACACGGAAGCGAAGCCGGGCGCCGACAAGTATCTCAACGTCGTCCGCGCCGGCAGCACGGCGTCCAATCCCTCCGCCCGCGTGCTCGATACCGGCACCACCCTGCCGGTGGAGAAGCTGCGCGGCGACGCCATCCCCGCTGGCTGGCTCGAACCCGGGGAGGCGGTGAGCAAGGAAACGGAAGTGGTGGTGGTCCGCTTTGCGCCGGTTCGCGAGGGCGAATCGGTCCGGCTGCGCATCAGCGAGACCTATACCGACCCGAAGAGCTATCGAAGCGAGGGCGGGCAGCTGATCTTCGATCGGACCTTCGGCCGCCCCGCCAATGCCGTCCTGCTGCCGCCCGGCTGGGCGCTGACGGGAAGCTCGATCCCCGCCGCCCTCTCGACCAGCGGGGATCGCCTCCGCCTGGACTTCGTCAATCCCCGCAACGACGAGATCCACGTCGTCATCACCGCCGTGAAGCGCTGAGGCTCGCCCGCTCCTGCCGGCCGCGTGCTATCAGGTGCCCAGGCGCGGCGGCGAGTGCCAGCCTCCGCAAGGAGTGAGCGGATGAATCCGACCGCAGCGTTCCAGAAGGTGCGCGAGACGCTCTTCAAGCACCGGGAAGACCTCGACGCGGCGGTGCGCGAATTTTCCTTTCCGGTCGCCGAGCTCTCCCGGTTCAACTGGGCCATCGACTGGTTCGACGTCTACGCGCGCGGCAACACGCGGCCGGCGCTGCGCATCATCAGCGAGACCGCAGGCAGGACCGAGGTCAGCTTCGCCGAGCTCTCCGACCGGTCGACCCGCGTCTCGCGCTACCTGCACGACCAGGGCGTGCGGAAGGGCGACCGGATCCTGGTGATGCTCAACAACGTGCTCCCGCTCTGGGAGACCGTGCTCGCCGCCATCAAGCTGGGCGCGGTGGTCATCCCGGCGACGACGCAGCTGACCCGGGACGACGTCAAGGACCGCCTGCAGCGCGGCGGCGCGCGGCACGCGGTGGCGGACGCCACTTGTCTCGACAAGTTCGAGGGGCTCGTCGAACAGCTCGGCGTCAAGCTGGTGGCGGGCGCGGCGGCGGCGGGCTTCACGCCCTTCGACGACGCGCGCTCGGCCGCCGCCAGCGCGCCGCTCGAGGCGCCCACCGCGCCCGGCGACCCGCTCCTGCTCTACTTCACCTCGGGAACGACGGCGAAGCCCAAGCTGGTGCTGCACACGCAGGTGAGCTACCCCATCGGGCACTTCTCGACCATGTACTGGATCGGGCTGCGCGAGGGCGACGTGCACCAGAACATCAGCTCGCCCGGCTGGGCCAAGCACGCCTGGAGCAGCTTCTTCGCGCCCTGGAACGCCGGCGCCACCGTGCTGGTGCACGACGCGCCGCGCTTCAAGGCGTCGCGCACGCTGGAGCTGCTGCGGAGCGAGAAGGTGGAGACGCTCTGCGCTCCGCCCACGGTGTGGCGCATGCTGGTCCTGGAGAAGCTGGGCAAGAAGCCCGAGGCGCTGCGCGAGCTGGTGAGCGCGGGCGAGCCGCTCAATCCAGAGGTGATCGAGCACGTGCAGAGGGACTGGGGCGTCACCATCCGCGACGGCTACGGTCAGACGGAGACCACGGCGCAGATCGGCAACAGCCCCGGCCAGAAGATCGTGCTCGGTTCGATGGGCAGGCCCTTGCCGGGGTACCGGGTGGCCTTGCTCGACGGCGAGGGGCGCGAAGCAGCCGAAGGCGAGATCGCGCTCAAGCTCTTGCCCGAGCGCCCGATCGGACTGATGGGCGGCTATCTCGACGACCCCGGCCGCACCGCCGCGGCGACGGCCCAGGGCTACTACCGCACCGGCGACGAGGCCACGCGCGACGAGAACGGCTACTACCATTATGTCGGGCGCGGAGACGACGTCTTCAAGTCGTCCGATTATCGCCTCAGCCCCTTCGAGCTGGAGAGCGCGCTCCTCGAGCACCCGGCCGTCGCCGAGGCGGCGGTGGTGCCCAGCCCCGACCCGGTCCGCACCTCGTCGCCCAAGTGCTTCGTGGTGGTCAAGCCGGGCTTCACTCCGTCGGCGGAGCTGGCCCGCGAGATCCTCCAGTTCGTCAAAGGCCGGCTGGCGCCCTACAAGCGGATTCGCATCCTTGAGTTTGCCGAACTGCCCAAGACCATCTCGGGGAAGATCCGCCGCGTGCAGCTGCGTGCGCTGGAGCGGGAGCGCCGCGATCAAGGGACCCGCGGCGCCCTCGAGTTCTTCCTCGACGAATAGCCTTCCAGGCGAGCGCTCGCCGCACTTCCATTCGCATGCGCTTTGCGGGCGGGCGCTCCATATTGGATGGAGAGCCGGGGGACGACGTGACGAGGCAGGCAAACGCCGTGGCGTGGAAGGCTTTCTTCCTCGCCCTCAAGGATCGGATTCTCAAGGACAAGCTGATGGACGTGGCTGCCGCGCTGACCTTCTACGGCGTGCTCGCCCTCTTCCCCTTCCTTCTCTTCCTGGTCACCTTGACCGGTGTCGTCCTGCAGCCGCACCAGGTGGAGCAGTTCATCCGCGAAGTCAGCCAGGTGGCGCCCGAGGATGCGAGCCGGATCATCGCGCAGCAGATCCGGGACATCAACCGCGGGCACAACCTCGGGCTCCTCACCGTCGGCTTCGTCGGCGCCATCTGGTCCGCGTCGGGCGGCATCGTCTCCCTGATGGATGGCCTCAATGCCCTCCATCACGTCGAAGACGGCCGCCCGTTCTGGAAGACGCGCGCCATCGCCATCGGGACGACGCTGGGCGGAGGTTCGCTCGTCCTCCTCGCCGCCCTCGTTGGCGTCGCCGCCGGGCCGGTCGCCAGCGCCTTTGGCGGTCCGGTCGCGCGGGTGGTGCAGTGGCTGCGACTTCCCGTGGCCGGCCTTCTCATCACGCTCGTCTGGGCGACCCTGTACCAGGTGCTTCCCGACGTGAAGCAAAGGTTCCGCCTTCTCACGCCGGGGTCGCTGGTGGCGGTGGCCGGCTGGCTCCTCGCTTCGTGGGGCTTCTCGTTTTACGTCGCGCACTTTGGCGAGTACAACAAGACCTACGGCGCCATCGGCGGCGC
>JAYWAJ010000027.1:0-7658 GCA_043782525.1 Deltaproteobacteria bacterium | reverse complement strand
GCAGGCGCTGCCAGGGCGACGACGGCTGCGTGCCCAGGCGCAGCGTCCGGTGGATGTTCTCTCCCACCGCCGGCAGCGACTCGCCGTCGCGCGGACCCACCAGCACCAGCGAGTACGGCACGGTGAAGAGGTCCACGGTGCGGTGCAGCGCGGCGCCGGGGCGCGGCCTCACGATCCACCGGTCGAACGAGGGCAAAGCTTCCACCTGCTCGACTCCCTCGACCTGGCAGATGGCGCCTTCGACGTCGGAGGCGCCGTAGACCTTGACCGCCTGCCGCCGGTTGTACTGCGTGAAGCTGAGCCGCAGGTCCATGGGCTTGCCCAGGTAGCCCGCCGCCGCGACGCCAAAGAAGTCGAACCCGCCGCCGTGGACGCGCTCGCAGGTGAAGGCGTGCGAGTGCCCGACCAGCCGTGCCCCCACCTCGATCAGGCAGGGTCCCCGCGCGTCTCGCATCGCCTCGAGGTGAAACGGGCTGCGCCGCAGGCCGCTCGCGGCCACGACTTCGCGGGCATACGCCGCGAGCTCGCCAAAGAGGAGGGTATCCTCCTGCACCATTGCACCGTTGGCGTAGACCACGGGTGAGCCGTTGCGGTTCTGGCGCCCGCTGCTGAAGACGGAGGCGACCAGGACCTGCCCGCGCTCGTCGACGAGGCCGTCGATGGCGTAGAGCGTGCCTTCGAGAAATTCTTCGAGGATGTAGCGGTCGGGGTTCCTGGCGAAGAAGCGCTCGACCTCGCCGCGCTGGCCCCGGCTGAAGATTCCCACGCCGCAGCTGCCGTAGCCCGAGTCCGGCTTGAGGACGAACTTCACCGGGAGCGCGTCGCCGAGTGCGAAGACGTCGCGTGCAGAGGAGACGACACAGTTGAAGTTGAGCCGCACCGACGGGGCGGTCCGGCGCAAGTGTTCCTTCAGGGCCGCCTTGTGCCGGAAGCGCGCCAGCGTCGCACCGTCGTTCCAGGCCAGGCCAAGGCGATCCTGCAGGGCGCCGGTCAGCTCCAGCGTCTCCTCCGAATACGGAATGATCGCCTCGAGGTCGGGATGACGCGCGCGGAGGTGCGCCGCAAAGCCGCCCACGTCCGCCGGGTTCATCTGGTAGACGGCGGCAAATTCGCGCTCGGGGAGACCCTCGCCCCGCCGGTAGAAGCGCTCCTTCGCGCTGCGGGTGAAGAAGGCGATGGCGCGATGGCCGTAGCGCTCGCGGATGAACCGCACGAAGTGCGTGGCGTATTCGTGATGCGGATCCTGGAGGAGGATGGTTCCCATGGCGTTATCCCGGTAGCGCGCTGGCGGCAGGCGACGGCGCACCGCGCGATCGCGCCACCAGCACGCGGACTTCGTCGAGGCGCACCACGCCGCCGAGGAGCGCCAGCCCGACATAGGCCGCACCGTCGGCGAGGAGGCGCCAGGGCCCGAGGGGCCGCAGCAAGAGGTCGAGGAGGAAGACCGCCGCGCAGACGCCCGCGGTCCGGGCGAGCGATCGCAGGAGCCGGGCGTCGATGACCCGCCTGCCGATCACCGAGAGCAAGAGCGCGCAGACGAACGCCTCGGTGAGCACCGCCGCCAGCGCCGCGCCCATCCCGGCCCCGCCGGTGCCGAGCCGCGGCCCGAGCTTGGTGATCAAGAGGACGTTGAGCCCGGCGTTGATGAAGATGCCGCACAGGCAGACGCGGGTCACCGTCCAGGCGCGGTTGATGAGGTTGAGGCAGCTGGAGGAGAGGATGGCGACGTAGGTGAGGATGAAGATGGGCGAGATCACCCGCAGCGAGCGCGCCGCCGGCTCGAAGCCCGCGCCGCCCAGGACCCGGATCCAGACCTCGGCGCCGATGAAGAGCGCGAGGCTCACCGGGATGGCCAGCGTGAGGATCACCTCCAGCGAGCGGCGGATGGTCACGCCCAGCTCGGCCTCGCTGCGGCGCCGCGCCCGGCTGAACATGGGCAGGCAGACTCCGGAGATGAGCGGGATCAGCATCAGGCCCAGGTTCGACACCTGCGACGACGCCGAGTACCAGCCCACTTCCCGCGCGGTGGCCAGGTAGCTGAGCAGCATGACGTCGAAGCGCGAGTAGAGCGTGAGCGCGAGACCGGTGACGAAGAACGGCGCCGACCGCTTGAGCGCCGAGGTCAGGTGACCGCGGTGCAGCGTCAGCCGCAGCGAGAGGTGGCGGCGGCAGAGATGGTAGAGGGCGGCGCTGCGGAGCGCCTCGCCGACGAGGAAGCTCGCCGCCAGCGCCCAGAGGCCGAGGTGCAGCGCCACCGCGGAGAAGATGCAGGCGCCCCAGCTCGCCTTGGCGATGACGTTGATCACCGACATGCCGTCGACGGTGCCGCGGGCGTTGAGCATGGAAACAAACGTCGCGTTGTGAACGAAGAAGATCTGCCCGAGGCCGAAGATGGCGGCGGCCAGCACGATCTCGTGGCTGCGGCCGGTGAGGGCGAGGCCGAGGCACATGGCCGCCAGCAGGAGGCTGCTCATGGCCAGGCGCAGCGCGAGGATGCCGCCGAAGAACTCGGAGGCGTGCTCGGGGCGGATGGGGATCTCCTTCTGCACGTAGGTCTCGACGCCCAGCGAGCAGAAGACGAAGAAGGTCATGGCCACGGCTTCGGCGAAGCTGTAGGCGCCGAACTGCGCGGGGCCGAGATAGCGCGGCAGCAGCGCGCGGACGCCCAGGGCCACGCCCCAGGTGAGGATGAGCGAGCTGGAGAGCTTGAGCGTGTTCCAGATGGCCAGCTGCGCTTCGCGCGCGCCGTGGGCCGGGGCAGAGGTCGACTGCGTGTACGATTCCATCTCGCCGGCCAAGGTAGGCATGGGCCGTACAGCGCGACGGAAAATGACCACTGGCTGACGGAATAGGCGCCCCGGGGGGAGCGTTTTTCAGGCGCACCCCCGGAGCCATTCATCTCGACGACGCGCTACCCCCCTGCCCTGCTCCTGCTCGTCGCGCTCGCGGCCTGTGGCGGGGGCGCGCGCGATCCCGCCCTCGCTCCGCAGCCGCCCGCGACCACGGTGGACCCGGACGGCGGTCTCGTCCCCGGCGGCGGCGGAGAGCCCGATTCCGGCAGCCCCGCCGATTCCGGCGGCCTGCCCGGCTCCGGCACCGCCGCGGATTCCGGGACCGCTCCCGACTCGGGCCTGGCCGGCGGCGCCGACGCCGGACCGGGCGCCGACGCCGGACCCGTCGCGCAGGCCGACGCCGGCACTCCCGCGGCCACCTGCCTCGCCACGCCGCTCTTGCAGTCGCTGGGCTTTTCCTCGCGGCTCCTGGTCGGGGCGGACATGACCGAGAGCATCGCCGAGCAGGCGCCCTTCGACATCCGCTACCTCTATATCGCGGGCGGCCTCGCCGACGGCGCCGGCACCTGCACCAGCTGCGCGACCGGCTGCACCGCCGCCGGCCTCTCTTGCGCCAACACCGCCGGCTGCGGCTGGTGGGGCTGCTGGCAATACGACCAGGTCGCTCCCGGCCAGTACGTGCGCGACCTGATCGCGAAGACGAAGGCCACCGGCCAGCTGCCGATGATCACCTACTACGAGCTCCTCCAGACCAGCCGCGTGGTCGAGGGCGATGCGGAAGTCACCGTCGCCATCCGCGACACCGCGCTGATGACGCGCTTCTTCAACGACTGGCGCTTCCTCCTCCAGCAGGTCGGCCAGAGCCCCGCCCTCCTCCACGTCGAGCCGGACTTCTGGGGCTACGCCGAGAAGCTCAGCCAGGATCCGCACCTGCTCCCGGCCTCCATCGCCGCCGCCAACCCCACCGACTGCGCCGGCCAGGAGGGCTCGGTGGCCGGCCTGGGACGCTGCCTCATCGCCATGGTCCGCAAGTACGCGCCCAAGGCCAAGGTCGGCCTGCACGCCTCGGGCTGGGGCACCGGCATGGACGTCATCTCCAACCGCAGCGCGCAGCTCGACGTCGCCGCCGAAGGCCGCAAGCTCGCCGACTTCCTCCTCGCCTGCGGAGCGGGCGCCGCGGACTTCGTCGGCATCGACCTCGCCGATCGCGACGCCGGCTATGAGCGGACGCTGGGCCTCGACACCTTCTGGGACGTCACCAACGCCACGCTCCCCAACTTCCTCCAGGCCTTCACCTGGAGCCGCGCGCTCACCGAGCGGCTCGGGCGGCCCGGCCTCTGGTGGCAGCTGCCGGTCGGCAACATGTCGCTCGGCAACGTCGACAAGGCCTGGCAGGACAACCGGGTCGACTACTTCTTCTCGCACCCGGCACAGGTGGCGGGCTCCAACGCCTTCGGCATGGTCTACGGCGCCGGGGAGATCCACCAGACCAATCCCTCGACCGACCAGGGCAACCTGGTCAGCAAGGTGCGCAGCCTGCATCTGGGCGGCGGTCAGGCGGCCTGCGTCTCTCCTGCGGGCAGGGCGGCGGGACTGCGGCGCTCCCAGAAGCCGCGCCAGAGGATCCGGGCAAACTGCGGGTCGCGCAGCAGGTAGCGGCGCCAGAGCCGGCGGGGTTCGCGGCAGAGCCGGTAGAGCCACTCGAGGCCGTTGCGCGACAGCCAGGGCGGCGCCCGCGGCACGTTGCCGGCGATGAAGTCGATGCAGGCCCCGAGCCCCAGCGCCACCGCCGGCCCAAGCTCCTCGCGCACGGCGTCGATGAAGAGCTCCTGCTTGGGCGCGCCGAATCCGACCACCACCAGCTGCGGCGCGGCGCTGCGGATCTGCGCGACGATCTCCGCCCGCTGGGCCGCGCTGCCGGCGCCGGTGAGCATCGGTGCCGCCACCCCGACGACGTTGACGCCGCGCTGCGACCTGAGGATCCGCGCCGCCTTCTCGCCCACGCCGGGCCCCGCGCCGAGCAGGAAGACGCGCCAGCCGCGCTGCGCCGCCCGCCGCATGAGGGGCAGGATGAGATCGGAGCCGGAGACCTTTTCGGGCACCCGCTCTCCGTAGAGCCGCGAGGCCCAGACCAGGGGCATCCCGTCGGCGAGGCGGAGGCTGGCGTTCCGGTAGCAGCCGCGGAAGGCGAGGTCGGTCTCGGCGAGCACGACGTGGTCGACGTTGGGCGTGAAGACCGAGCCGCCCTGCCCCGCCCGCACCAGCGCTTCGATGGCGTCGAGCGAGCCCTCGAACGTCAACCTGTCCACCTCGAGGTGGCCGAGCCGGACCCGCGCCCCGCCCGCCTGCCTGCCTGCTGTCGCAGCCAATCCCGCCCCCGAGGGCAGAAGATGGGATCGCGGCAGGCGTTCGGCTACTCCCTGAGCAGGGCGGGGAAAGATCCGCCCGCACCACTGGCAGGTGTGCGCACAGTTGCTACCTTCCGATCGGGTTGGTGTAGGGGGGCGGGGAACATGGCGGTGGAGTTGCGGGCTTCGTTGACGACGAAGCTCAACATTGCATTTGATGTGGCGATGGTGCTGGCCGCGACGCTGCTCGCGACCCACCTCTCCGGAGAACCGCTGGAAACTTCCGCCGTGGTCTGCGGCCTGGGCGCGGCGCTCTGGTGGTTCGTCGAGAGCTTCGTGGTCCGCTACTACGACCCCTGGGCGAACCGCTCTGGCGTCGAAGAGACGGCGATGGTCTCGCTGCTGGTCCTGGGCGCAGCCCTGCCGCTGGCGATGATGAAGGTCGTCGCTCCGCACCTCGAAGGCCTGCCGCACACCGGCCTCTTCTTCCTCCTCGCCTGGCCGCTGGTGGCCGGGGCCCGGATGTTCGTCTTTCGCGAGCTGAACCTGGCGGAGCAGCCGCTCGAAGAAGTCCTCATCGTCGGCACCGGCTCCTTGGCGCGGTGCACGGCCGAGGATCTCGAGGAGCGGCGGCGCGGGCGGATGAAAGTCATCGGCTTCGTGCACCTGCCCGGCGAGCCGGTGGTGACGCGGGTGGGCGAGAACCCCGTGCTCGGGACCACCGACGACCTGGAGCGCTGCCTGCGCAAGTGGCCGGTGGGCGAGGTCTACATCGCCGGCAACGCCTTCCGGCACGGCCCGCAGATCCAGCAGGCCATCCGCACCTGCGAGCGCTTCGGCGTTCCCTTCGCGCTGCCGGCGCAGAACTTCCGCCTCGAGCGGGCGCGGCCGTCGGTTCCCTCGGCGGTCTCCGACGGCTACCTCCACTACGTCAACCACGATCCGCGGCCCTACCAGCGGGCGATGAAGCGGCTCTTCGACATCTTCGCCTCCGCCGCCGCGCTGGTGGCGCTCGGGCCGCTGCTGCTCGCCGTCGCGGCGCTGGTCAAGCTCACCTCCAAGGGACCCATCTTCTTCAAGCAGCAGCGGGTCGGCCTGCACGGGCGGCCGTTCCACATGTTCAAGTTCCGCACCATGGTGGTCAACGCCGAGGCGCTCAAGGCGCAGCTGGCCCGGCAGAACGAGCAGTCCGGGCCGGTCTTCAAGATCAAGAACGACCCGCGCATTACCTTCATCGGCCGCTTCCTGCGCAAGCACAGCATCGACGAGCTGCCGCAGCTCATCAACGTGCTGCGCGGCGACATGAGCGTGGTCGGTCCGCGCCCGCCCGTGCCCTCTGAAGTCGCGCAGTACGAAGGCTGGCAGCAGCGGCGCCTCTCGGTGCGGCCCGGGCTGACCTGCATCTGGCAGGTCTCGGGGCGCAACCAGATCTCCTTCAAGGAATGGATGTTCCTCGACATGCGCTACATCGACCACTGGAGCCTCTTCGAGGACCTGAACCTGATCCTCAAGACCTTCCCGGTGGTGCTGACGGGGCGCGGCGCTTCCTAGCCCGACGGCGAGGCTGGACGGCCAGCCGGGGCTACGGGCGCGGCACGCCGTGGGCGTGGAGCAAGTCCTCCAGCGAGGCGATGCGCTGCGCCCCCTTGCGCAGCCGGCGGCAGAGCTCGCGGTTGATGTTCTGCACCACCAGCAGGTAGGACTTCATGTCTGATTTATAGAGCCGGTATAAATCAGCGTTGGTCAGCTCGTAGAGCCGCGCGTCTTTTTCCGCGCAGCAGGAGAAGGCGCGGGGCTCCATCTCGATGAGCGCGGTGACGCCGAAGTGGTCGCCGGGCCGCATCATCAGGAGCCGCACCTGGGTCCCGTCGGCGGCGTGGCGCTGGATGATCAACTCGCCCGAGCGGACCAGGTACATCGAGGTGCCGCACTCGCCCTCCGCGAAGAGCTGCTCGCCCGCGACCAGCGTCCGCTCTTTGAGGTTGGCGGCCACCGCCGAGACCACCTGCGCCGGCAGCCCGCCGAAAAACGACGTCCCGCAGAGGAAGGCTTCCCGCTCGTCGCCCATGCAACTGATTCTAGCGACGACCAGGGGCGGCTGTCTCCACTCGTCAATGAAGGGCGCGGCGACGGGACGCATCGACGGGGCGCGCCTCGGCATCTGCAAACGCGGCAGACCAGCTCGAGCCGCGGCCCCGGATCCAGAACCTGCCGCCGCGAAGCTCCCCGACGAGGAAGCGCGAGAGCGGGTAGCGGTCGGCGAGGGAGATGGCGCCAGAGGGACCCCAGCGCCGCCGCGCCTCGGCGATGGCCGCCTCCGCACCAATGTCTTCGAGAAGTTCCAGCGCACCCATCCTCCATCAAGATTGGAGCGGTGGCGGCGTGCGGCAAGAAACGGACAGACGCCTGCCTGCCTAGATGTGAAGTCTCACGACGTTGTTCGCTGAGGAGAAGTGTTCATCCGGCGCTCGCTGTGGCTGATTGCGGCTGTCCAAGGCTGCAACCAACCCCAGAGGAG
>JAYWAJ010000026.1:0-2907 GCA_043782525.1 Deltaproteobacteria bacterium | reverse complement strand
GCTAGCGTTGGCGCTTTCCCAGGGCGTTCAGCACGTCGAGGAATCCGGCGCCGGCGGCGCGAAGCTCGGCGAGGGCCAGGCGGGGTCTCGCCCGGAGCAGCTCCAGCGGCGCCTTGAAGGCCACGCGGTAGGCCAAGGTCAGCGGCACCAGCGCCGCGAGCTTGTAGAGCGGCTGGTGCAGCGCCAGCGTGCGCAGGTGGCCGCGGCCGAGCAGGTAGCGCTGCTGCGGCGTCCCCCGGCCAAAGGTCGCGCTGAAGCGGTGGCGCGCCGTCGCCGCGCGGACATACCAGCTGACGAAGCCGCGGCGCGCCGCCCGCAGCGACAGCTCGGCGTCTTCGTAGTAGGCGAAGTAGGCGGGGTCGAAGAGCCCGACCTCGCGCAGCATCGAGGCCCGCAGCAGGGCGGCGCCGCCGCTCACTCCCGCGACGGGTCCGTCCTCGGTGGCGAGCGCGCCGACCGGCACGCGGAAGTCGCGGTCCATGGCGCGGCCCAGCCCGTCGATGACCAGCCCCGTCGAGTTGACCGCGGGCTCGTCGCGGAAGAGCAGGGTGCCGGTGAACAGGCCCGCCTGCGGCTGCGCCCGCGCCGCTTCCAGCAGGCGCGCGAGCCAGCCCGGCTCCAGCTCGACGTCGTTGTTGATGAGCGCGACGAAGTCGGCGTCCGCGTCCAGCGCCCGGCGCATCGCCTGGTTGTTGGCGCGCCCGTAGCCGAGGTTGGCGTCGAGCTTGAGGTGCTCCACCGCGGGGAAGTCGCGTCCGAGCAGCTCGCTGGTGCCGTCGGTCGAGCCGTTGTCCACGACGACGGCATGCACCCGCGCCGCCGCCTCCTGCGCGAGGAGCGCCTTCAGGCAGTCGGAGAGGAGGTGCGCGCCGTTCCAGGAGACGACGATGGCGTGCACGACGGGCGCGTTGTTTGTTACACCTTCGCGCCCCGTGATCGACGTCGGAATCAACGCTGCTCCTCTCGCCGCCGCCCGCACCGGGGTCGGGCGCTACATCGCGGGCCTGCTCGACGCGCTCGCGGTGCTGCGGCCCGAGGGCCTGCGGGCGCGTCCCCTCTTTGCTCCCGGCGCTCCTGCCCGCGGCCTGCGCGCCGTGGTCAAGCGGCTCCCGGGAGCGTACGCCCTCGCCGAGGCGGGCCGCGCCGTGCTGCTGGAAGGCGAGCGGCGGCGCGGCTTGACCGTCTACCACGAGACCAACCACGCCGCCCCGCGCTTTCGCGGACCGGTGGTGCTGACCATCCACGATCTCTCGACGGTGCTGCACGCCTCCACGCAAGAGCAGGCGCGGGCGCGCCATTTCTCGCAGGCGCTGCTGGCCCGGGCGCGGCTGGCCCAGCGGGTGGTCGTGCCGACCGAGGCCATCGCCCGCGAGGTGGTCCGGCACCTCGGCGTCGAGGCGGGAAGGGTGCGCGCCATCCACCACGGCATCGACGCGCGCTTCACTCCCGGCGCCGGGCCGCGCGAGGGGTTCGTGCTCTTCTCCGGCGCGCAGGGGCCGCGCAAGGGGCTCGACACGCTCCGCGCCGCCCTGCCCGCCGGCGTCGAGCTGGTGCTGGCCGGCCCGGGCCACGCGGCGTCGTCGGGCGTGCGCGCGCCCGGCTACGTCTCGGAGGACGCGCTCCTGGCGCTCTATCGACAAGCGGCGGTGCTGGTCCTTCCCTCGCTCTACGAAGGCTTCGGCTTTCCGCTCGTCGAGGCGATGGCCTGCGGCACTCCCTGCATCGCCAGCGACGATCCGGCGCTGCTCGAGGTCTCCGGCGGCGCCGCGCTCCACGTGCCGCGCGGCGACGCCACGGCGCTGCGGTCGGCGCTGGCGCGCGTGCTGGGCGACGCCGGGCTGCGCCGGGAGCTCGCGGCCCGCGGCCTCGAGCGCGCCCGGGCTTTCAGCTGGGCCACCTGCGCCGCCCGCCACGTCGAGGTGTACCGCGAGGCCGCGCCATGAAGGTCGCCCTCGTTCACGACTGGCTGACCGGCCTGCGCGGCGGCGAGCGCGTGCTCGAGCAGCTCTGCCTCCTCTATCCTGCGGCGGACATCTTCACGCTGGTGCACGTACCGGGGTCGGCCGGACCCATCATCGAGGGACACCGCATCACCGCGAGCTTTCTCAATCGATTGCCGAAGACGCAATATCGCAATTACCTGCCGCTCTTTCCTGCCGCCATCGAGAGCCTCGACCTGCGCGGCTACCCGCTGGTCGTCTCCACCAGCCACGCCGTCGCCAAGGGGTGCCAGCCGCAGAAGGGCGCCACCCACGTCTCCTATATCCACACGCCGATGCGCTACGTCTGGGATCAGTTCGACGCCTACTTCGGACCCGGGCGCGCCGGCGCCGTCACCCGCCTCGCCGCCCACGCGGTGGCGCCGTACTTGCGCCGCTGGGACGTCCGCTCGACGGCGCGCGCGCAGGGGCTCATCGCCAACAGCCGCTTCGTCGAGGGCCGCATCCGGCGCTTCTGGAACCGGGAGACGGACGCAGTGGTCTACCCGCCGGTCGAGACCGCGCGCTTCGTGCCGGCGGCGGAAGGCCCCGACGACTACGCGCTCATCGTCTCCGCGCTGGTGCCCTACAAGCGCATCGAGTTGGCGGTGCGCGCCTTCTCGCAGCTGAAGCGGCAGCTCTGGATCGCAGGGGACGGGCCGGAACTCGCCCGCCTGCGCTCGCTCGCCGGCGACAGCGTCCGCTTCCTCGGCAGCGTCCCGGCCGACGCGCTTCCCGGCCTCTACGCGCGCGCCCGCTTTTTCGTGCTGCCCGGCGAGGAGGACTTCGGCATCGCGCCGGTGGAGGCCCAGGCCGCGGGCCGTCCGGTGCTGGCGCTCGGCCGCGGCGGAGCGCTGGAGACGGTCATCGACGGCGAGACCGGCGTCTTCTTCGCCGAGCCGACCGTCGAGTCGCTCATCGAAGGCGT
>JAYWAJ010000025.1:0-7685 GCA_043782525.1 Deltaproteobacteria bacterium | reverse complement strand
TCGGCGACGATGACCACCTCGGTGGGGCCGGCGATGCCGTCGATGCGCACCTCGCCCGCGAGCTGCTTCTTCGCCTCGGTGACCCAGGCGTTGCCGGGCCCGACGATGACGTCGACGCGGGGCACCGACTCCGTCCCCAGCGCCAGCGCCGCCACCGCCTGCGCGCCGCCGGCCAGCAGGATCCGGGTCGCGCCGGCGATGCGCGCCGCCGCCGCCACCTCGGGGAGGATGCTCCCGTCCCGCCGCGGCGGGGTGGCGACGATGATCTCCGCGACGCCGGCGAGCCTGGCCAGCGTCGCGGTCATGATGACGGTCGACGGATACGCCGCCCGCCCTCCCGGCACGTAGCAGGCGGCGCGCCGCAAGGGCAGGGTGAGGCAGCGCAGGACGCCGCCCTGGGGAAGCTGCTGCTCATACGACGGCGGAAGCTGCGGCGCGTGGAAGTCGCGCACCCGCTGGTGGGCGAGCTGCAGCGCCGCGTGGACCTGGGCCGGGCACTGGGCGGCGAGCGCGTCCCAGCGCGCCTCGTCGAGGAAGAGCGCCTCGAGCTGCGCGCCGTCGAACTTCGCGGTCAGGGCGCGGACCGCGACGTCGCCGCGCTCGCGGACGTCGGCGATGATGGCCGAGACGGTGGTGGCGACGCTTTCGGGCATGGCGGCGCCCGCGCGCAGCTGCAGCGCCTGCAGGCGCTGCGCGGGATCTGACAGGTCCAGGATACGGATCATCCGAGCTTCTCCAGCAGGGGCAACAGCTCCTCGACCTTGAGCCGGTAGGCGGCGCGGTTGACGACCAGCCGCGCGCTGATCTGCAAGAGCTCGTCGACGACGACGAGCCCGTTCTCCTCCAGCGTGCGGCCGCTCTCCACCAGGTCGACGATGGCGTCGGTCAGCCCCGAGACCGCCGCCAGCTCCACCGAGCCGGAGAGCGCGATCAGGTCCACCGGCACGCCGCGCCGGGCGAACCAGCGCGCCGACAGCCGCGGGTACTTGCTGGCGACGCGCAGGCTGCGGCCCAGCTCGGCCGCATCGGAGAGCGCCGCCTTCGCCGCCAGCTTGCTGCCCCGCGGCGCGGCCAGGCAGAGGCGGCACTTGCCGAAGCCGAAGTCGACGGGCGTGAGCAGGTCGGCGCCGGACTCCAGCACCTGGTCGAGCCCGCACACGCCCAGGTCGGCGGCGCCGCGCTCGACGTAGAGGGGCACGTCGCCGTCCTTGAGGATGACAAAGCGGGCCGCGGCGCCGGCGGGGATGATCAGCTTGCGGGAGACGCCGGGCTCCTCGTCGGGACGGATCCCCGCCAGAGCGAAGCGCTCCAGCACCGGCTTCTGCAGGCGCCCCTTGGGCAGCGCGATGGTCAGCATGAGCCGACCTCCGCCAACGGGACGAGGGCGTCGAGGTCGAGGGAGAAACCGACCGCGGGGCGCGGGTCGCCGAAGCGGCCCAGCAGGGTGTCGTAGCGGCCGCCGCCGCCCACCGGGCGCGGAGAGCCCATGGCGTAGAGGTTGAAGACGATGCCGGTGTAGTAGCCGAGGCCGCGCACTTCCCCGAGGTCGACTTCCAGCTCGGCGCCCAGGCTGGGCGCGGCCGCCAGCGCCGCCGACACCCGCCGCAGCGCTTCCCGCGCTTCCTCCGACGGCGCCAGGGCCTCGGCGCGCTCCAGCATCGCCCGCGCCTCGGCCCGCGGGCGCGGCGGCTGGGCGAGGAGCAGGATGGCGTCGCGGGCCTTCCCCGGGGCGACCTCGCGCTCGCAGAGGTCGCGAAGGGTGGGGAGGTCCTTGCGGTCGACCGCGTCGTGCAGCGCCGTCGCCAGCCGCGGCGAGGCCCCGGCGGCGGTGGCCAGCGCCGAGAAATAGCCGGTGCTGCCCAGAGAGAGCCGGGCGTCGCGCAAGCCCAGCGCGCGCAGCGAGGCGGCGGCGAGGCCGAGGATCTCCGCATCCGCCTCGGGTGCTCCCGCGCCCACCAGCTCGCAGCCCGCCTGCAGGCGCTCGTGGACCGGTCCGCTGTCGGCGGAGAGCCGGCGCACGATGCTGCCGCGGTAGTAGAGCCGCAGCGGCGAGAGGTTGGCGAGCCGCGTCGCCGCGATCCGGGCCACCTGCGCGGTGAAGTCGGCGCGCAGGGCGATGAGCTTGCCGCTGCGGTCCAGCGCGCGGAAGGCCTCGGGCCCGAAGACTTCCGCGCTCTCGATGGCGGGCGGGATGACCTCTTCGTACGCCGCCTTCTCGAAGACTTCGCACAAGGCGGCCTCGCAGCGGCGCAGGCGGCGCGCCGCTTCGAAGAGCAGGTCCTGCGTTCCAGGCAGCGGGGTCGAAGGTTCCACGAGGGGGCGCATTCTAACCGCAAGTTGATTAGGATCTCGTCTCTGTGTACCGGCTCCTGCGCCCGCTGCTCTTTTTGCTCCCCCCCGAGACGGCACACGGTCTGGCGCTCGCCCTCGTCAGGCTGCGGCAAGGCGGGGCGCGGGCGCTGCCGGCGCTGCGGCAGACGCTGTGGGGAATCGACTTTCCCACCCCGATCGGGCTGGCGGCCGGAATGGACAAGGGCGACGTCCTCGCTCCCGGCTGGTTCGGGCTGGGGTTTGGCTGGGTGGAGATCGGGACCATCACCCCGCGCCCGCAGCCGGGCAACCCGCTGCCGCGGCTGTTCCGGCTGGTGCGCGAGCGGGCCATCGTCAACCGGATGGGCTTCAACAACGCGGGCGCCGGAGAAGTGGCGCGGCGCCTGGCCGCACTCCCGCCGCAGCCCGGGCCCATCTGCATCAACGTCGGCCGCAACAAGGACACGCCCAACGAGCGCGCCGCCGACGACTACGTCGAGGCCTTCCGGGCGCTGGCGCCCTATGCGCAGCTGGCGACCATCAACGTCTCCAGCCCCAATACGCCGGGGCTGCGGGCCCTGCAGTCGGACCTGCCGGCGCTGGTCTCTGCCGTCGTCCGCGCCCGGGACGCGCTGCCGAGGCGCATCCCGGTGCTGGTCAAGCTCTCGCCCGACGAGCCCGACCACCGCCTGGTCGAGATGGCGCAGGCCGCGCAGGAGGCGGGCGCCGACGGCATCGTCGCCACCAACACCACCGTCGACCGCGCCGCGGTGGCCGACCATCCCCGGGCGATGGAGCTGGGCGGACTCTCGGGCGCGCCCCTGCGCCAACGCGCCCAGCACGTCTGCAAGCTGCTCTTCCGACACTTGAGAATTCCCCTCGTCGGAGTCGGCGGCATCGCCACCGCCGAGGACGCCTACGCCCGCATCCGCGCCGGCGCCAGCCTGGTCCAGATCTACACCGCGCTCGTCTACCAGGGCCCGGGCGCGCCGCGCCGGATCGCGAGGGGTCTCGCCGCGCTCCTCGCCCGCGACGGCCTCACGCTGCGCGACGCCATCGGCAAGGACGCCTAGGTGCGCAGCGGCTCGTCTGCCAGCTCCAGCGGCGGCTCGGGCTCCGGATAGAGCGCGCCAAAGAGCGCCCGCGAGGCGGCCATCACCGCCACCGCGATGGAGAGCCCGACGAAGATGTCGAGCAGGTAGTGGTGGTTCAGGTAGACGGCGCTGAAGCAGACCAGCAGGAAGTAGCCGATGGCGAAGGGCCGGAAGCGGCGCAGGCGCCAGCCGTACATCATCGCCAGGAAGGGATAGACCACGTGCAGGCTGGGGATGGCGCCGAAGACGTCGGCGCTCTTGCCGTAGAAGCCCTGCATGAGCGGAAAGCCGATCAGGTGATCGAAGCGGATGGCGCCGGCGGGCGAGGCGCGCACGGTCAGGTCGACGAGGAAGCCGTGGTCGGCCACGTACCAGGGCGGCGCCGCGGGATAGACGTAGTAGCAGGCGAAGCCGACGAAGTTGGCGAGGACGAAGGACCAGGTGAAGCGCTCGCCGGCCTTGAGCCGCCCGCTGAAGCCAAGGTAGATACTGAGTATCACGCTCTCGCCGATGAAGAAGAACGGCGTGTAGGCGAGCCCGCAGAAGAAATCGAGCGCGGCGCTGGTGTGCCGCTGGAGCCACTCGTTGGGCGTGCTCCCGTGGATGCCGAAGAACCGCAGGTCGAAGTCGTAGGGCTCGTGCACGTGGATGACCGGCGAGCGGATGGAGTCCTCGTACCAGCGCATCGAATCGTAGACCGCGGCGTAGAGGATGTAGGGCAGGCCCACCCGCGCCAGCTTGCGGCTGCCGTCGCTCCACAGCGAAAGCGCCAGCACCACCACGAGGGCGAGCACGTGCTCGGGGCGCAGGTCGTGCATCGCCAGCACCACGCCGAGGTAGGCGGCGCAGAGAGCGGGGATGCCGGCGGTGAAGAACCGCCCCGCGCCGCGAAGTTGCTCCGGATGCGGCCGAAGGTCCAAGTCACGCTCCCTGGTGCGCAGCGTCGGGGGCGATGTTCGCACGCCGATCGCGCAGCGATAGCACGGCAGGCAGCGCGAAGAGCGCCGCCGAGAGGCAGGTGATCTCGCCGATGACCGCCGTCAGGCCGAAGCTCTGGATGGCCTGGTTGTCGGCGGTGACCAGCGTGGCGTAGCCGATCATGGTGGTCACCGAGCAGAGCGCCACCGCGCCGCCCGACGCGGAGAGCGCCTCTTCGACGGTGCCGGACTGCCGGTAGCGCTGGTAGAGGTTGACCGCGTAGTCGACGCCGATGCCAAAGGTTATCGGCAGCACGGCGAAGTTGACGAAGTTGAACTTGAGCGAGAGCACCGTCATTGCGCCCGTCATCCACAGCACGCCCACCGAGAGCGAGCCCACCACCCAGGCGGCGTCGCGCACCGAGCGCATCACCAGCAGCGTCAGGAGCGCGACCGCGCAGAAGCTGAGCAGCCCGGTACGCACGCCGTCGTTGGTGATGGCCTGCACGATGTCGGTGGTGAGGACGATCTGACCGGCGATGCGGGCGCTGGGGTCCGCCTTGAGCGCCGCCTCGCGGACCGCGCGGGTGTGCAGCATCTGCCCGCGGCCGTTGGCGGCGTCGGTCGAGAGCGTCGGGTAGACGAGGACGATGCGGCCGCGCTGGCCGTTCTTCTCCACGAAGGCGCGGGTCAGCCGCTCGGGGACGTCGGACAACGAGACCGGCTCGAGCCGGGTCCGCTCGCGCAGGCGGCGCACTTCCGGCGGCAGCGCCGAGCGCGGCCGCCTGTCCAGCATGTTGAAGATCTCCCGCAGCACCTCGAGCTTCCGCGGCTGGTCGGGCGGGAGGAACTCCTGCAGGGTCACCACCGACTCGATGGTGCCCTCCGGCCCCTGGCCGTCCTTCTCCTTCTGCATGGCGACCGCGATCGCCTGCGCCTGCAGCGGCGAGTCGGTCAGCACCACCGTCGGCGTCTGGTACGATTGCAGGACGGCGTCGACGTGCTTGTCCCAGAAGCCGGCGCCCTGGTTCTGCCCGGAGCGGCTTCCCAGCTTGCGGAAGTCGTACTGGATGGGATCCTGCGCGAACTGCCAGGCCGCGTAGACCGAGCCGAAGATCAGCGCCGCCGTCAGGAGCACCGGCGCCACCGGCCTCTTCAGCACCAGCTGCGCGAAGGGCCCCGCCACCCAGCCCACCGCGCGCCGCCGCGGGTGGGCGAGGTCGCGCAGCGGCCAGAGCCGCTCTTGCAGGACGATGAGCGGCGGCATGAGCGCGTAGGTGGCCACCCAGCAGAGGAGCATGCCGAAGAAGCCCATGAAGGCAAACTGGTTGAAGCCGCGGAAGCTGGAGAAACCCAGCGAGCCGTAGCTGGCCGCCGCCGCGCCGCTGGCCGCGAACGTCGCTAGCCAGGTGGACTTGAGCGCGACCGGCAGCGCCGCTTCGACCGGCGACCCGCGGCGCCGCTCCTCGAGATAGCGCGCCAGCAGGATGATGCCGGCGTTGATCCCGTTGCCGACGATGATGCTGCCGAGGAAGGCGGTGTTGGGGTTGAGGTAATGAATCACCGCGCGGGAGAGCGCGAAGGTGAGGGCGACGCCGGTGAAGAGGGGGAAGACCAAGAGCGGCACCGCGCGCACGGTCCGGTAATAGAGGATGAGCGCCAGCCCGACGGCCAGCAGCGTCAGCGCGCTGGAGATGAGCAGGTCGTGGACCAGCGCTTCCTGCGCCTCGATCACGCCCCGGATCTCGCCGCCGTACCCGACGCGGAGGCTGGGGTGGAAGGACAAGGGGTTCATCGCGCGCACCGTGCCGTCGACGGCGTCGAAGATGCGCTGATCCTGCTCGAGGCTGACGGCGGCGCCCGGCGGCGAGATGAGCATCACCAGCGTGTGCCCGTTCTCGCCGGCCAGGTAGGCGTCGGGGAAGCGGTCGAGCCGGCCGTAGGCGGTGCGGACCCGCGCCAGCGTCTCGTCGAGGTTGGGCGCGGGGGCGGCCGCCTCGTCGTCGAGGTCGACGAGCAGCGGGTTGACCCGGACCGCCTGCGCCTTGAGCGCGTCGCGGGCCGAGGTCAGATCCTTGAGGTCGGCGTAGAGCGCGCCGTGCTGGTCGAGGAACTCCTTCTCGGCGTCGACCCGCCAGTGCACGCGGGAGATCATCGACGGCGGCAGCAGCTTCAGCTTCGCCGCCAGGGCGTCGACGAAGCGCTCTCCCGCCTTGAGGTCGTCGGTGCGCACCACCACCGCGAGATGCGAGAGACCGCCGATGCGCTGCTCCAGCTGCTCGAGGCCCACCGCGGCCGGCGCGCCCTGCGGAAGCAGCTCGCGCAGGTCGGTGCGCAGGTCGCCGTAGAGGCGCGCCGAGGCGGGGACGCAGAGCGCGAAGATGAGGGTGCCGGCCAGGTAGAGGAGCCAGGGCCGGCGGAGCGCGAGCGCCGCCCAGCCGTCCCAGATCCCCGTGGCGCGCGGAGGCTGTTCGTCCACGTCCGCCCTCTAGCCTGCGCCGTGGCGCCGCGCCACCGTCTCGATGGCTTCGCGCAGCAGCGAGAGGCCGGCGAGGGCGGTCCCGCGGTCGATGGTCAGCGCCGGCTGGAGGCGGATGGCGTGGGTGTAGCTCATGGCGAGCAGGCCGCGCCGCAGGCCGTCCTGGAAGATCTCGTCGCAGATCTTCTTCGCCAGCGGCTCCTTGGTGGTGCGGTCCGAGACCAGCTCGACGGCGAGGAAGAGCCCTTCGCCGCGCACGTCGCCAACCCAGCGCAGCCGGTCGGGCCAGTGGCGCAGCTCGTCGAGCATGGCCTTGCCCACTTCGCGCACGTTGTGCAGCACGTTCTCGCTCTGCAGGGTCTGGACCGCCGCCAGCGCCGCCGCCGCCGCCAGCGGGTTGCCGCCGTACGACGACGACGAGCCGCTCGGGTTGGACCACGGCTTCGCCTGCGCGATCTCGCCCCTGGCCACCACGCCGCTGATGGGGAAGCCCGCGCCGAAGGCCTTGCCGATGGTGATCACGTCGGGCGTCACGCCGCTGCGCTCGCAGGCGAACCAGCGCCCGGTGCGGCCGAAGCCGGTGATCATCTCGTCGGAGATGAAGACCGCGCCGTACTCCCTGGCCAGCTCCTGCGCCCGCTGCATGAATTCGGGCGGCGGGATGACGTTGCCGGCGGTGCCCTGCAGCGGCTCCATGATCACGGCGGCGACCGCGCCGGTGGTCTGGTGCTTGAGCTGATCGCGCGCGAGGTCGGCGCAGGCGATGCCGCAGCTCGGATAGGTGAGCTTGAGCGGGCAGCGGTAGCAGTTGGCGAAGGGCAGCACGTGGCCCGGCGGAACGGGACCATAGGTCTTCTGGTTGCCCGAGCCGTTGACCGCGAGCGT
>JAYWAJ010000024.1:0-7696 GCA_043782525.1 Deltaproteobacteria bacterium | reverse complement strand
TGGACGGCGGGCTCACCTGCAAGGTGTCGTAACCGGGCCGCAGCCGCCGCGGCCCCCTGCCCGAGGGCGACGCAATTGTCGCAAGCAGGGCGTCAGGGCTACATTTTTGTAGTATTGTTTGCATCGCCCCCCGGGGCGGCGGTACCACTGGAGGGTGAAGCGCGTCAGCGAGGAACAGGGCGAGATCCGCCAGCTCACCACCTTGCTGGAGATCAGCCGGGCGCTCTCCAGCACCCCCGATCTCAAGCAGGCCCTCCTTCGCGTCCTCGAGAAGCTGGAGGCGCACCACGAGGTCCTGCGCAGCGCGGTGACGCTCCTCAACCCCGACTCGAAGGATATCTTCGTCGAGGCCGCCCTCGGCATCACCACCGAGGGCCAGCGCGCCCGCTACCGGATCGGCGAAGGCATCACCGGACGGGTGGTGCAGAGCGGGCAGCCCATCGTGGTGCCGATGGTGAGCCGCGAGCCGCTCTTCCTCAACAGGCAGCGCCGCCAGCCCGGGCCGGAGCTGTCCTTCGTCTGCGTCCCCATCATCCTCGGCAAGAAGCCCGCCGGCGCGCTGGCGGTGGACTTCGCCTTCGCCCAGGAGCGCAAGTTCGAGAGCGCCAAGAGCTTCCTCGGCGTGGTCGCCTCGATGATCGCCCAGGCCCTCAAGCTGCACCGCATGGTCGAGGACGAGCGCCGCCGCCTCTTCGACGAGAACGCCCAGCTCAAGAGCAAGCTCAAGCAGCGGTACGATTTCTCCAACATCATCGGCACCAGCCGGCCGATGGAGGAGGCCTACCAGCGGATCGAGCAGGTGGCCCGCACCACCACCACGGTGCTCATCCGCGGCGAGTCGGGCACCGGCAAGGAGCTGATCGCCCACGCCCTGCACTACAGCTCGCCGCGGGCGCAGAAGCCGCTCGTCAAGGTCAGCTGCGCCGCGCTGCCGGAGACGCTCATCGAGAGCGAGCTGTTCGGCTACGAGGCGGGCGCCTTCACCGGCGCCACCGGGCGCAAGAAGGGGCGCTTCGAGCTGGCCGAGGGCGGGACCCTCTTCCTCGACGAGATCGGCGAGCTCAACCCCGCCACCCAGGTGAAGCTGCTGCGCGTCCTCCAGGAGAGGGAGATGGAGCGCCTGGGCGGCACCGAGACCATCAAGCTCAACGTCCGCCTCATCGCCGCCACCCACCGCGACCTCGAGGCCGCCGTCGCCGAGGGCTCCTTCCGCAAGGACCTCTACTACCGGCTCAACGTCTTCTCCATCTTCGTCCCGCCGCTGCGCGAGCGGCTGCCCGACGTGATGCTGCTCGCCGATCACTTCCTCCTCAAGTTCGCCCGGCAGCACGGCAAGAGCATCAAGCGCATCTCCACTCCCGCCATCGACATGCTGATGAGCTACCACTGGCCCGGCAACGTCCGGGAGCTGGAGAACGCGGTCGAGCGGGCGGTGCTGATCTGCGAGGGCCAGGTGCTTCATTCGCACCACCTGCCGCCGACGCTGCAGACCGCGGAGGCCTCGGGGACCGCGCTGGGCCAGTCGCTGGACGCGGCGGTGGCGCGGCTGGAGACCGACCTGGTCCAGGACTCCCTCAAGTCGGCGAAGGGCAACGTGGCCCGGGCGGCGCGCCTGCTCGGCATCACCGAGCGGGTGCTGGGATACAAGATCCGCAAGCTCCGCATCGACGCGCGGCGCTTCAAGGCCGCCGGCCCCTGAAGCGGAGCCGCGCGGCGGCGGGAGGGACGGCACTCGCCAGCCGCTCTGCCACCGCCACGGTGACGCCGATGACCAGCATGCCGGGCGCGCCGGGGTGCAGCGGCGGCAGCGGGCAGGCGCCCAGCGTCGCCAGCGTCCCGCGCCAGCTGTGCGCGTCCAGGGTCGAGGCGGAGAGGAGCACCGCGGCGGGAGTCTCCGGCGCCCAGCCCCGCGCCAGCAGCAGCGCCGAGGTGGCAGCGCGGGTGGCGAGGCCCATCAGCACCACCACGGTGGCGGCGCCGGGCTCGAGGGAACGCAGCACGGGGCCCCAGGCCGACTCGGCGTGTCCGGAGACGACCACGAAGCCGGTTGCGAGCCCGCGGTGCGTGACCGGGATGCCGCTCAGCGCCGGACCGGCCAGCGCCGCGGAGACGCCGGGGACCACCTCCCAGGGAACGCCGGCCGCGGCCAGCGCCAGCGCCTCTTCGCCCCCGCGTCCGAAGACGAAGGGGTCGCCGCTCTTGAGACGCACCACGCGCTCGCCGCGGAGCGCGCGCCGGATGAGCAGGCGCTCGATGGTAGCCTGCGAGATGGAGTGGCGTCCGGCGCGCTTGCCCACGTAGGCCCAGCGCGCCTGCGGGGCATGTTGCAGAGCAGCGCGATCGACCAGCGCGTCGTAGAAGACCACGTCTGCCGCGCGCAGCCGCTCGACCGCGCGCAGCGTGAGCAGCTCCGGATCTCCCGGCCCGGCGCCGACCAGCGAGACGAGGCCGATCACGCCGCGCTCCGATCGCCGTACAGCTTCTGCAGCGCGCGCAGGAGCAGCGGGCGGCGCTCGGCGATGGGCACCCGCTCCGCGCGCCAGACCGGCCGCTGCCGCTCGGCCTCGGCCTTCCATTCGCCCAGGTCGTCCGGCAAGAGGCTGTCGAGCGCTTCGCGCAGGAGGCCCGCCAGCGCCGGCGCGCTGCCGCCGGTGGAGATGGCCACCGTCACCCCGCCCCTGCGGACCACGCCCCCGAGGTACGCGGTCGCCGCGGCCAGGTCGTCTACCGCGTTGACGAAGACGTGCTTCTCCCCGGCCGCCCGCGCCACCAGGAGGTTGACCTCGGGCGTCGCCGCCGCCACCACGAACCAGCAGCCGTCGAGGTCCTCGGGCACGAAGGCGCGGCGCACCCGGGTCACCGGGAGCGTCTCCACTTCGGGAAGCATCTGCGGGGCCACCACCGTCACCCGCGCGCCGGCCTCGAGGAGGCTGCCGATCTTGCTGGTGGCGACGGGCCCGGCGCCGACCACCAGCACGGAGCGCCCTTCGAGGAGCAGGAAAGCGGGGAACGGGTTCATCGGGCCTTCCCTTGCGCAAGGTGTTCGACCAGCGCCGCGATCATCGGCCCCATCTTGGGCGAGTCGGGCAGGACATCCGGCGGCAGGCCGAGCCCGGTCATGACCCGGGCGCAGGTGGGGCCGACCGCCGCCACCACCATGTGCGAGCAGGAGCGGAGGAGATCCTCGCGGCGCCCCATTCCTTCCGCGACCGTCATCAGATTGCGCGCCTGAATCTGCGAGGTGAAGGCCGCCGCGGCGAACCGGTCTTCCGCGAGCTCCTCGACCATCCGCGAGAGCGGCGCCAGATCCTCGGGCAGCTCCCACTGGTAGAGCGTCAGCTCGCGCAGCCGGGCGCCGCGCGCGAGGAGCGCCTCGACCAGCGGCTGGTTGCGCTCGCCGTAGTGCAGGAGCACCAGCAGGCGGCCGCGGACCTCGACCTGCGCCAGCACGGCGAGGAGCTCGTCGGTGGTGAAGGGCGAGCTGGCCCGCAGCGAGGCAGTGATGCCCTCGCGGTGCAGGGCCGTCACCGGCTTGGGGCCGCGGCAGACGGTGAGGCCGCGGGCGATGGCGTCGCGCAGCTCCTCGCCGCGGCAAAGTGCGCGGGCTTCCTCGAAGAGCGCGGCGGCGCCCACGCCGGTGGAGAAGACGAAGACCGGCGACGCCTCGCCCTCGACCTCGCTGAGCAGCGCCGCCACTTCGTCCGCCGCCGGCCGCCGCTGCTCGCGCACGGCGGGAACGCAGACGGGCTCGGCTCCGCTGCGGCGCACCAGGTCGGAGATCTCGGTGGCCAGCCGCGATTCGAAGAGCGCGATCCGCTCGCCGCGCAGGGTCGCCTTCATCCCGCCGCCGCTGCTGCCGGCGCGCCGGCCGGCAGCGGGTCCTCCACCGCCCGGACCGCGAGCATGCGCCGCTGCCCCTGCGCGACGTACCAGTAGGGCAGCGCGACCAGGAGCGCTCCGCCGACCACGTTGCCCGCCGTCACCACCAGGAGGTTGCGGGCGAAGCCCGCCCAGTCGATCAGGCTGGGATCGTGGGGCAGGAAGAGCCCGATGGTGAGCAGGGTCATGTTGGCGACGCTGTGCTCGAAGCCGGCGCCGATGAAGGCGAAGAGGCACCAGAAGATGAGCAGCAGGCGCGCGGTCTCGTCCTTGGCGCGCATGCCCATCCAGACAGCGAGGCAGACCAGCGCGTTGCAGAGGACGGCGCGGAAGAAGAGCTCGAGGAGCGGCGCGCCCATCTTGGCGGCGACCACGCCGAGCACGAAGTCCTTGGCGGGCGCCTTGCCCAGCACGCCGGAGAGCACGGTCGCGAGCGCGAGCAGCATCGAGCCGATGAGGTTGCCGGCGAAGCTGACCGTCCAGACCCGGCCGAGCGCGGCGGGGGAGACCGTGCGCGAGAGCGCGCCCACCGTCATGACCAGGTTGTTGCCGGTGAAGAGCTCGGAGCCGGCGAAGATGACCAGCGTCAGCGCCACGCCGAACGACACGCCCATCACCGCCTTGGTCGCGCCCGAGCCGGCCGCCGCCAGCGGAGCGCCGATGGCGAAGATGAGCACGATGCCGAGGCCCACGTAGGCGCCGGCCAGGAGCGAGAGCACCAGGTACTGCCGCGGGCTGTGCCGGAGCAGGCTGGCCTTGGTCCGCGCCAGGATGGCGACGGCGGCGATGGTCTCATGTTCCATGGAGTGCTCCCGGGCGCGGCTCGCAGTGCACGAGGATCCGGCCGCGCTCGACGCGGACCTCGTAGGTGGGGACGCGGACGCGGGGGTCGTCGAGGCACTGTCCGGTGCGCAGGTCGAAGCTCTGCTTGTAGATGGGCGAGGCGATCTTGGGCACGCCCTTGCGGTCGCCGACGATGCCCCGCGAGAGCACGCAGGCCTTGCTGAAGGGATCGAAGTTGCCGAGCGCGTAGACGGCGCCTGCGGTGCGGACGATGGCCACCTGGCGGCCGGCGACCAGCGCGCAGACGCCGGTGTCGAGCAGCACCTCGTCGAGCCCGCAGACGTCCTCCCACTCTTCGACGGCCGCGGCCTGGAAAGCGAGCGCCTTCATCGGACCTCCTCTCGCAAGTGCGCCTTCTCTTCCCAGGTCGCGGGCCGGTGCTGCGCACGCTGGCGGATCTGCACCAGGCTTTCGTCGGGCGCGTCCGAGTTCACGAAGGTGCGGAAGCGGGAGAGCTTCTCCGGGTCGGCCAGCGTCGCCTTCCACTCGCACTGGTAGGTGCCGACGAGGTGGGCCATCTCTGCTTCCAGCTCCTGGCAGATGCCCAGCGCATCCTCGATGAGCACCCGGCGCAGGTAGTCGAGGCCGCCTTCGAGGTTGTTGAGCCAGCCCGCCGTCCGCTGCAGCCGGTCGGCGGTGCGGACGTAGAACATGAGGAAGCGGTCGAGGTACTTGAGCAGCGTCTCTTCGTCGAGGTCCTGGGCGAAGAGCTGCGCGTGCTGCGGCTTCATGCCGCCGTTGCCGCAGAGGTAGAGGTTGTAGCCCTTCTCGGTGGCGATGATGCCGAAGTCCTTGCTCTGGGCTTCGGCGCACTCGCGGGCGCAGCCGGAGACGGCGGACTTGAGCTTGTGCGGCGCGCGCAGGCCCTTGTAGCGGTTCTCCACCCGGATGGCGAAGCTCACCGAATCCTGCACGCCGAAGCGGCACCAGGTGCTGCCGACGCAGGACTTCACCGTGCGCAGCGCCTTGCCGTAGGCGTGGCCCGACTCGAAGCCGGCGGCGATCAGGTCGCGCCAGACTTCGGGCAGCTGCTCGACGCGGGCGCCGAAGAGATCGACCCGCTGCGCGCCGGTGATCTTCGAATAGAGCCCGAACTTCTTGGCGGCGCGGCCGAGCGCGATCAGCTGGTCGGGAGTGATCTCGCCGCCCGGCACGCGGGGCACCACCGAGTAGGTGCCGTCGCGCTGGATGTTGGCGAGGAAGCGGTCGTTGGTGTCCTGCAGCGGGGCCAGATCGTCCTCGAGGACGTGGTCGTTCCAGGTGGAGGCGAGGATGGCCGCCACGGCCGGCTTGCAGATCTCGCAGCCCTTGCCGCTGCCGTGCCGGGCGAGGAGCGCGTCGAAGCTGCGCAGCTGGTGCATCCGCACCAGGTGGTAGATCTCCTGCCGCGGGTGCGGGAAGTGCTCGCAGAGGTGGTTCGAGACCGCCTTGCCGGCCCGCTTCATCTCGCGGCCGAGGATCTCGCCGAGCATGGGCGTGCAGGAGCCGCAGCCGGTGCCGGCCTTGGTGGCCGCCTTGATGGCCGCCACCGAGCCGAGCTGCTGGTCGCAGATGGCGCGGCAGATGGCGCCCTTGCCGACGTTGTGGCAGGTGCAGATGGTGGCGGCCTCGGGCAGCGCATCGACGCCGAGCCCCGAAGGCGGTGTGCCGGCCGCCGGCGGGAGGATGAGCTGCTCCGGCTGCCGGGGCAGCAGGACCTGGTTCTGCGTCAGCTGCAGCAGCTGGCCGTAGGCCGAGGCGTCGCCGACCAGCACGCCGCCGAGGAGCCGCTGCCGGTCGGCGCTGACCACCAGCTTCTTGTAGATGCCCTGCGCCGTGTCGGTGAAGGACATGATGCGGCTGCCGGGCCTGGTGGCGTGGGAGTCGCCAAAGCTGGCGACGTCCACGCCCATCAGCTTGAGCTTGGTGCTCATGTCGAAGTGGCCCAGCTTGTCCTCGCTCCCGCAGAGGGCGGCGACGGCAATGCGGGCCATCTGGTAGCCGGGGCCGACCAGGCCATAGGTGCGGCCCCGGTAATGGGCGCACTCGCCGATGGCGAGGATGTCCGGATCCGAGGTCTGGCAGCGGTCGTCGATGGTGATGCCGCCCCGCTCGCCGGTGGCGAGGCCGCACTCCCGCGCCAGCTCGTCGCGGGCGCGGATGCCGGCGGAGAAGACCACCATGTCGGTGGCCAGCACGCCGCCGTCGGCGAACCGCAGCTGCACCACGCGGCCGTTTTCGGCGACGATCTGCGCGGTGTTCTTGCCGGTGTGCACCGAGACGCCCAGCGCCTCGATCTTGCCGCGGAGGATTCTGCCGCCCTCGTCGTCCACCTGCATCGACATCAGGCGGGGGGCAAACTCGACCACGTGGGTCTCGAGGCCCATGTGGTTGAGCGCGTTGGCCGCCTCCAGCCCGAGCAGGCCGCCGCCGATGACGACGCCGCTCTTCGCCTGCTCCGCCCAGTCGCGCATCCGCTCCAGGTCCTCGATGGTGCGGTAGACGAAGCAGCCTGCCGCCTCCCGGCCGGGGATGGGCGGCACCAGCGGCGAGGAGCCGGTGGCCAGCACCAGCTTGTCGTAATGGACGCTGGTTCCGTGGGCACAGGTGATGAGCCTGCGCTCGCGGTCGATGGCGACGGCCCGGTCGCCGAGGAGGACGGTGACGCCCGCCTCTTCGTAGAAGCCCGGCTCGACCAGGGAGAGGTCGGCGGCGGTCTTCCCGCTGAAGAAGCCGGAGAGGTTGACGCGGTCGTAGGCGAGGCGCGGCTCCTCGCAGAAGGTGACGATGTTCCACTGGTCGCGCCCCGCGTCCTCGAGGAGCAGCTCGATGAACTTGTGGCCGACCATCCCGTTGCCGATGACGACCAGGTCGCGCTTCATCCTCCGACCCGCTTTCGCATCTGGCGATGAAGAGCAAGGGTGATGCCAGCGGGAGCGCAGCGCCCCTTCACTCTGTGGGGACCGGGCCGCCCGGGGTGCGGAGCAACATTTTT
>JAYWAJ010000023.1:0-2921 GCA_043782525.1 Deltaproteobacteria bacterium | reverse complement strand
GAAAGGGCGGGCCGCAGCCGAGGTGGCGGAGAGGCTAGGCTTCGTCTCCGCTGTCCACGTCCCAGACGTCGCCCGACTGCAGCAGCGCCTCCAGCGTCGCCGGGCCCTTTCCCTTTTCGGCCTCGCGCTCCTGCCCGCGGGCGAGCTGGTCGACGGTGGGCTCGTTGACGGCGCGCAGCACGCCCATGACCTGGGGGAAGGGCGGCTCGAGCGCGGCCAGCGCCATCGCCAGGGCGACGTCGTCGCGGCTCTCGTCGTGCAGCACCGCGCCGTCGACGGCGCCCTGCTCCAGGGTGAAGCCGCCGCCGATGCGCAGGCCCTTGTCCCGGCCCTTGCCGAAGAGCAGGGGCTTGCCGTGCTCGAGCTTGAGCAGCCGCTCGTCGCGGACGTCCTTCTCGCTCCATTCGTCGAAGGCGCCGTCGTTGAAGACGACGCAGTTCTGCCAGATCTCCACGAAGGCGGCGCCCTGGTGCGCGGCGGCGCGCTTGAGCACCCCCATCATGTGCGGCATATCGTTGGCGGTGGTCCGGGCCACGAAGGTCGCGCCCGCACCCAGCGCCAGCGTGAGGGGGTTGAAGGGCCGGTCGATGGTGCCGAGCGGCGAGCTCTTGGTCTTCTTGCCCAGCTCCGAGGTCGGCGACGCCTGTCCCTTGGTCAACCCATAGATGCGGTTGTCGAAGAGGAGGATTTTCATATCGACGTTGCGCCGCAGTGCATGGATCAGATGGTTGCCGCCGATGGAGAGCGCGTCGCCGTCGCCGGTGACCATCCAGACGTTCAAGTCGGGATTGGCCATCTTCAGGCCGGTGGCGATGGCCGGCGCCCGCCCATGGATGGTATGGAATCCATAGGTATTCATATAATAAGGAAAGCGCGACGAGCAGCCGATCCCGCTGACGAAGACGATCTTCTCCCGGGGGATGTTGAGCTCGGGCATCAGCTTCTGCACGCCGGCGAGGATGGCGAAGTCGGCGCAGCCGGGGCACCAGCGGACTTCCTGGTCGGAGGTGAAATCCTTCTTGGTGAGCTTGATCAACGGGCCGGTCATCTAGGCGATCTCCTTGGCCTGCGGGGCCGTGCGCCGCGCCAGCGATTCGATGGCCGAGCGCACCTCGGCGACGTGGAACGGCTTTCCCTGCACCTTGTTCAAGCCAATGCCTTCAATGCCCAATTGCCCGCGCAAATGGAGGCGCAATTGCCCGGTATTCAATTCCGGGATCAGCACCGCCCGGTAGCGCGCCACCACGTCGGTCAGGTCGTTGGGCAGGGGGAAGAGGTGGCGCAGGTGCACGTGGCCGACCCGCAGGCCGGTGCCGCGCGCCTCGATGACCGCCTGGGTAATGGACCCATAGGTCCCGCCCCAGCCAATCACCAGGACGTCGCCTTCGGGGTCGTAATACGGCTCGGTCTTCGGGTAGCGGTCGGCCACCCGCCGGACCTTCTCCGCCCGGGTGCGCACCATCTTCTCGTGGTTCTCGGCGTCGTAGCTGACGTTGCCGGTGAGCGAATCCTTCTCCAGGCCGCCGATGCGGTGCTCGAGGCCGGGCGTGCCCGGGACCGCCCAGGGCCGCGCCAGCTTCTCGTCGCGCTTGTAGGGCATGAAGCCGGCCGGGTCGGTGGTCTTGCGGGCGTCGATCTTCGGCAGCGACGAGACCAGCGGCAGGAGCCACGGCTCGCTGCCGTTGGCGATCGATCCGTCGGAGAGGAGGATGACCGGCGAGCGGATCTCGATGGCGATCTTGCAGGCCTCGAAGGCGGCGTCGAAGCAGTCGGCGGGAGAGCGGGAGGCGATCACCGGAATGGGCGATTCGCCGTTGCGCCCGTAGACCGCCTGGAAGAGATCCGATTGCTCGGTCTTGGTGGGCAGGCCGGTCGAAGGCCCGCCGCGCTGGACATTGACGATGACCAGCGGCAGCTCCGTCATCAGGGCGAGCCCCAGCGCCTCGGTCTTGAGGGCGATGCCGGGGCCGCTCGAGGCGGTCATTCCCAGCGCTCCGGCAAACGAGCCGCCGATGGCCGAGCAGATGGCCGCGATCTCGTCCTCGGCCTGGAAGGTCGTCACGTTGAAGCGGCGGAACTTGGAGAGCTCGTGGAGGATGTCGCTCGCGGGGGTGATCGGATAGGAGCCGAAGAAGATGCGCAGCCCCGCCTGCTGCGCCGCCGCCACCAGGCCCAGCGCCAGCGCGCTGTTGCCGGTGATGTTGCGGTACTTGCCCGACTTGAGGCGCGCGGGGGCGATGGTGTAATGGGCGTCGGGCGCCTCGGTGGTCTCGCCGTAGAAGTAGCCGGACTTGAAGGCGCGCAGGTTGGCCTCGGCCAGCTCGGGGCTCTTGGCGAAGCGCGAGCGGATGGCCACCTCCTCGCGCTCGGTGTCGCGGGAGTAGATCCAGAAGACCAGCCCCAGCGCGTAGAAGTTCTTGCAGCGGGAGGCGTCCTTGGTGGAGACGCCGGTGCCCTCGACCGCCTTCGACACCAGCCGTTCGAAGTCCACCTTGATGACGCGGAAGCCTTCCAGCGATCCGTCGGTGAGGGGGTTTGACTTCCAGCCGGCGCGGTCGAGATCGCCCTGCTTGAAGGACGCCTCGTTGACGATGAGCAGGCCGCCCCGCTTCAGGTCGCAGAGGTGGACCTTGAGCGCGGCGGGGTTCATGGCGACGAGCGTGTCGGGCTGGTCGCCCGGAGAGAAGACCTCGTGGGAGGCGAACTGGATCTGGTAGCCCGAGACGCCGGCCAGCGTGCCGGCGGGGGCGCGGATCTCGGCGGGATAATCCGGGAAGGTCGCCAGGTCGTTGCCGTGCATGGCGGCTTCGCGGGTGAACTCGGTCCCGGTCAGCTGCATGCCGTCGCCGGAATCGCCGGCGAAGCGCACCACCGCGTGCTCGAGGTCCTGCGGCAATCGGGGAACGCCGGCTTCCGTCATG
>JAYWAJ010000022.1:0-2928 GCA_043782525.1 Deltaproteobacteria bacterium | reverse complement strand
CGAGCGGCCTCTCGACCAGCCGCCGGGCAAGCTGCACCTCCCGGAAGAGCTGGCGCAGCGTCTCGGTCCGGCGGGCCCGCAGGGAAACCAGTCCGACTGGGGCGTGCGCATCCCCGGCGCCGATCTCGCCGCGCTCGATTTCTCCTGGTTGAAGGCGCTCGCCCGGTTCGACCACTGGACCGTGCTCAGCGCCGGGCGGTTGCGCAGCTTTCCGGCCAACGATTTTTTCAGCACGCCGATCCCGAACTACATCTCCCTCACCCAGTGGTCCAAGCTGCGCTTCGTGCTCGCCCGCCGGCGCGGGGATCACGCCGCCGCCTCGAGCGAGGTGCGCCACCTGGCCGCCTTGCTCCGCACCCAGAACATCCTCATCTCCGACATGATCGCGGTGGCCCTCTACCGGATCGACGACGCGGCCCGGCTCTCCGCCACGGCGGCGGGTGCCGACGTCTCCGGCTGGCTCCCCGCCGATCTCGACGGGCTCGATCGCTTCCGGCAGATGGCTTTCGCCTCGATGTAATTCACCTATCCAGGCGTCAAGCCCGGGACCTTGCGCAAGGCGGCCGCCTGCACCGGCACTCCCTGCACGACGCTGATCGAGGGCGCCGGCGCCAACCGCGCCTTCGGCGCCTACGCGAGCGACAACCTGCAGCTGGTGCTGGAGCTGGCCGCGAAGCAGGGCTGCGAGCCGGCCATGCTCGCGCGCGCGGTGGCGACCGAGGAGGTCCCGGCGGCCAAGGCGCTGGAGATCCTCGGCGACGACCTCGAGACGCAGATCCCCAGGCGCTTTTCGCGCTGACCTTCGCTCAGCGCCCCTGCCACGACGGAGGGCGCTTCTCCGCAAACGCTTTCAGTCCCTCGAGGCGGTCCTCGCTCAGCAAGACCTTTTCGTAGTGCCTTCGCTCGGCCTCGAGCGCCTGGTCGAGGGCCAGGTCCCAGCCGTCTTCGATGGCGGCCTTGGCCGCGGCGATGCCCAGCGGAGCGTTGGCCGCAATCTCGCCCGCCAGCGCCAGCGCCGCCGCCACGGCTTCGCCCGGCGCCGAGACGCGATTGGCGAGCCCCGTCTGCAGCGCCTCGGCGGCCTCGACGCGCCGGGCGGTGAAGATCATCTCCCGCGCCCGCCCCAGCCCGACGATGCGCGAGAGCCGCACGGTGCCGCCGCCGCCGGGGATGATGCCGATCCTCGTCTCGGTGAGGCCGATCTGCGCCGACGGCGCCAGCACGCGCAGGTCGCAGGCCAGCGCCAGCTCGCAGCCGCCGCCCAGCGCCAGCCCGTTGACGGCGGCGATCCAGGGCTTCGGGCAGCGCTCGATCGCGCGCAGCGCCCCGTGCAGCTCGACCAGCCAGGCGCGGACGTCGTCGTCGGTCCAGCCGGTGCGCTCCTTGAGGTTGGCGCCGGCACAGAAGGCCCGCTGCCCCGCGCCGGTGAGCACCACCGCCCGCAGGGACGAATCTCCTGCCGCGCGAGCTGCCTCCTGCGCGAGCTCGGCCACCAGCGCGCGGGAGAGCACGTTGAGCTGCGGCTCCTTGTCGATGGTGAGGACGCGCACCTTGCCGACGTCTTCGCTGCGGAGTTCTGCCATGCGGTGGGCGTAGCCCGAAGGCCGGGCGGCCGCAACAGGGGAACGCAGCGCGCGGCAAAAGGGGTGACACTTCCCCGCGGCCAGGGCTCGGAGACGCCCGGCCGTCGGGCTAGGTGGACGCGGCCTTGCGGGCTTCGCCAGGTTGGCGCCGCCCCAGCGCGGCCTGCAGCCGGCGTCCGGGCAGCTTGCGCCCGCTCAGCTCCTCGGCCAGCTCGCCCGCTGCGAAGAGCTTCTCGAGGTCGAGGCCGGTCTCGATGCCCATGCCCTCCAGCATGGAGGCGAGGTCCTCGGTGGCCAGGTTTCCGGCCGCGCCCGGGGCATAAGGACAACCGCCCATGCCGCCGACGCTGGTATCAAAAAGGGTGATGCCCAGATCGAGCCCGGCCAGGCAGTTGGCGAGCGCGGTGCCGTTGGTGTCGTGCAGGTGCAGGGCGATGCGCGAGGCCTCGAAGCCGCCGGCGAGGAAGAGCTCGAGGATGCGCCGCGTCTGCAGCGGGTTGCCGATGCCGATGGTATCGCCGAGCGAGATCTCGTCGCAGCCGATGGCCCGCAGCTGGTGGGAGATCTCGAGGGCGCGCCGGGGATCGACCTCACCTTCGTACGGGCAGCCCCAGACGGTGCTCAGGTAGGCGCGCACGAAGAGCCCTTGCGCCTTCGCGGCCGGGACGATGGCGCTGAAGTGCTCGAGCGACTGGGCGATACTCTTGTTGGTGTTCTTCTGGTTGTGCGCCTCGCTCGAGGACATGAAGACCGCGACCTCGCGCAGCCCGGCGGCGACGGCGCGGTCGAGCCCGGTGCGGTTGGGAACCAGCGCCGAGTAGCGCAGGCCGGAGCGCCTGGGCAGCCGCTGCGCCACCTGGTCGGTGTCGGCGAGCTGCGGGATCCAGTCGGGACGCACGAACGAGCCGATCTCGATGCGCGAGAGTCCGGCGTCGGCCAGCGCCACGATTAGCCGCAGCTTGGCCTCGACGGGGAGGCGGGCGTTCTCGTTCTGCAGGCCGTCGCGGGGCCCCACTTCGTACAGCGTGACGCGGGCCGGGTACGCCATCGTCGTCAGCCTCGCGGGAGCACGTTGTCGCGGACCCACTTCGCGATCGAGCCCGTGGTGGCGCCGGGCGTGAAGATCTCGCGCACGCCCAGCTTCTTCAGTTCGGGGATGTCGGGGTCGGGGATGATGCCGCCGCCGAAGACGATGACGTCGGCCGCGCCCTGCGCCTTGAGCAGGTCGATGACGGCGGGGAAGAGGGTCATGTGCGCGCCGGACATGATGGAGAGGCCGATGCCGTCGACGTCCTCCTGCACGGCGGCGGCGACGATCATCTCCGGCGTCTGGTGCAGGCCGGTG
>JAYWAJ010000021.1:0-2929 GCA_043782525.1 Deltaproteobacteria bacterium | reverse complement strand
GGTTCGACCTGCGCGCGCAGCCGCTGGCGTTTCCCTCCGGCGCGGTGGCGGCGCCGCACTTCGCCGTCCAGCTCGTGCGCGACTCCGGCGGCGCGACGGCGGACGCCGATCACGACGGCCTCCCCGACGTCTGGCCCCGCGTCTTCCTCCTGCGCCTCGACAGCTCCGATCCGGCCGGGCTGACCCAGCTGCTCTCCAGCGACCGGCTCCAGACGTTGACGCAGGTGATCCCGGCCGCCATCGATCCGACGCCCTTCCTGACGGCGCTGCAGCCGGAGCCGGGGAAGAACGCGCCGCCGGTGGTCACCGACCGCGTCACGGTGGTGGTGCGCCCGACGCTGCTCGACGCCACCAACCCGCTGGCCGCGCCCCGGCGCCTGCCGTCGCTGCAGCCGGGCGCGTACAAGATCGTGCTGGTCGAGCAGACCGGGCAGATCTGGCAGATCCCCAACGAGGCGGGGTCGTCCGCCCTCGACGCCTCGGTCGTCTGCGCGGCGGCCGCGAGCACCTGCGCGCCGGGCACCGTCAAGACCCAGTCGCAGAGCCAGGCCTTCCAGGTCGGGCTGCCGGCGAATCCGATCTACTCCGGGGCCATCGCGGGGACCCTGACCGCGAGCACGACGCCGGTCGCGGCCTACGTCTTCGCCTACCGGACCACGGCGCTGCCGCCGTTCGGAAAGCCGGTCTCGGCCGACTTCCACCTCGGGGCGGAGTTCTCGGCCGGGGCGGTCGGATATGTGCTCCCCGACGTTCCCACCGGCGACTACGTGGTGGTCGCGCTGGCGGACACGCGCGGGGACTTCGCGGCGTCGCCGTCGCTCTTCGCGCTCGCGCCCGGAGCCGGGACGCTCCTGGCGAGCCCGCGGACCGTGCACGTCGACACGACGCCGGCGACCGGGATCGACCTCGTCGCCGGCAGCGCGGCGCCGTCGCGGCCCAGCTTCCAGCTGGTCGATGGCGGGGGAACTCCACTCGTCGCCGACGCCAGCATTGTCTTTGGCGGCGGGGCCAAGTCCCTTCGAATCGCTCCCGCCGCGGTGCTCTCGGGCAAGGTGGCGCCGCTCGCGCCCGACGCCGTCGCCTCTTTCCTCTTCGCCTGCGACGGCAGCGGCGCCCCTGTCGCCAGCTCGCTGTCGGTCGAGCTGCTCAAGGTGGCCGACGCCGCCGGGCTCCTTCCCGACCTCGACCCCGTCACCTTCCGCGGCACGGTGGTGCCGGCCGCGGTCGACCAGGCGCAGTTCGCCGGAGTCTCCTGCACGCCCGGGGGCTTCTTGCCGTGGACCAGTCCGGTGAAGGTGAACCTGACCAACGCCTCGGCCAAGGTGGACCTGCTGAACCCCGCCGTGGCGCCGACTCCGGTGGCACTGGTGCCCGGTCGCTACGCGGTGGTGGTGAGCTCGCTCGCGAAGCAGGTCTGGCGCGTGCCCAACGAGCTGCAGCCGGCGCTCATCGACCCGGGCGCCTACGCGGTCACGCCGGCGGACGTGAAGCTCATCTTGCAGTCCCAGCAAGCGGCCGTGAACGTCGCGCCCTGATGCGCCTCGCGTCGGTCCAGGTCGGCAAGCCCGCGCGGGTCGGCGTGCTGCGCACGGCCTTCGGCAAGCTGCCGGTCGCGGGCGAGGTGCGCGTCGGGCGCGAGAGTCTCGAGGGAGACGGGCAGGCCGACCGCCGCTACCATGGCGGCCCGGACATGGCCGTGCTGGCGTACTCGGCGGACCATTACCCGGCCTGGCGCGAAGAGCTGGCCTGGCCCTCCCTGCCGCTGGGCGGGTTCGGCGAGAACCTGTCGGTCGAGGGCGCGGGCGAGGAGACCGCCTGCATCGGCGACGTCTGGCGCGTCGGGACGGCGAAGATGCAAGTATCCTCGCCGCGCAAGCCCTGCCGCAAGATCTCCGACTTCTGGGGACGACCGGAGCTGCTCGCGCTGGTCCAGCGCAGCGGGCGCTCCGGCTGGTACCTGCGGGTGGTGGAGGAGGGCGCGCTGGCGGCGGGGGCGGAGATCGCGCTGGCGGAGCGGCCGCATCCGGAGTGGACGGTTCTGCGCGCCTGGCAGGTCGGGATCGCCCGCGCCCGCGACCGCGACGCCGCCCTCGAGCTCGCGCAGGTCGCCGCCCTCTCCGATCGCTGGAAGGCGTGGCTGCTCGGCCAACCCGCCCGCGTCTGAAATGTACACGGCCTCCGCGGTGTGCTTTTAAACGCGCTTCGGAATGCGCACCTTGGACAGTCGTCGCGAGAGCTCGAGGTAGGTGAGGAAGGGCTGCCCGTCGTCGTCGAGCGGGTCGAGGAAGAGCGCGCGGACCTCGCGCTTGAGGAGCACCCCGGTGGCGAGCGCGTAGTAGATCCGCTCGCCCAGCATGTAGCCGAGAGAGTGCGTCACCGCGTTGAACAGCTCGGAGCCCGCCGTGCGGTAGAGGCCCTGCATCCGGCGCAGGCCGCGCCCGGCCGTGCGCTCGATGGCGCGGTGGTCGAGGACGAAGCGGGCCACCTCGCGGGTGAAGCCGTCGCCGGTGCGCGCCAGGCGCTCGAACTCCGGCTCGTGCGGGCACTTGCGGCGCGGGTTGACGATCTTCGAGCCGCAGAAGGCGTAGGCCTCCTCGAGCGCCCGGGCGTAGAAGGCGTCGACCAGGCCGCGCGGCTCGCCCGTCGCCCCGGAGACCACGTGCCGGACGAAGTGTGCCGCCTCCTCCGCGGCGTGGTTCACGGAGAGGTTGGCGAGGTAGGCCACGTGCGCGCGCGGGATGTAGTAGCTCTCGCGCGAGAGGATCTGCTGCTCGATCTGCCGGCGCTCGCGCCCGCTCAAGGGCAGGGCGTCGAGGAAGCTCAGGTCGCCGGCGGTGTAGACGGCCACGTGCTGCAACGCCTTGCGCAGCTCCTGCGTCTCCAGGCCGAGGAAGCGCGCCACCGTCCGCGCCAGCAGGCGGAAGCGCGC
>JAYWAJ010000020.1:0-20427 GCA_043782525.1 Deltaproteobacteria bacterium | reverse complement strand
CGAAAGAGCCCGCGCACCATGCCGCGCAGCCCCATGCGCTTGAGCGGGCCGACGTCGATGATCTGCAGCGGATAGCCCGCCTTGGGCACCTCGCGCGCTTCGATGCCCTTGGCCGAGCCGACGAAGAGCACGTCGTTGCGCGGGTGGCGCGTCTTCACCTCCTCGCCCAGCGCCAGGCCGGGAAAGAGGTGGCCGCCGGTGCCGCCGCCTGCGACCAGCAGTCTCATGGCGCGCACCTCATCGCTGCGCTCCCACGCCGCGCTGCAGGAACCCGCCGGCGCCGCCGCTGATGGAGAGCAGGATGCCGCCCGCCAGGCAGGAGGAGATGACGCTGCTCATGCCGTAGGAGAGGAAGGGCAGGGCCATGCCCTTGGTGGGGAGCAGCGCCAGCGCCATGCCGGCGTTGACGATGGCCTCGAGCGAGAGCAACAGCGTCAGGCCGAGCGCGAGGTAGCAGCCGAAGCCGTCGGGCGCCGCGTGCGCCGCCTTGAGGCCGCGCCAGACCACGATGGCGAAGAGGACGAGGACCGCGGCGACGCCGGCGAAGCCCAGCTCCTCGCCGACAATACTAAGTATAAAATCTGTATGGGCGGCGGGCAGGAAGAAGAGCTTCTGGTGGCTCTCGCCCAGGCCCACTCCCAGGGAGCCGCCGGCGCCGAAGCCGAGGAGCGACTCGACCGTCTGGTAGCCGTGTCCCTGCGGATCCTTCCAGGGGTCGAGAAAGGTCAGCACCCGCTGCAGGCGGTAGGGCGAGCGCCAGACGGCGAAGGCCGCGATGGGCAGCAGCGTCCCGAGCACGCCGAGCAGGTACGTCGCCCGCGCGCCGGCGACGAAGAGCAGCGCAAAGGTCAGGACCGAGAGCACCACGGTGGTGCCGAAGTCGGGCTCGAGCATGAGCAGGAGGGCGAAGAGCCCGAGCATGAAGAGGTGGGGCAAGAAGCCCACCGAGAAGAGGCGGATGCGGTCCTGCTTCTTCGCCAGCGAGCGCGCCAGCCAGAGGATGAGCGAGAGCTTGGCGATCTCGCTGGGCTGGAAGGTGACGGGGCCGAGCCGCATCCACCGCTGCGCGCCGCCGGCGGCGTGGCCGAGGCCGGGGACGCGCACGAGGACGAGCAGCCCCAGCGAGAGGACGAGGAGCGGCACCGCCAGCGCCTCGAGGCGGCGGTAGCCGATCTTCATCGCCAGCAGCAGCGCGGCGATGCCCAGCCCGGCGCCGAGGGCCTGCCGCTTGAAGAACCAGAGCCCGTCGCCCAGCCGCGCGCCCGCGTAGACGGCGCTGGCGCTGTAGACCATGACCACGCCGAAGGCGGTGAGCAGGAGCACGGCGCAGAGCAGGACCGGGTCGTAGCGGAAGACCGGCCGCATCGACTCTGCCCTGCGCTGGGAGACCCGCGCCCCAGCCACCGGACTGCGCGCGCTGGAGCGCGCGGCGGCGCTCAGGCTCATGCCAGCCCCCGCACCAGCGCCTTGAACTGATCGCCGCGGTCTTCGAAGTTCCTGAACTGATCGTAGGAAGCGCAGGCCGGCGAGAGCAGCACCGTGCCTCCGTCCCGCGCCAGCGCGCGCGCCCTGGCGACGGCGGTGGCCAGATCGCCGCAGGCGGTGAGCGGCGCCGCACCCTCGAGCTCGGCGGCGATGCGCTCCGCGTCTTCGCCGACGGTGAGGACCGCCTGGACCCGCTTGCGGATGAGCTCGCGCAGGGGCGCGTAGGGAGCGCCCTTGCCGCGCCCGCCGAGGATGAGGACGACCCCGCCCTCGAAGGCGGAGAGCGACTTCTCCACGCTGTCCACGTTGGTGGCCTTGGAGTCGTTGATCCACTCGACGCCGTCGAGGATGCGCACCGGCTCGAGGCGGTGGGGCAGGCCCGGATAGGTGTCGAGCCCGCGCTGCAGCGCCTCGGCGCCGAGGCCGAGGTGCCGCGCCAGGAGGCAGGCGGCGAGTGCGTTCTCGGCGTTGTGGGCGCCGCGCAGAGTGGGCGCGGTCAGGTCGAGGAGCGCGGCGCCGACGCGGATCTTGCTCTTCACCGGCCAGGCGCCGTCGGCCTCGGCGGGGCCGCGCGGGTCGAAGGTCCGCCGCCGCACGCCGGGGTTGGTGGGCAGCGCCGCGACCCTGGCGTCGGCGAGGTTGATGACGGCGCTGTCCCCCTGGCGCTGGTTCTCGAAGATGCGCCCCTTGGCGGCGGCGTAGGCGTCGAGCGAGGGATAGCGGTCGAGGTGGTCGGGGGTGACGTTGAGCACCGTCGCCGAGGCGCAGCGCAGCTCGTCGATGCCTTCCAGCTGGTAGCTCGAGAGCTCGCAGACGGTGGCGTCCAGCTTCCCGCCCTCGACCACGCGGTTGGAGAGGGCGTTGCCGAGGTTGCCGCCGGTGAAGACGCGCAGGCCGGCGGTCTGGAGCAGGTGCCCGCAGAGCGCGGTGGTGGTGCTCTTGCCGTTGGTGCCGGTGATGCCGAGGAGCGGCTCCTCGATGAAGCGCGAGGCCAGCTCCACCTCGGCGAGGATCTGCAGCCCGCGCGAGCGCGCTTCGGTGAAGATGGGCAGCGCCGGCGACAGGCCAGGGCTGGCCACCAGCATGTCCACGCCGTGCAGCGCCGCGGGCGTCACCGGCCGCACCTCGCCCGCGAAGGCGACCTTGGCGTCGTCGGCGCCGACCACGGTGGCGCCCTTGGCGCGCAGCAGCGCCGCCGCCGCCGCTCCACTCTTCCCGAGGCCCACCACCAGGGCATGACGGCCTGCGAAAGAAGTCACGGTCTCATCTCAGCTTCAGCGAGGCGAGGGCGATGAGGGACATGAGGATGGAGACGATCCAGAAGCGCACGATGATCTTGGGCTCCGCCCAGCCCTGCAGTTCGAAGTGGTGGTGGATGGGCGCCATCCGGAAAATGCGCCGCCCGGTGCGCTTGAACCAGAAGACCTGGAGCATCACCGAGAGGATCTCGGCGAAGAAGACGCCGTGGATGATGGCGCTGTCGACCTCGTTCTTGGTGAGGACGGCGAGGGCCCCCAGGCCGCCGCCCAGCGCCAGCGAGCCGACGTCGCCCATGAAGACGCTGGCCGGATAGGTGTTGAACCAGAGGAAGCTGATGCCGGCCCCGGCCATCGAGGCGCCGAAGACGGCCAATTCCGCCGAGCCTTCGATGTGCGGGATCAAGAGGTAGTCGGCGATGTTGAGGCCCTTGATCCTCGCGCCCGCGAGGTAGGCGAGCAGCATGAACGTCAGCGCGCTGACGATGGTGGGGCCGATGGCGAGGCCGTCGAGGCCGTCGGTGAGGTTGACGGCGTTGGAGGTCCCGACGATGACGACGAAGGCGAAGGGGAGATAGACGTACCAGGGCAGCTGCGGGTTGAAGGTCTTCACCTTGACGAAGGGGATGGCGAGCCGGGTGTCGAGGGTGAAGGAGAAGGTCTGCCAGTCGACGAAGAAGAAGCAGATGACGGCGATGAAGATCACCGTCTGCCAGAAGAGCTTCTTGCGGCCGGCCAGCCCCTTGGAGTTCCTCTTGGAGAACTTGAGCCAGTCGTCGGCGAACCCGATGGCCCCGAAGCCCATGGTGAAGATGAGCGCGGCCCAGACCATGCGGTTGGTCAAGTCGGCGAAGAGCAGCGTGCCGAGGAGCATGGCCCAGAGGATGAGGCCGCCGCCCATCGAGGGCGTGCCGCTCTTCTTCAGGTGCCCTTCGGGCGTGTCCTCGCGCACGTTGCTCTGGCCGCGCTGCAGCTTCTTCAGCGCCTCGATGTAGCTGGGCCCGAGGAAGAGGCCGATGACCAGCGCGGCCAGCCCCGCCATCAGCATGCGGAAGGTCGGATAGCGGAAGACGTTGAAGAGCGGGATGCGGTCGGAGAAGGGGAAGAGGAGGACGTAGAGCATCAGTGCCCTCCTTTGGATGCTGCGTCGCCGATGAGCGCGTCGCTGATCCGCTCCATCTTCATCCCCCGCGAGCCCTTGATGAGGACCACGTCCTCGGGCCGCGCGCGCGACTGCACCAGGCGCACCGCCTCCTGCGCGTCGTCGACGCACTCGACGCTGTCGGCGGAGAGGCCCGCCTCCTGCGCCCCCTCGCCCAACGCCCTGGCCCGCGCCCCGAAGCAGACCAGCAGAGAGAGGCCGGCGCCGGCGGCGAAGCGGCCGACGTCGCGGTGCAGATCCAGCTCGGTGGGCCCCAGCTCCAGCATGTCGCCCAGCACCGCGATGGCCCGGCCTTTTCCCTGCACGAGGTGCGTCAGCGTGAGGAGGGCCGCCTTCATGCTCGAGGGGTTGGCGTTGTAGCAGTCGTCGATGAGCAGGGCGCCGTTGTGCATCCGCTCCGGCCGCATGCGGCGGCCCGGCGTCGTCGCGTGGGCGAGGCCGCGCAGGATGGTCTCGGCGTCGAGGCCCAGCGCGAGGCCCACCGCGGCGGCGGCGGCGGCGTTGCCCCCGTTGTGGGTGCCGATCAGCTTCAGCTCGACGTGGTGGCGCGCGCCCGAGAACTCCAGCTCGACGCGCAGCCCGAGGCCCTGGTGGTGGGCGGCGATGAGCCGCACGTCGGCGCCGTAGGAGGCGCCAAACGAAACCAGCTTGCGCCGGGACAGCCGGGCCTGCTGCAGCACCCGCGCATCGTCGGCGTTGGCGACGGCGACACCCTGGTCGCGCAGCGCATGGAACAGCTCGCCCTTGGCGTGGGCGACGCCCTCGAGCGAACCCACGCCTTCGAGGTGGACCGGGCCGGCGTTGGTGACCACGCCGACGTCGGGATCGGCCCAGGCGGCGAGGCGCGCGATCTCGCCCAGGTGGTTCATCCCGCACTCGACGGCGGCGTAGCGGTGCGCGGGGCCGAGGCGCAGGAGCGTCAGCGGGACGCCGATCTCGTTGTTGAGGTTGCCTTCGGTCTTGAGGGTCGGGCCCGCGGCGGCGAGCACCTCGGCGATCAGCTCCTTGGTGGAGGTCTTCCCCGTCGAGCCGGTGATGCAGACGACGCGGACCTCCGCAAGCTGCCGGCGCCAGGCCGCCGCGAGCGATCCCAGCGCGCGGCCGGTGTCGAGGGCGGAGAGCACGGCGACCCCGGGCGGAGCCTTGGCCACCGCGTCGGACGGCACCAGCACGCCGGCCGCGCCGCCCTGGACCGCCTGGGGAAGGAAGTTGCTGCCGTCGAAGTTCTCGCCTCGCAGCGCGACGAAGAGGCCGCCTCGAACCGGCGCGCGGGTGTCGGTGAAGACGCCCGCGAAGGGCCCGCCCGGCGCGTGCACCTGCGCGCCCGCCGCCCAGGCCGCCTGCTCGAGGGTGAAGCGCGCGCTCATGGCTCCTCCTCGCGCTGCAGCGCCTCGAGGATCCGCCGGGCTTCGGCGCGGTCGTCGAAGGGCCGCTTCTCGGCGCCGACGATCTGGTAGTCCTCGTGTCCCTTGCCGGCGATCAGCACCACGTCGCCCCGCTCCGCGCAGCGCAGCGCCACCTCGATGGCCTCCCGCCGCTCCGGGACGATGCAGTAGCCCTCGGCGCCAGAGCGGGCGTGGCGCGGATCGAGGTGGTGCTTGCCCGCGCTGCGCAGGCCGGGCTCGACCTCGGCGAGGATGCGGAGCGGATCCTCGGTGCGCGGGTTGTCGCTGGTGGCGACGACCAGATCGGCGCGCGCCGCCGCGGCTGCGCCCATGAGCGGGCGCTTGCCCCGGTCGCGGTCGCCGCCGCAGCCGAAGACGCAGACCAAGCGCGGCGACTGTCCAGCGGCGTTGCGGAGGGCGTCGAGCACGCGGGCGAGGGCGTCGGGGGAGTGGGCATAGTCCACCAGCACCACCCTGCCCTGCGCGTCCGGCACCCGCTCGAGGCGGCCCGGCGCGCCCTGCGCTTCGGGAACCACGCGCACCAGGTCGCCGAGCGGCACCCCGGCGCCGAGCAGGAGCCCGATGGCGGCGAGCAGGTTCTCGGCGTTGTGCGCGCCGACGAGGGGGCTCTGCACGTCGGCCAGCTGCGTCGGCAGCGGCCCGCCGGTGCGGAGACGGAAGCGCAGGCCCCCCAGATCCGAGCGGAGCTCCTCGGCGAAGAGCGCGGCGCCGGGCGCGTTGCGGAGCGTGAAGCCCAGCGCGTCGGGGAGCTCTTTCGCCAGCGCGGCCACGCGCGGGTCGTCGAAGTTGAGCACCGCCGGGGCGTGGCGCGGGAGCAGCTCGCGGAACAGCTTCGCCTTGGCGTCGAAGTAGCTCTCGAGGGTGCCGTGGTAGTCGAGGTGGTCGCGCGTCAGGTTGGTGAAGGCGGCCCCGGCGAAGGTGCAGCCCGCCGCGCGCTCTTGCGAGAGCGCGTGGCTGCTCACCTCCATGGCGACGACCTGGGCGCCCGCGTCCGCCATCTTGCGCAAGAGCGCCTGCAGCTCGTGCGACTCGGGCGTGGTGTGCGTCGCCGGCAGGCGGCCGCCGGGCCAGGTGCACTCGACGGTGCCGATCAGCCCGGTGCCGAGGCCGCGCGCCCTGGAGAGCTGCTCGACCAGGTAGGCCGTCGTCGTCTTGCCGTTGGTGCCGGTGATCCCGAAGAGCGTGAGGCGGCGCGACGGCTCGCCGTAGAAGCGCGACGCGGCCAGCGAGAACGCCCGGCGCGGATTTTCGGCGACCACCACCGGCGCGCCGGCATCGAGGTTGCGCTCCGCCAGCACCGCCACCGCGCCACGCCCGACCGCCTGGGCCGCGAACTGCGCGCCGTCGAGGGCAGCTCCGGGCAGCGCCGCGAAGAGCGCCCCGGGCGTCACCCGCCGCGAGTCGACCGCGAGGGCGCGGACCTCCAGGGCCGCCGCCTCAGGCGGGACCGTCGCTCCAGCGTTTGCAAACAAGTCGCCCAACTCCACAAATCCCCTCTACGCCCGCTAACCGGCCGGCGCCAGCGTGACCTTGACGCGTGCACCGCGTTTGACAATCGCCCCGGCCCTGGGCGACTGCGCGACCGCACGTCCGCTCCCGCGCAGGTCGGCGTCCAGCGATCGCGCCGCGAGCCTGCTCAGCGCCGTGCGGGCCCCCAGACCTTGGAGATCGGGGACGACGGTCTGGCCGGGGGCCAGGCTTCGGGCTTCGGGCCTCGGGCTTCGGGCCTGAGGCCGCTGCGCGTCGTCTGCGGCAGACTCGGAGGTTTCCTGCTCCCCGGGCGCGGCGGCGTCCTGCGCCGGCGAAGAGAGTCCAATCGAGGAGACCATGATGTTCTCGCGCGACTGCTCGGGCATCACGCCCAGCTGGCGCAGCGATTCGCGGGCGATGGCGCCCCAGGCGGGCGCGGCCACCATGCCGCCGGTGACGTCGGCGCCGGCGCCCTTCGGCTCGTCGATGACCACCAGGATCGCCACCCGCGGCGCCTCGGCCGGGACGAAGCCGAGAAAGCTCGCCAGCCGCTTGTCGCTGTAGCCGCCGCGGATCGGGTCGACCTTCTGGGCGGTGCCGGTCTTTCCCGCCGCGCGGTATTCGGTGAGGGCGGCGCGGGTGCCGGTGCCCTTGCTGACCACTTCCTCGAGCATCGCCGTCAGCGTCCGCGAGGTGGCGAGGCTGATGGCGCGGCGCACTTCCGCGCGGCCGCGCTGCTGCAGCACGGTGCCGTCCGGCGCGACGACTTTTTCGATCAGGTACGGCTTGAGCAGCACGCCGCCGTTGGCGATGGCCGCCATCGCCACCGTCTCTTGCAGGCCGGTCGCCGACATGCCCTGCCCAAACGCCGTGGTGTCGAGGGCGATCTGCGCCATCCGGCGCGGGTCGCCGAGCAGGCCGCGCGCCTCGCCGGGCAGCCCGACGCCCGTCTTCTCGCCGAAGCCGAACGCCCGGAGCCCCTCGATGATCTTTTCCTTGCCGAGGAGCTCGCCGATCTTCGCCGCGCAGATGTTGGACGACTCGCGCAGCACGGTGGCGGGCGTAGCCCAGTCCACCGGATGGGTGTCGTGAATCTTTCTGCCGGCGTGCGCCCAGAGGCCGTGCTCGCAATAGAGCAGCTCGTCGGGCCGGAGCACGCCCTCCTCGATGGCGCGGGCGACCACGAAGCTCTTGATGGTGGAGCCCGGCTCCAGCTGGTCCTGCACGGCGCGGTCGCGCCAGACGTTCGGGTCGCGGCCGGGCTTGTTGGCGTCGAAGGCGGGGCTGCCGGCCAGCGCCAGCACCGCGCCGGAGTTGACGTCGAGGACCACCGCCCAGCCGGAGACGGCGGCCGCGCCCTTCACCGCCTTGGAGAGCTCGCGCTCGGTGGCCAGCTGGATGGCGCTGTCGAGCGTCAGCGTGACGGTGGCGCCGGTGAGATCGGTGGGGTCGGGGACGCCGTGCTCCAGCACCATGTTGCCGCGGGCATCGCGGGTGGCCTGCACCTGCACGCTCTTGCCCTTGAGCAGCGGCTCCAGCTCGCGCTCGAGGCCTTCCTGCCCCGCCTCCTCGCCGACGAAGCCGAGCACGTGCCCCGCCAGCTCCCGCTGCGGATAGAAGCGCTTGGGCTCCTTGACCAGCTCGACGCCGTCGAGGGCGAGCAGCCGCACCCGGGCCGCCGCCGCCTCGTCGACCTTGCGCTTGAGCCAGACGAACTTCTTCTCGGGCTGGGCCAGCTTCTCCAGGACTTTTCGCCGCTCCATCTTCAGCGCCGGCGCCAGGAGATCCGCCGCCCGGTCCCGCGCGCGCGGCGAATCGAAAGCGGAGGGGTCGACGAAGATGGAATCGACGTCGCGGGTGACCGCGAGCGGCGCGCCCAGCCGGTCGAGGATGACCCCGCGGCGCGGCGCCCACTCCAGCTCGCGGCGGGTCTGGTCGCGCTGCAGGCGCGCCAGGCGCGAGCGATCGAAGAGCTGCACCTTGGCGGCCCGTCCCAGGACCACGCCCAAGAGGGCGAGGAGGACGACGCCGAGGCAGAGCACGCGCACCCGCATCCAGCCCGGCGAGACGGAACGCCCGCGGCGGCCCTCGGTTGCAGCAGCTGGATGCGAGCGGGACATTCTCGCCGCTACCGCGCCGAAGCGACGAGGGAGCCGCGCATGGCGCCGCCGACGAGGACGACGACGCGGTCGAGGGAGGGCGGGCCCATCGACAGCCGGGTCCGCGCCAGCTCTTCGATGCGCTGCGGGCTCTTCATCTCCGCCGCCTTGATCTGCAACGTCTCGTGCTCGCGGGCGAGGTCGCGGTAGTCGGCCGAGAGGCGCGAGAGCTTGTAGCCCTGCTCGGTGACCCGGGTGCGGACCCAGGCGTGCAGCAGCATGGCGGCGGCCACCAGGAGGCAGGCGAGCGCGGTGGCGGCGAAGTTCTTCAGGCCGCGGGTGTCGATGTTGCGGCGGATGCCGCTGGGGGTCTGCCCGTGGGTCATCATGAGAGCCTCTCGACGGCGCGCAGGCGTGCGCTGCGGGCGCGGGGATTTGCGGCCAGCTCTTCTTCGCCGGCCTCGACCGGCTTTTTGGTCAGGACTTTCCACTGCGCGGTGCGGCCGCAGGCGCAGACGGGCAGGAGTGGCGGACAGGTGCAGCCGGTGGAGAGGCGCGCGAATTCCTGCTTGACCATGCGGTCCTCGAGCGAATGGAAGCTGATCGCCGCCGCCCGTCCGCCCCGCGCGACCAGGCGCGGCAGCTCCGACAGCCAGCCGGCCAGGGCGCCCAGCTCGTCGTTGACGGCGATGCGCAGGGCCTGGAAGGTCCGGGTGGCCGGGTGGATGTGCTTCGGCCAGGCCTTGCGCGGAATCGACGAGGCCACCAGCTCCGCCAGCTGCCTGGTGTCGGTGAGCTGGCCGTCCCGGTGCGCCCGCTGGATCTCGCGGGCGATGCGCCGCGCGAAGCGCTCCTCGCCCAGGCTGTCGAGGATGCGGGAGAGCGCCTTCTCGTCCCAGCCGGCGAGGAGCTCGCTGAGCGGCTGCCCGCGGGTTGGATCCATGCGCATGTCCAGCGGCCCGCCCTCGCGGAAGGAGAAGCCGCGCGACGGGTCGTCGAGCTGCGGCGAGGAGACGCCCAGGTCCACCAGCGCGCCGTCGACGTCGCCGATCCCCAGCCCGTCGAGGACGGCGCGGGCGTCGCGGAAGTTGCCGTGCGCGATGACCACGTCGCGGCCGGCGAGGCGGGAGCGGGCGGCCTCGAGCGCCGCCGGATCCTGATCGAGGCCCACCACCCGCGCCCCCGCGTCGAGGAGCGCGAGCGCGTGACCGCCGCCGCCCAGCGTGCCGTCGAGGATCAGCCTCCCCGGCGCCGCGGCGAGCAGCGAGACCGCCTCCTTCTGGAGGACGGTGCGGTGGACGAAAGCGCTCACTTGCGCAGCATCCTCACTTTCGCCGTCGTCACGGTGGCGCCAGTCGCCTCTTCGACGCTGCGGAAGAGGGCCAGGTCGGCGCCGCCGGTGGCCTTGAGGATGTTCGAGACGTAGGGGTTGCGCACGGCGATGAGCAGATCTCCGCCCCGGGAGACCAGCTCCTTGCGCCGCGCCACCAGCTCGGGGACGCCGGAGTAGTCGAGGTGGGTGACCTCGCGCAGGTCGAGGACGATGCGCCCCGCCTCCGCCGCCGCCCGCCCGATGGTGTAGTCGATGGCCCAGAGCGCCTCGCGGTCGAGATCGCCGCGCACCGAGACGGTGGCGACGTTGTCCTTCCAGGGGACGCCGAGGGGCCGCGGCCCGGGTGCGGGCTTGAGCGCCAGCACCGCGCTGGAGGGCTCGTTGGTGCGAAAGCCGTTTCTGGGAAACTTGCCCGTCATCGACATCCTCCTAGAAGAATTCGCTCAAGCGCTTCGCCAGGTCGGGGCCCGACTCCTGCTCCCGCGCCTTCTTGGTCGCCGCCGCCCACTTGGCGGGGGTCCAGATCTCGATGCGCTGCACCGTCCCCGCCCAGGTGATTTCCTCGACGATGCCCACCGATTCGCGCAGAGTGGGGGGGATGAGGATGCGGCCAAGCTTGTCGACGGGACACTCGTGCGCCGGCGCGATGAACGTCCGCGCCAGGCGGCGGACGTCGGGGTCGAACATCGACCTGGCCGCGACCTTCTCCGCAAACTTCGCCCAGGCCTCGGGGGCGAAGGCGACCAGGCAGTCATCGAAGAGGTCGTGGGTGATGAAGAGCTTGTCGGCTCCTTGCGCGGAGAGGATCTCGCGGAACTTCGCGGGAAGGCTGGTGCGGCCCTTGGCGTCGATCGCATGCTGGAAGACGCCAGAGAACATCGCTCGTGATCCCCTCGGTGGCGGTGGCGATCCACTTCATGCCACTTCGATCCACCGCTGCGCAGACTGAGGCAGGGTCGCCGGCCTGTCAAGCAAGCTGGGGCTGAACAAAAAAGCAGCGGATTGCGTAGTGGTAGCGCCACCGCCTACACGCTGGCGCTGGCGTAGACGACAGGTTTTTCGGTAGTCAGATGTGTGCACGGCGCCGCTGCTGTCCTGCGAGGGTGCCGGCCTGCGCTCCATCCACTGAGGGCGATGTCGCTCATCATGAGCGCGTGGCCAGGCGCTCGCTCGAGCGACGACTGTGCTTCGAAGTCGAACTCGTCGATCGCCTGGACCGAGGGAAGTGCGGTCGGAGAGCAATTGGACGGCGCTCGAGGCGGCTGCCACCCGCTCCGCTTCGCGACTCCCTGGCACCGCGCTGAACTCCCAGGTGCCGGAAGGCACGAAGCTCACTCGCTCCTTCATCGCGTCCGTCGCTTTCCAGGGCATCGCCGCGTTGTCTGCGATGTCGCTGTGCAATGGCGGTGCTGCGTAAAGGATGTCGGTGGTTCAACCCGTAAAGGATCTACTTGGTTTGGGCCCCGGGTGCAGTCACCCTTCGCCCGTTGACAACCCGAGGCGCCGGATATACAATCCCCAATCAAGATGCCAGCGCCCCATCAGCTCGAATTGCCCACCTGGGGAGGACGGCGCAAAGGCGCCGGCCGCAAGCGCCAGGCGGGTTTGCGCCGCGTCTCGCACAAGCGCCGGCCGGAGCACGTCGCCCGCTTCCCGCTCCACGTGGTCCTGCGCGCGCGTTCCGATGCCCCGGTCCTGCGGCGGGGGAACATTTTCCGCTCTGTGCGCTCCGCCTTGGCGGCTGGCGCGGCGCGGGCCGGCTTCCGGCTCATCCACTTCTCGGTGCAGGGCAATCACCTGCACCTCGTCGTCGAGGCCGTGGGCAAGGTGGCGCTCTCTCGCGGCATGCAGGGGCTGGGAGTGCGCATCGCCCGGGCGGTGAACCGCGCCGCCGGCCGCGAGGGGCGCGTCTTTGCCGACCACTACTTCGCGCGGGAGCTGAAGACGCCCGCCGAGGTGCGGCGGGCGGTGCGGTACGTGCTCGACAACCGCATGGTGCACGCGCGCCTGCAGCCGCAGGCCGACAACTGCGCCTCAGCCGCGCCGCTGGTCCAGCCCCGCACCTGGCTGCTGACGGTGGGTTGGCTGCGCAGCCGGGCAGGCCCGCTGCCGGTCAGCGCCTGGGACGCGTGGTGATCCACGATCTGGACGCCAACGGCGACGGCAGGCGACTTCGAGGGCCTGTCGTCATCTCCCGCAAGGGGCCCGGCGTGCGGACGCACGAGAGCTACGACACGCTCCGCGACCTGCGGGCGCTCCTGAGCTGGCGGAGCGAAGACGCCGTCCTGCTCGCCGAGGCCGACGTACCGCCGAAGACCGACCTCGAGTCCTTCGGCGAGTCGGGCGAGCGGCCGCGGGCGGCGCACGGGGACATTTCCTGCGCAACCACGACAAGCTCGACCTGGGCCGGCTGACGCAGGAACAGCGGGAGCGCGTCTTCGCCGAGTTGGGGCCGGAGAAGCCGATGCAGCTCTACGACCGCGGCGGGCGCACCCCGGTGCAATGGTCGAAGGAGCCGCACGGGGGCTTCTCCAAGGCGGAGAAGACCATCCTGCCGGTGATTGACTCGGGGCCGTGGAGCTATCAGAGCATCCATGCCGCAATCGGCGCCGCGGCCCGGAGGGTCACTGCTCAACTGGACCGAGCGGATCATCCGCATGCGCACCACGCCGGCGAGCTGCCCGGCGGCGAGGAGTTGCAGCGTCTGCGCCAGCTGGGGATCGGTCAGCAGCGATCAAGCGCCGGGGTTCGCGGGCTCGGGCTCGCCATGGGCAACGACGATCTCGCCGTCGGAGTCGTGTTGATCCGGCGGCCTCGCCGCTGTGTGGGCGGCCCGCACGGCGACGCAGTGGCGGGGAAGCCGGACGGAGAAGGTCGTGCCGGCGCGGGCGGTCGATTTCACGTGGATGGTGCCGCCGTGGGCGAGGACGATCTCGCGGGCGATGTGCAAGCCGAGGCCCAGGCTGGTCGAGCGTTTGCCCTCGCCGCTGGACGACTGGCGGACCATCGGCTCGAAGACGTTGGCCAGCAGCGCCTCCGGAATCGCCGGGCCCTGGTTGTGGACCTCGATGAGGATCTCATCGCCCTCGGAAGTGGCGGCCAGGCCGACAACGCTGTCTCGCTCTCCGTGCTGCAGCGCATTTCCCACCAGGTTCGAGAGGACCTGGGCGAGCCGATCCGGATCCCAGCTCCCGTGGAGGTTCCCCTCGGCGCGGAACTTGGTGTGGCCCTCGGGTTGGAAAGCCTCCAGCTCGGCGAGGATCTCCTTGCACAGGGAGGCCAGGTCCATCGGCTCCGGCTCGATGGGGATCCCGGAGCCCAGCCGCGTCCGCGTCAGGTCGAGCAGGTCGTTCACCATCCGCTTCATCCGGGCGGCGCTGGCGAGGATGATCTCGGCCGCCTTGTCGCTCTTCGGCTGCCCGCGCCGCGAGATGATCGCGGCGGACATCATCACCGCTCCCAGCGGATTGCGCAGGTCGTGGCCGAGGACGGCGAGGAATTGATCGCTGGTCCGGGTCATCACCACCATGAACCGGTTGGTCGCCTCGATCAGCGCTTCGTCGAGCGCCTCATTGAACCGGTTGATCTGCTGCAGGTCGCAGGCTTCGTCCCTGGGGATGGTCTTCTCGAAGAGCCGCAGGACGCTGGCCCGCAGCGCCCGGTACTCGGCGACCAGCTGGCCGAGGTTGAAGCCATCCGCGATGCGCAGGGCCGCGTGCGCCATCCCCGCCTCCTGCATCCGGTGCTTCCGTCCACGGCCCTTGGACTTCGCCGCTTGCTCGACGTCGTCCTGCGGCGCCTCGAGGTCTTCCGCGATGGCCTGGAGGATTTCCTTCGAGTGGTTGCGCAGCCGGGGCCCATCCATGCCTCCCGCGGCAGGCAGCAAGCCGCGGGCAAAGGATTCCCACTCGCGGATGATCGCTTCCTGGTTGTCGCGGATGAACCTGCTCAGCTTCATGTCCGTAACCTCGCGGACAACCTAACGACCCGCGCGAGCCGGCGCCGGGAAGCCCCCGGTCACCCGGAGGGCTCAGCCGACCTCGGCACCGCGCTGCCAAGCTAGCACCTGCCTACTTGACGACCGGCACCCGCAGCGGGTCTCCGGGAGTCGCCGCCTTGAGGCCCTTCTCGACGCGGTCGCCGTACTCCTTGTCCGCCTTGCGGAAGTGCTCGACCTGCTTCTTCTGGATGAAGGCCGGCACCGACTTCATCGCGCCGACGATGTTGTTGACCAGGAGCGCCCGCTGGTCTTCCTTCATCAAGCGGTAGAGCGCGCCGGCCTGCGAATGGTAATCCTCGTCGCCCCGGTGGTCGTGCCGGTCCACCGCCCCGAACATGGCCGAGGGAGGCAGCACCGCCTCCGGCGACTCACCCACCTCGTCGAAGCTGTTCGGGTGGTAGTTGTGGCTCGAGCCGCCGTTGCCATCCATGCGGATGCCCCCGTCGCGGTGATAGTGGTTCACTTCATTGAGCGGCTTGTTCACCGGGATCTGGTGGTAGTTGACGCCCAGGCGATAGCGGTGCGCGTCGGCATAGGAGAAGAGCCGTCCCTGCAGCATGCGGTCGGGCGAGAAGCCCAGGCCCGGCACCACCGTGGACGGCGCAAAGGCCGACTGCTCCACGTCGGCATAGTAATTCTCGGGATTGCGGTTGAGCACCACCTCGCCGACCTCGAGGCGCGGGTAATCCTTGTGGGTCCACACCTTGGTGACGTCGAAGGGATTGATCTTCGACCGGGCGGCTTCGGCCTCGCTCATCACCTGGATCATCATCGTCCAGCGCGGATACTCCTTGCGCTCGATGGCCTCGAAGAGGTCGCGCTGGGAATGGTCCGGGTCGCTGCCGGCCAGCTCCATCGCCTTTTGCGGGCTGAGGTTCCGGATGCCCTGCTTGTTCTTGAAGTGATACTTCACATAGAAGCGCTCATTCTTCGCATTGAGCATGCTGAAGGTATGGCTGCCGAATCCGTCCATATGCCGGTATCCGTCGGGGATGCCGCGATCCGAGAAGAGGATGGTCACCATATGCAGGGATTCCGGGTGCAGCGACCAGAAGTCCCATTGCATGGTGGCGTTCTTGGTGTGGGTCTGCGGATGCCGCTTCTGGGTGTGGATGAAGTCGGGGAACTTGGAAGGATCGCGGACGAAGAAGACCGGCGTGTTGTTGCCGACCAGGTCCCAGATCCCCTCCTCGGTATAGAACTTGATGGAGAAGCCGCGCGGGTCGCGCTCCGTGTCGGCCGAGCCGGCCTCGCCGCCCACGGTGGAGAAGCGGATGAAGAGCGGCGTCTTCTTCCCCACCTGGGAGAAGAGCTTCGCCTTGCTGTACTTCGAGATGTCCTTGGTGATGGTCAATTCGCCGAAGGCGCCCGAGCCCTTGGCGTGCACCACCCGCTCGGGGATGCGCTCGCGGTTGAAGTGGGCGAGCTTTTCGAAGAGGTGGAAGTCCTCGAAGACGATGGGGCCGCGCTCTCCCGCGGTGATGGAGTTCTGGTTGTCCGAGACGGGAACGCCGTTGGCGGTGGTGAGGACTTTCTTTGCCATTGTGTGCAATCTCCTTGAAAGCGGTTCTTCAGGCGATGGAATCGAGCGCGGCGACGATTTCGATGCGGCCGAACAGGACGGCGAATTCCCGCACGCCCAGGCCGGCCTCGTTCTTCAGGCTGGCGTCGGCGCCGGCGGCGAGCAGCTTGCGGAACATCTCCAGATGCCCCTTGAAGGCCGCGCCCATGAGCACGGTGTTGCCGGAGAAGTCGCGGCTGTCCGGGTCGGCGCGGCGGTCGAGCAGGAGGTCGAAGGCTTCGGCGTTGCCGGTATAGGTCGCGAGCATCAGTGCCGAATAGCCGCGGTGGTCGCGGGCGTCGATGTCCGCGCCCGCGTCGAGCAGCTGCTCGAGCCCGGCGAGGTCGTTGGCCTTGGCCGCGGCCCACAGGCTCGGCGGCGTCACCATCGTCTGCTTGAAGGCTTCCCAGGTCGAGGACATCGCGCACCCCTTTTCGAGAGGAGGGGGATAACGCCTGGCCGCGTCGCGACCCAATACAATCTTGCGCCGTCGCTGATAGGCCCCGCCTATCGACGGGGCCGCCGGTGTACCCTGCAGGCATGTCCGCATCGTTTGAGAGCGCCCGGTCGGGAGCAAACAAGGTCGCCCTCTTCTGCGCGGGCGATCTGATCAGGCCACCAGCAGCTTCAGGTAGAAGAGCGGGTTGAGGAGCTTCCTCGCCTGGGTCTGATCGACGGCGATGCCGGTGACCGCCTCGCGGATGCGCGGGCTGCGGGCCGCCCGGCGCAGGAGGAAGTTCAGCAGCCACTTGAAGCGGGTCAGCTTCTGCAGCTTGTAGGCGGTGTCGAGCTCGGGGCCCAACTCTTCCCAGACGCGCGCCTCGTACCGCGCGGTGCTGCCCCGGGCCCGCAGGACGTCGGCGGCCGTCTCGGCGGCGAGCTGGGCGCTGTGCATGGCGTTGGAGATCCCTTCGCCGCTGAAGGGGTCGATGAGGGATGCCGCGTCGCCGATCAGCATCCAGCCGTCGCCCGCCAGCTTGCGCCGCTCGCTGCCGCAGGGGAGCTGCCAGCCGCGGAAGCTGCCCTCCACCTCGCGCGCTCCCGCGAACCGCTGCTGGAAGCGCGGGTGGTTGGCGATGGCGTGGTAGGTCGCCTTGCGCAGGTTGATCTTCCTGCCGCCGGCTCCGGTCAGCTTCGATTCGACCATTCCGGCGCCGACGTTGGCGAGGCCGCCGCCGACGGGGAAGATCCAGAAATAGCCCGGCATCAGGCCGTCGAGGAAATGGATCTCCATCTCCTTCAGGTCGCTCACGCCCTGGTAGTAGATGCGGAAGGCGGCGATCCAGTGGTCGCGCTGCTTGCGCTTGAAGTCGTAGGCGCCCACGCTTTCGGCGACCTTGCTCATGGCGCCGTCCGCGCCGATCACCAGCCGCGCCGAAAAGCGACGCTCCCGCCCCGCGCGGTCGGTGCCGACCACGCCGCGGACGGCCTCGCCCTCGCGCAGCAGGCCGGTGGTGGTGAACTCCTCGAGCGCGGTGACGTGGGGCAGGCGGCTCACGTGCTGGAAGAGCACGTCGTCGAAGATCTCGCGCTTGATCACGTACGCCGGCGTCGGCTCGCGCACCGGCGCGCCGCTGCCCTGCGGGTCGGGCGCAAGGTGAGCGAAGGGAAGGCGCAGCGCATCGCCCTGCAGGCTGACGAACACCTGCCCGTCGCTGCGGGCGAAGACCCGGCGGCGCACCTCCGCGTCGAGGCCCAGCTCCTTGAGGATGCGCACGCTCTTGGAGCAGACCGCGTCCCCGCACGACTTGTCGCGGGGGAACTTCGCCTTGTCGAGGAGGAGCGTCTTCACCCCGGCCCTGCTGAGAAAGGCAGCGGCAGTCGATCCGCCTGGTCCCGCGCCCACCACCGCCACGTCGTACTCGAAAGCCATCCCTCTCCACTACGCCGTGGCGGTCAGCCAGCGAGGCCCCGCCCGCCGCCCCGTTGGATGCAGGACGTTCAACCGCTACCGCAGCAGCCCTCCCACCACCGCCCGGGCGATGTGGTGATAACCGTCGCACGCTTCCGCGAAGATCCGCTCCGCCGCCGCGCGGTCCGACTTCGCCAGCTGCTGGTAGATGGGCCGCAGGTATTTCATCCGCCCGGTCTCCAGCGCCACCCGGCGCGCCGCCTCGACCGCGCCGGGCAGCCCCGCCCGCAGCGCGGCGAGCACGAAGGTATGGCGCAGCTCCAGGCTCTGGCGCGACGACAACGCAAAGCGCGCGTCGAGGGCCTGCAGCGCCTCGGCGGAGAGCGAGGCGGGCAGCGCCTGCAGGTAGACGAGCAGCGCGATGGGCGTCAGCTCCCCCTCGGGCAGCCTGCCTGCCGCGGCCAGCGCCTGCAGCTCGCGCAGCTGCGCCGACTGCGGGCGAGGCGCGTCGGCCGGCAGTCCCGGCTGGTCGATCCACTCCAGCGCCCGCGCCCGCGCCGCCAGGCCCGGGAGCCGCTCCTCGAGGAAGTCGAGGAACTGCCCCGTGGTGATGCTCTGAAAACGGAACCGGCTCAAATAGGCGCGCAGGAAAGCGTCCCATTGCGCGCGGCCTCCCAGCTCCTCGAGGCGGCGCAGGAAGAGATATCCCTTTTCATAAGGAATATTCGAATAGGCTTCGTCGGGATCGAGCCCCTCGAGCGCGGTGCGCAGCAAGGTCAGCTCCGGCTGGTGCGCGAAGCGCTGCAGCGAGGCCTCGAGGTCGTGGCGCCCGATGGCCGCGTGCAATTCCGAGAGCGCGCGGCCTTCCAGGGCTTCGAGGATGCGCCGCTCGGCGTAGACGGTGAAGCCCTCGTTGAGCCAGAAGTCGTTGGCGGAAGCGTTGGTGACGAGGTTGCCCGTCCAGGCGTGCGCGAGCTCGTGGGCGATGACGTTGGCGAGCGATCGATCTCCCGCCAGGAGCGACGGCGTCACGAAGGTCAGCCGCGGGTTCTCCATTCCTCCATAGGGAAACGAGGGCGGCATGACCAGCACGTCGTAGCGCTGCCATTCGTAGGGCCCGAAGAGCTGCTCCGCCGCCGCCAGCATGCGCTCGACCTCGGCGAACTCGTGCGCAGCGGCGCCGGCGACCGAGGGCTCCGCCCAGACGGAGCAGCGCGGCGAGAGCGGGCGCTCCACCAGGTCGCCCACCGCGAAGGCGAGCAGGTAGGGCGGAATCGGCTGCGGCATCTCGAAGCGATCCACCGCCCGGTCGCCGTGCAGCTCGCGGCCCTGGAAGGCCGCCGCCATCAAGGTCCGCAGCCGCGCCGGCACGTCGAACCGGGCGGAGGTCACGGTGATGCGCACCGCCGGCGTATCTTGCAGGGGAATGACCGAGCGGGCGTGGATGGGCTGGCACTGGGAGAAGAGGAACGGCTGCGCGCCACCGGCCGTCTGCGCCGGGGAGAGCCACTGTAGCGCCGTCGCCTGCCGCGCGGTCGCGTACTTCACGCGCAGGCCGGCAGAACCCTCGGGCAGCTCGATGCGCAGCCGCGCTCCCAGGATGGGCGCGGGCGGCGCCAGCGCGAAGGGCAGCGGCGCGCCGGAGAGCGCGGTCACCGAGAAGATGCGCAGGTCGCGGGTGTCGAGATCAATGGGGCCCTGGCCGGGCGCATGGAAGTGCAGCGCCACCTCGCCTTCGATCGCCTGCGCCTCGAAGTCGAGGCGCAGCGAGAGCTCGATGCTCTTCGTTTGCGGCTGGCTGGTCTCGGCGAAGCTGTGCGGGTCGGGGCGCGCCATGCGCCCCTGCTATCACGAGCGCCGGCGCGCGTCCGCCAGCCAGTGGATGAGGCGGATGACCTCGCCGCAGTCGGCCACCTGCCAGCGCGCGCTGGTCCCCGAGCGCGGCGGCGGACCGACGTGCACGGTGATGCCGTTGCGGCGGTTCAAGATGGCGAAGATCTCCTCGTCGGTCTCGCCCGCGCCCACGTAGACCGGCAGCGCGCCGCGCAGTCCGGCGAGCAGGCCCAGCACGGCCTTCCACGCACCCGCGCCTTCGGGCAGCGCCTCCAGCGAGTCGGGGCCGCGGCGCAGCTGCAGCCCTTCGCCCGCCACCAGCTTGCCGAACTGCTCGGCGGCCTCCACCTGCGCGCCCGGCTCGGCGTTGCGCAGGTGCAGCACCAGGCCCCAGGTCCGGTCCTCGACGGTGACGCCGGGTGCCTGCAGCGCTTCGATGCGCGTGCAGGCCCGGCGCAGCTTGCCCATGGCCTGCTCGGCCTGCTCCAGATCCGGCTCGGTCACCATGCGCAGGCCTGCCGAGGTGACGTCGGCGCCGTGCACGCCCACGTAGGCGAGGCGGTGCAGACGCAGGCGGCGCTGCAGGGTCTCGACCTTGCGGCCGGAGATGACCGCGCCCCGCGTTTCCGGCGCCGCGCAGAGGCGGATGAGCGCTGCCCGCGAGGCCGGATTGGTTCGAAGATGTCCGTTGGAGGCGCGCTGCGAGAGCGCGCCGTCGAAGGAAAAGAATCCGTACAGCGCAGCGGCCTCGGCCACGCGCTCCCGAAGATTGTCCGCTTCCGACCACAGCGGCCGCACTGCCCCCAGCAGCCCCGGCTCCGTCTTTCTCACCGCGCCCCCCTCGCCCCTTTGCAGCCCCGACGCGAAGATGTGCATGCGTGTAGGCAGAAGGGAGGCCAAAGACCGGACAGCGCGGCTAATAAGCCAGCGGGTAGCCAGGCGCTTCGAGGAGGGAGGGAACGATCTGCTC
>JAYWAJ010000019.1:0-20446 GCA_043782525.1 Deltaproteobacteria bacterium | reverse complement strand
CCACCAGCGTCTGCATGTCGTGCGGGTCGATGCCGTCGAGGAGCTCGGGGATGCGCGCGTCCAGCCCGGCGGAAGTGATGAAGTGGCGATAGGCCTCGGCGGTGACCGCGAAACCGTCGGGAACACGGATGCCCAGGGGCGACAGCTCGCGGATCAGCTCCCCCAGCGAGGCGACCTTGCCGCCCACCAGCGCGACGTCCCCCAGCCCCACCTCCCCAAACCACCGGACAAAGCGCATGCGCATGCCTCCCGGCGGCAATCTGCGCATGCGCTTGCTTCGGTGCAGCGTCAGCCATTGGACAGACGCAAGGATCAGGCGCCGCGCACCAGCTTCTCGATGCGCGAGAGCGCCGTGTCCAGCTGCGCCTGTCCGGGGCCAAAAGAAAAGCGGGTATAGCTGCGGAAGCGAGAGGCGCGCTGGCTGCGACGCTTGCCGGGATTGACGTCGAAGAACTCGCCCGGGACGGTGATGACCTTCTGCGACAGCGCCGCGCGGAAGAAGCCCATGCCGTCGTTGAGGGGCGGCGGCAGGCCGGCGAGGTTCCCCCAGACATAGAAGGTCCCGTCCGGTGCGCGGTCGGGGCGGATGCCGATGCGCCCGAGGCGGGCGATCATCTTGTCGCGCTTGTCGAGGAAGGCTTCGTGGATGGCCAGCGTCTCCTGCCGCACGATGGCTTCATCGAGCAGCCCGATGGCCGCGCGCTGCAGCGGCCGCGAGGCGCCGCCGTCCAGGAACGAACCCGCGCTGGCCACCGCCTCGATGACCTTGGCCGGCCCCACCGTCCAGCTCACCCGCCAGCCCGGATAGCGCCAGTTCTTGGTGAGGCCGTCGAAGAGGACCACCGGATCGCGGTTGACGTCCTCGACATAGCGGGCCGCACTCTCGATGGGCAAGTGCCCGGGGGCCGTGTTCCAGATGTAATGGGAATAGAATTCATCGATGAGCAGCGAGCATTCCTGCTCGCGGGCGATGGCCACCCAGCGCGACAGCTCCTCGCCCTGCACCAGCTTTCCGGTCGGGTTGCAGGGGTTGCTGAGGAGCAGGGCCGAGAGGCCGCGGCCCTGGATCTCGCGAATCAGATCGTCGGGAGAAAAGGCATAACCGCGCTCGCCCTCGAGCAGGATCGGTATGGCGGTGAAGGCCTTGAAGACGTCGAGCAATTCTTCATAGGCCGTGTAATCGGGAAGGAAGTGGCCGAGGTTGACGTGCCCGAGGGAGGCCGCGGCGCGGGTCAAGGCGGCCCGGCCGCCGCCGCAGATGCTGACGTTGTCGGCGCTGTATTGCGAAGGCATGCCCTTGCGAAAGAGCGCGTTGTAGAGCGACGCCACCGTCTCGCGCAGCTCCCAGAGGCCGGGGACCGGCGCGTACTCCTGGTCGTCGACGCGGACCGGAACCTCGTGCAGGCGCGGCGGCGCTCCCGGCAGGTCGCCGGTCTCGGGCTGGCCCTGGCCCAGGTTGCACCAGGAGGCGTCGGCGCTGCGGTAGCCGAGCTTGTGCGCCTCCGAGGTCACGTAGATGACGCCGGTGCGCGGAACCGCTCGGAAAGCGGGGATGTTGAAGTCGTCGCTCAAGGGGCGAACCTATCACGGCGTCGGCTGGAGCTTCGGCCGGGCCCGGTGGATCTCCCTGCTAGGCCCGGTGAATCTTCCTGCGCTCGTTGGGGAAGAGCTCGTTCAGCTCTGCCTGCAGATCTGCGCCGTCCGAACAGGGCTGCCGCTTGGTGCAGGCCGGGCAGCCGGCGCGGTGCTGCCACAGCGCCCCCGTCAGCGCCGCATCCGTGAGGAGGTCGAAGCTCGACGGATGGTAGCGGTCGCGCGACTCGAGCACGTGGGCCCGCTTGCCGCGCAGCACCATCGCTTCGAGCTCGGCGACGACGACCTCCTTGCCCTGGCCGAAGATCAGCCGCAGCCGGTCCGGCGAGAGGCCGCAGTCCTCCAGCGAGGCCTCTGCCTCCAGCGCCCAGCGAGGGACCCACTTGCCTTCGACCCTTACATCCGGACAGCCGGTGACCACCGCGACCTGCTCGGGCGTGGCCAGCGCATATCCCTTCTGGACGAGATGGAGGATCTGCATCGATTGCATAAAGCCCCCTTGCGCGTCATCACGCGGGTACAGCACTACGCCTGCCACCGAGCAGATGAAAGTCGTTTGATTGCATACGCAAACTTTGCGCGCCGCTCCAGCCTTGCGCCGGGCAGGCGCCCTCTCGCTGGGAGCACGCTGCCTAGAAGCGCGGCAGCCGCACTCCCTGCCTCAGCGCCGCCTCGAACAGATCGCCCACCTTGGCCAGCCGCGCCGGCAGGGTGCGCAGGTTGAACTGCGCCGGCTGCAGGCCCGGCTTCACCTCGCTCCACTTGAGCGGCGCCGACACCGGCGCGCCCGCGGCGCCGCGCAGCGAATAGGGCGCGATTACCGTCTTGCCATAGGCATTCTGCAGGCAATCGAAGTACAGCCGCCCGGCGCGCTTGGAGAGCGACCGCTCCAGGGTGACGCTCTTCACCTGCCCCGCCACCGTCTCGCCGACCTTGAGCGCAAAGGCCTGCGCGTCGTCGAAGCTGTGCCCTGGGGCGAGGGGAACGAGGATGTGCAGACCGCGCTTGCCGGTGGTCTTGGGCACGCTGGGAAGTCCCAGCCGCTCGAACATTCCTTGCAGGATCTGCGCGACCTCGATGGCCTGCTCGATGCCGTGGCCCTCGGCCGGGTCGAGGTCGAACACCACCCAGTCGGGCTGGGTGAGGCTCCCCGCCCGGGAATGCCAGGCGTGGACCTCGAGCACCGCGTTCTGCGCCAGCCAGCGCAGCGCCTCGGGAGAATCGGCGACCAGGTGCTTCACGCTCCCGCGCCTGGTCTGCGAAGGCGTCTCGACGGCGGTGAGCCAGCCGGGCGCCTTCTCTCCCAGATCCTGCTGATACCAGCTCGCCCGATCAATACCCTGATTCCAATGAATCAAGGTCAATGGCCGCCCGTTCACCGCCCGCAGCAGCGGCCCGGCCACCGCCGCATAGTAATCCGCAAGATCCTGCTTGGTAATCTTATCCTCTGGATAGAGCATCCTTCCCGGATTGGAGAGGACAACTTTCGCCGCAGGCTGTTTTGGGCTCTCGCTTCCTGCCTGAGGACTGAGGCCCGAGGCCTGAGGCCTCTCCCTCAAACACTCCTCCACCTTCTTGTCCGCGCGCAGCCCCTGAAACGCCGGATGCCGCAGCTTCCCGTCCGCCGTCCACTCGGTGAAGCGGATCTGCGCCACCAGCCGCGGCGTCACCCAGTGCGCCGCCCGCAGCCGCGGCGCCCCGCGCGCTGGGGCCGCGTCGATGGCGTCCTTCGACAACGTCTTCTTCAGCTCCGCCCGCTGCTGGACCGAGAACCCGGTCCCGACCTTTCCGGCAAATTCAAATCCGCCCTTGCCGTCGGCGACCGCGAGCAAGAGCGCCCCGAGCGATCCCGCCGCAGCGCCCTTCCCCGGCGTCCAGCCGACGATGGCCAGCTCCTGCGTCGCCTGGACCTTCAGCTTCAGCCACTCGCGGGACCGGCCTTTCTCATACGGCGACAGCGGCGCCTTGAGGAGGAGCCCCTCCATCCCCCGCGCGCGCATCTGCGCCAGCGCCGCGTCGACGGGCCCGGGCACCTCCTCCGACAAGCGCAGCTCCGGCGGCGCGTTGGAGAGCAGGCTGCGGAGCAGGTCGCGCCGCTCGCGGAGCGGGCGCTGCCGCAGGTCCTCGCCGTCGAGCCGCAGCAGGTCGAAGGCGAAGAGCATCGCCTCTCCTCCCTGCTGCAGGAGCTCGAAGCGCGGCACGCCCTCGGGGTCGAGCACGCAGATCTCGCCGTCGATGACCGCATCCCCGACCACGATCTGCGAGAGCGCCCGCGCCACGCCCGGAAAGCGCGCCGTCAGGTCGAGCGCATTGCGCGTCCACATCGCCACCCGGCCGCTCGAGAGCGCCGAGAGCGCGCGGTAGCCGTCGTACTTCACCTCGGCCACCCACTCTCCCGGGGGCGCCGTCTCGACCAGCGTCGCCAGCATGGGCGGCATGAAGGCCTTCAGGATCACCTCGGGCCCGGCCCGCGGCGCCCGCAGCTTTCCGGCCCGCACCGGCCCGCGCGTCGCCACCCTGCCGCTCACCACCGACTCCGGGCGCTCGGCCACCACGTCGAAGGCCTCGCTCTCTTTCCCGTCGTGCGCCTTGAACATGAGCCACTGCGCCTTGCCGGGCGCGCCGCCGTGCGTGCGCACCAGGTGCCACTCGCCCCCGAGCTTGCGCCCCTGGAAGGCCACCCGGATGTGCCCCTGCTTGCGCTGCTGCGAGAGCTGGCCGGGCGGCACGGAGTCGCAGGCGCCGCTATCCCAGATGAGCGAATCGCCCGCGCCATATTCACCGTCCGGTATCCGGCCTTCGAAGCTGCCGTACTCGAGCGGGTGGTCCTCGGTCTGGACGGCCAGCCGCTTGAGCCTGGGATCGTAGCTCGGACCCTTGGGCACCGACCAGGAGGCCAGCGCGCCGTCCATCTCCAGGCGGACGTCGTAATGGAGCCGGGTTGCGTCGTGCTTGTGCACCACGAAGGTCGGCTTCGCGTGCGGCGCCTCGACGCCGGGCGCCGGCTCGTAGGTGATGGAGAAATCGCGCTTCGCCTCGTATTCCGGCAGCCGCCTGCGCAGCGGAGCGGCGCGCTTCCGGGGCACCGCCCGCTTGCCGGATGCCTTGCGTCGCGTGGCCATCGACATACGGTCGTCACGCGCGGCGGCCGGTGCAAGGCGAAAGGGTCAGCGCAAAAAGTCGAGCAGCAGCGCATTGACCTGGGCGGGCGCGTCGGCCTGCACCCAATGCGAGGCCTGGGCGATGCGCTCGACGCGGGCGTGCGGCACCCAGCGCGGCTCCGGCGCCGCCAGGCCGCTGCCCAGCCAGCGGTCCTTCTCGCCCCAGATTACCAGCGTCTGCGCCTCGACGACGGAGACCCGCGGCGGATGGCGCGCGGCAGCCCGGTAGTAATGGATAGGTCCGCTGCGATCGCGCACGGCTTCGAGGAGGATCTCGATCTCCTCATCGCCATAGGCGCCCTTGCGCTCGGTCGTATAGGTGAAGCTTTTCCGCAGGCGCGCGTCGGTCATGAAGCGCTCGGGGAGGACGGGCAGCTGGAAGAAGAGGATGTACCAGCTCTTGCGCAATTGCCGAGGCTTCCACATTCCGTACTTGAAGCGCTGCGGATGCGGGTTGTTGAGCACCGCCAGCCGACGCAGCCTCGCCGGGTGCCACATGGCGAAGAACCAGGCCACCTGCCCGCCCCAGTCGTGCCCGACCACGTCGGCGCGATCCCGGCCCAGCGCCGCGATGAGGGCGGCCACGTCGCAGGCCAGCTTCTCCATGCGATAGGCTGACACGCCGCGCGGCTTGTCGGACTTTCCGTAGCCGCGCAGGTCGGGCGCCACCGCCCGAAAGCCCGCCGCCGCCAGCGCCGGAAGCTGCGCCCGCCAGGTGACCCAGCACTCGGGAAAGCCGTGCAGCAGCACCACCAGCGGGCCGTCTTTCGGACCCATCGCCGCGCAGTGCAGGCGGACCTCGCCGGCCTGCACCTCGAAGTGCTCGATGCCCGCGGGAATCATCGGCGCGGACTGTACGTCCCACCGGCACCGGGCCGCTACCCGCGGCGGGAGCTCTTCCGGCGCGGGGCGAGGAGCCCCAGCAGGAGGAGGGCGATCAGGTCCGCCGGCGCCGCGCTGCTGCAGCCGGTGCGGCTCAGCGCCGCCGGCGCGTACTCCACGTGCACGGTGGCGGAGAGCGTGGCGCCGCCGTGCGCGGTGGCGGTGACGACCAGGTCGTTGGCTGGGCGAAGAGCCGCTCCCCCTCGGCGCGCAGCAGCGCCGCGCCGCCCCGCGCGTTGGCGAAGGCGTCGGTGCGCAGCGCCACGGCAGGGAGCCCGGTCAGGAGCGCCGCCCGTTCCAGCGAACGCGCCTCGGGAGCGTCGGCCCGGTCGATGAGGTGGAGCAGCCCGTGCCCTCCGTCCGGAGAAGGCGTGTTCATGGAGAGGCGCGCGTCCACCCAGGCGAGGGCGATGAGCAGCGGCGCCGGCACGCCTTCGATCTCGGCGGCGCGCTCCAGCTTGCGCTGCAGCGTGGAAGGCGCGGGTTCGTGCGCGCGGGCGCAGGCGAAGACGGCGAGCGCAGCCAGCGGGGGAGCGAGGCGCATGCGCGGACCCTAGCGCTTCGCCATCCACCTGCCCCCCGGACGAATGACCGACGCCGAAAGGCTCAGGCGCAAAGAGTCAAACGTTGTCGCCGGCGCGGTCCCGCACGCAGCAGACCCGCTCCGCGCCGCAGCGGCAGGCGTGGGCGAGCCCGTCGTCGGGGCCGGAGGGAGACATGGTCAGCAGGCACCAGTAGATGGTGGTGGCTTCGGTGCGCAGCGCGAAGAGGGCCTGCTTGTCGTTGTGCGAGGCGCCGCTCACCTTGGCGCGCAGATAGTCGCAGAGCTCGCTCATGACGACGCTCCCGCGGCCAGCGCCGCCCGCCGGACCGCCGCCTCGAGGAGCGGCACCTTGTAGCCGTTGTGGTGCAGCGGCCGCGCGCCTTCGACCGCGGCCCTGGCCACCGCCGCCGCCAGCTTCTCGTCGACGGTGCGCCCCTTCAGGAGCGCCTCTGCCGCGCGCGACCGCCAGGGAACCGGCGCCGCCGCGCCCAGCACCACCCGCGGATCCTCGCCCAGCGTCACCGCCGCCTCCGCCAGCGGCCAGTCGAAGGACTGCTTCTCCATCAGCTTCACGTAGCCCGCCTTGCGTCCCGCCGGCACCCGCACCTCGACGATCAGCTCCCCGGCGCGGAGCACGTTCTCGCGCTGCACGTCGACCTCCGGCTTGACGAAGAAGGCGTCGATGGCGACGGTCCGATCGCCGGAGGGCCCCTTGAGCAACAGCGAGGCCGAGAGCGCCGAGAGCGCGGTGGCGGTGCCGCTCGGGTGGACGATGGCGCAGAGGTCGTTGTCGAAGACGGCGTGCATCTCGTTCTGGCCCTGGAGTGCTCCGCCCTGCGGGCTCCGCCCGTCGCCGGGGGACCCGTCTCCTCCGAGGGCGAAGCAGGTGGTGCCGCCCTTGCGCCTGCAGTGGAACTCCTCCTTGCGGAAGTACCAGCAGCGCGGCCGCTGCGCGAGGTTGCCGCCCAGCGTGGCGGCGTTGCGGATCTGCGGGGTGGCCGCCGCGCTCGCCGCCTCTGCGAGGATGCCCGCCGCCTTCTGCACCAGGGAATCGGAGGCGAGCCGCGCCAGCGTCACTAGCGGGCCGAGGCGCAGCGTGCCGCCCTCGAGCTGGACGAAGTCGAGGTCCTTGAGGCGGCGCAGGTTGACCAGCGTGGAAGGCTCGTCGAGGTGCTCCTTCATGCGGTCGGCGACGTCGACGCCGCCCGCCTTGAAGAGCGCACCCTGCTGGGCGCCGGCGGCGATGGCCGACGGCAGATCCTCCGGTTCGATCCAGGCAAAGGACTTCATGCCGGCACTCCCTTCAAGGCCGCCAGCACCCGGGCGGGCGTGATGGGCAGGGTTCGCACCCGAACGCCGGTGGCGTGGGCGACGGCGTTGGCGATGGCCGCGCAGGTGGGCACGGTGGCGGGCTCGCCGATGCCGCTCGCGTCGGTGTTGCTGCGGCCGCGGAAGTGGTCGAGGACGATGGCCTCGATCCGCGGCACGTCGCGGGCGCCGGCGATGCGGTAGTGCTCGAGATCGGCGTTGACCATGCGGCCGGTGCCGAGGTCCAGCGTGCGCCGCTCGTGCAGCGCGTAGCTGACGCCCTGGATGATGCCGCCGTTGATCTGCGATTCGATGGCCAGGCGGTTGACCGGCCGGCCGCAGTCGTGGACCGCCAGCGCCCGGACCACGCGGACGATGCCGGTCTCGAGGTCGGCCTCCACCTCGACGAACTGCGCGCCGCCTATCGTCGCGGTGAACTTGTCGTCGTCCTGCCAGCCGCCGTAGTCGCGGGCGCGGGCGGCGTAGCCTCGCACCGTGCGGCCCAGCTTGCGGGCGGCCTTGCGGACGTCGCCGTCGGGAGCCTGCAGCTCTGCCTTGGCGCGCTCGGCGGCGAGGCGCACGGCGGGAGTGAGCAGCTGCGTGGTCATGCTGCCGCCCGAGGGCGGACCCTGCGGGAAGGCGGTGTCGCCGACGTGGACGCGGACCTCCTCGACCTTCACGCCCAGCACTTCGGCGACCACCATCGCGCAGGCGGTGCGGATGCCGCCGCCGATGTCGGCGACGCCGCTGCGGCACTCGATGCTGCCGTCGTCGTGGATGAGGACCTCCGCTTGCGACGGCGGCCCGTCGAAGTTGTACCAGAGGCCCTGCGCGAACCCGACTCCGCGCCGCAGCATGCCCTGCGGCTTCTTCGCCCGCGCCGCCGCCCAGCCGAACTTCTCCGCCCCGAGCCGCCGCTCCTCGCGCCGGGCGGGATGGGCGTCGTTCTTGTCCCGCAGCGCCAGCGGATCCATGCCCAGCTTCGCCGCCAGCTCGTCGATGGCCTGCTCGAGCGCAAAGGCGCCCTGGGGATGGCCCGGCGCGCGGAAGGCCGCCGAGGGCCCGGTGTGCAGGAAGACGTCGCTCTCCTCGGTGCGCATGGCGGGCGCCGGATAGAGGTTCTTCACCGGCCCGGCGCAGCCCGCGCCCGCCGCGCAGCCGGCGCTGCCAAAGGCTTGCAGGTGCAGCGCCAGCAGCGTGCCGTCCTTGGCGGCGCCGAGCTGCAGCCGCTGCACCGAGCTGGGCCGGTTGCCGACGGAGAGGTGCTCGGCGCGCCGGTCGAGGAAGAGCCGCACCGGCCGCTTCGCCTGGCGGGAGAGGTGGAGCGCGACCACGCCGTGGTTGCCGGCGCCGAACTTGGCGCCGAAGCCGCCGCCGGTGAACTCGCTGATGACGCGGACCTTGCTCTTGGGCAGCTTGAAGAGCGTGGCGATCTCGTCCTGGACGGAATGGAGCCCCTGGGTGCTGGCGTAGAGGGTGACGCCGTCGTCGCGCCAGTCGGCCACCACGCCGTGCGTCTCGATGGCGGAGTGGGTCTGCACCTCGGTGCGGTACTCCGCCTCGACGCGGACGGCGCTCGCCGCCAGCCCCTTCTCGACGTCGCCGCGCTCGGCGACCAGCGGCCCGCGCACGTTTCCCTTCTGCGGGATGTCCTTGGCCGCGCCGCCGCCGCCCGCGCTGCCCGCCTGCTCCACCGGGCCCTCGAAGACGAGTGGAGCGCCGGGCTTCTGCGCCTGGTCGATGTCGGCGGCGTGGGGCAGGACTTCATAGTCGACGCGCACCGCCCGCGCGGCGTCCTCGGCCTGCGCCGCCGTCTCGGCCGCGATGCCGACGATGGGCTGGCCTTCGAATCGCACCAGCGGGTACTTGCCGGGCGCCGCGGGCTTCAGCTTCAGCTCCGCCGGACCGAGGATGCGCTCGATCACGTAGGTGGCGTGCACGCCCGGCATCCTGGCGGCGGCGGCGACGTCGACGCTGCGGATGCGCGCGTGGGCGTGCGGACTGCGCACCATCGCGGCGTGGAGCATGCCGGGCAACTGGACGTCGAAGGCGTAGCGCGCGCGGCCGGTGACCTTCTCGGGGCCGTCGAGGCGCGCCACCGGCTGGCCGACGATGCGCAGCCGGGCGCTGCCATCCCACGGCGCGGGCTCGCCTGCGGCCACCTTGCGCTGCTTCTGCGAGAGCGCGCCGGGGAGCCCCACCAAAAACGAGCGCTCCGCCGCGCCGCCGCCCTGGTCCTGGGCCTTGCCGGCGTCCGTCTCGGCGGTGCCACCGGCCACGGGAGATTCGTTGCCGCCCTTGGCCGGCGCGGATCCGGCGGCCGCGGGCAAGTCGCCCTGCGCCGGGCCCGCCTGCACCGGCGCGGTGCGCGACGCCGCCAGCGCGGCTTCGAAGACCTTGGGATAGGTCCCGCAGCGGCAGGTGTTCCCCGCCACCGCGCGGCGGACGTCCTCCTCGGCGGGAGACGGATTCGACTGGAGCAGCGCGTGGCAGGACATCACCATTCCGGGCGTGCAGAAGCCGCACTGCAGGGCGTCGTGGGCGACGAAGGCCGCCTGGATGGGCAAAAGCTGGTCGCCGCGGGCGAGGCCCTCGATGGTCAGCACGGGCTTGCCGACGGCATCCATCGCGAAGGTCATGCAGGAAGGCACGGTGGCGCCGCCGAGCATCACCGTGCAGGCTCCGCAAGCGCCGCGGTCGCAGCCGATCTTGGTGCCGGTCAGGTGCAGCTGATCGCGCAGCACCGAGGCGAGCGTGGCGCGCGGCTCGACCTGCAGGCGGTGGTCGGTGCCGTTGACCGAGAGCGCGATCTCCACCGCGCCCGGGCCCAGCTTGCGCGCGCGGCCCCCAGGTGGCTTGCCCGTCGCGCCTTCGAGGAGCGCCGCGGCGGCTCCCGCGATGCCCACGCCGGTGACGAATCCGCGCCGGCCTAGCTTCGTCTCGTCGGACATGTACGCCTCCGCGAAGCGCAGACGGCATACACCTTGAGCGCGGTCGCGCGCTACCGCAGCGCGCGCATGACCGCGACGACGACCCCGAAGTGGCAGATGGCGGCGGCGACCACGAAGACGTGGAAGATCTCGTGGTAGCCGAAGACGGCGGGCGCGGGATCGGGGCGGCCCGCGGCATAGACGACGGCGCCGGTCGAGTAGAGCACTCCGCCGAGGACCAGGACCGCGAGCCCCGCCGACCCCAGCGCGGCGTGCAGCGGAGACCAGAAGATGAGGATGGCCGAGCCGAAGGCGACGTAGAGCCCGGCCGCCAGCCACGGCGGCGCGTGGACCCAGAAGAGCGAGCGCAGGATCCCAAGCGCCGCCCCGCCCCAGGCCACCGCCAGCATGGCGGCGCTGCGTTGGGGGAGCAGCAAAGTAAACGGAGTATACGTTCCCGCGATGAGGACGAAGATGGCGGCGTGGTCGGCGCGGCGCATCCAGCGGCGCGGCCCCGGCGCCCAGTTCGGCCGGTGGTAGAGCGCGCTGGTCCCCAGCATGGTGGCGAGGCTGCCGGCATAGACCACCGCCGCCAGCAGCGCCCGGGGCGGAGCCAGCGCGATCAGCACCGCGCCCGCGCCCAGCGCCGCGAAGAAGGCCAGCTGGTGCGAGACGCCGCGCAGCCGTGGCTTCACCAGCGGATCTGCAGGGGACTGCTCCATGCCCGGTGTCTAGCACGCAGCGGGTCACTCCTTTGTCACGGTAGAGTGCCGGGCATGAAGCTGGTCGCCTTCCTGCTCGTGGTGGCGCTCGCTGTCCTCCTGCTGATCTCTCTGGTGGCGCAGCCGTTTGCCGGCGCTGGATCGCGCTGGACAGGTCCGCCCGCCGAGGCAGCCCGCCTCGAGTCCACCGTGCGCGCGCTGGTCGCGCTGGGCCCGCGCCACGACCAGGCCGGAATGGCGCGGGCGGCAGACTTCCTCGCCGAGCGGCTTCGAGAGATGGGTCTTGCTCCTTCTCTCCAGGAGTATCGATTCGACAATGGCCTCTATCGCAATCTGCTGGTCGAGTTCGGGCCGCCGGTCGGCCGGCGCGTCGTCGTCGGGGCGCACTACGACGTTCGCGGCCCCTTCCCCGGCGCCGACGACAACAGCAGCGGCACCGCCGGGCTGCTCGAGCTGGCGCGGCTCTTCCAGGCGCACCCGCCGCTCCTGCGCACCGCGCTCGTCTTCTATGCCCGCGAGGAGGTGCAAGGGATGGGCAGCGAGGTGCACGCCCGGTCGCTGCCGGCGGGCGCGATCAGCGCCATGGTGGTGCTGGAGATGATCGGCTGCTTCGACCAGCCGCAGAAATTTCCCTGGAAGCCGCTCGGCTGGCTCTATCCGTCGCGGGGCGATTACATCGTGGTGGTGGGAAGGCCGCAGGATTTTTTCCTCGTGCGCACGCTCAAGCGCGGGCTGGCGGCGGCGGGGGGCGCGGTCCAGTCGATCAATGCCCCGGAGGCCATTCCCGGCATCGGAAATTCCGACCACCGCAACTATTGGCTGCAGGGGATCCACGCGGCCATGGTCACCGATACCGCCTGGTATCGGAATCCGCGCTATCACACGGCGCGGGATACCCCGGAGACGCTCGACTACCAGCGGATGGCCAAGGTCGTCGAGGGGATCGCGGCGGCCGTCTCAGAGATCCCACGCTGAGCGCCAGGCGCCGATCGACTCCACGTAGCGGACGAAGCCCGCATAGAACGGGTGCCGCGCCACCGTGGCGCTGTCGCCGATGACGATCAGCTTCTTGCGCGCCCGGGTCAGCGCCACGTTGATGCGGCGGATGTCGGCGACGAAGCCCAGCTCGCCCAGGTCGTTGGAGCGCACCAGCGAGACCACCACCGCGTCTTTTTCGCGGCCCTGGAAGCCGTCCACCGTGTCGATCTCCAGCTCCGGCTGGTCCTCGAGCGCCTGCCGCAGCTTCTGCGCCTGCGCGTCGTAGGGGGTGATCACCGCGATGTCCTGCGCGCGCACTCCCAGCGCCAGCAGCTTGCGGACCTCTGCCGCCGCCAGCTCCGCCTCGCCCGGATTCAGCTTCGACTCGCTGCCCTCGGGCGTCTCTTCCTCGAAGCCCCGGCCGGCGGTGTCGATCATCAAGAGCGGCCAGTCGTCGAGGGCGTGGTGCGCGACGGACGGGTGCGCGCGCAGCTTGCCCTGGTAGAGGGCGTCGCTCGGGTAGCGCATGATCTTCTCGTTCATGCGGTGCTGCTCGGCCAGCGTCACCATCGCCTCCGGATGCAGGTCTCCCAGCCGCTCGAAGAGCGAGACCGAGAGCGCCTGCGCCTCGGACGACAGCACCGTCGGTGGCAGCTGCCGGTGGTCCCCCGCCAGCACGGCGCGGTCGGCGCGCAGCAGCGCCAGGTAGACCGCGGGCTCCACCGCCTGCGTCGCCTCGTCGACGACGGCGAGATCGAAGCGCCGCGGGCCTTCGGGCGTCGTGCTCCAGGCTTGCAGGACGCGCGACTCGAGGCCGGTCAGCGTCGCGCAGATCACCTGCGCGTTCTCGAGGACGGCAGACCCGGCGCGGTCTTCCAGCTCGCGCGCCTCCGCCATCAGCTTGCGCGCCTCGCGCTCGGAGGCGCGGGCGTCGCTGAAGCGCCCCGGGCCGCGGCGCTGCTTGCTCTTGCGCGCGTCGGCCCGCAGGCGCAGGGCTTCCTCGACCAGGTCCCGGGCGATGCGCGCCTGGTCGTGCGCCCGGGTCCGCTGGTCGAGCGTGTGCTCGACGACCGAGGGGAGCACCCGCGCCGGATGTCCCAGGCGCACGGCGTCGATGCCCGCCGCCACCAGCCGCTCGACCAGGTTGTCCACCGCCAGGTTGGAGGGTGCCGAGGCGAGGACCTTCTCGCCCCGCAGGGCCGCGCGGCGGATCACCTCCACCAGCACGGTGGTCTTGCCGGTGCCGGGCGGGCCGTGCACCAGCATGAGGTCCTGCGCGCGCTCGGCGAGGTCGAGGGCGGCCCGCTGCTCGGAATTCAACGCTTGTGGAATTCCATCCGGGGTCGGCCGCGCCCGGCTCTCGAAGCGGGGCGGCTCCTCGCGCAGCACCGGATGCCAGCGCCGCGCCTCCTGCATCCGCCGGACCGCGCCGGAGAGGCGCTGGTAGGTCACCGACGACGGCTGCAGCTCGATGACCACCCGCCCGGCGGTGGCCCAGTCGGGCGGCGCGTCGTCGAAGGCGATGGAGAGGCGGGCCCGCTGCCGCCGCGCCACCAGGCCGGAGGGCGCGTCGTCTTCGGCGCCGCTTTCCGCCTGCCGCCTGGGCAGCACCCGCACGATGGACCCGACGCCGATCTCCGCCCCGCCCAGCTCCCGCCCTCCGGACCGCGCGTAGGTCACCAGCGCGCGCCCGGCCAGCCCGCCCTCCTCGATGGCCTCGACGTCCACCAGCACGAACCCGCGCGCCTCGCGCTGGGCCAGCGTCAGCCGCGCCCGCGCCTCGAGGAAGCGCTCCTTCTCGGCCGCCCGCTCGATGTCGAGCAACGCACCGAGGGACTTGAGGTGCTGGTCGAGATCCACGGCGTTCCCTATACTCGCAAGACCCGCAAGCAAGGGAGGCGCAAATGGCGACCATCGAGAGGCACGTCACGAAGGCGATCGTGGCGCTGGACGGGATCACGCCTTGCCGCGAGGCCGCCAAGGTCATGCGGGACAAGAAGATCGGCGCCATCGCGGTGCGCGAAGGCGGGCGCATCGTCGGCATCGTCACCGAGCGCGACATGGTGGCGCGGGTGATGGCCTCCGGCGACAGCGGCGCCATGCCCATCGGCGAGGCGATGCGCACCGACCTGCCCCGCCTGCCCATCGGCGCCACCGAGGTGGAGACCACCGAGGCGATGCGCACCCAGTACACCCGCCACCTGCTCGTCGAGGAGGGCGGCCAGGTGGTGGGCATCATCTCCATGCGCGACGTCATCCAGCTGATGCTCGACGACAAGCAGTTCCTCATCGAGCAGCTGCAGACGTACATCGACGGGCGTTAGCCCCCCAGCCTGCCTGGACCCGCCTACCGCGCCGCCCCGCGCAGCCGCACCAGCTCCTCGGTGAGCTGCCGGGTCTGTTCGCGGACTTCCCGGGCGATGACCTGCTCCATCTCCTTCGCCTTCTCGTGCGCCGCCTTCAGCTCGGCGTAGGCCGCCTCGAGCTGCTGCCCGCGCTGGCTCGACAACTGCGCCTCGTGCGCCAGCGCCACGGCCCTGGGCACCAGGGGCACCAGGAGGATGGCGGTCATCACCGAGGCGACGGCGGTGATGGCCCGCAGGCCGCCGTCGAACCAGTAGATGGGGTGCCAGACGGTGGCCACGTCGGTGAAGTGGGTGCCGCCGCAGGCGAGGATGAAGGCGCCGAAGGCGAGGTACATCCAGGAGAAGGGGATGTTCCGGATGCGGGAGACGATGAGGTAGATCATCACCGAGATGGCCACGTAGGCGAGGCCGATGAGCGTGTTGCTGCCCACCTGCAGCCAGACCATGGCGGGGGACCACAGGTAGCAGTGTCCGTGCGGCATGAAGTTGCCACCGAAGATCGCTTCAAGAGTCTGCCACATCGTCGGCTTCTCCAGTCGGAGGTGTCGCCCTCAGGATCGCGTAGGTCTGCAGCACGACCGCCATCGCCTCGATGAAGCCGCCCCGCCGCGCCATGGCGTGGCCAAAGGCGAGCAGGTCTTCGGGCGAGGCAACCGTGGTGCGTTGAATTTCGGCCAGGACCTGGTCGAAGAGGGCCCGGCCCTTCTCGGGGCCGAGCAGCTTGACGAGCTTCGCCAGTGCAAAGGCTGCCCAGCGAGAGGAAGGACCGTCGGCGGGCTCGCCCGGAAGCTCCGTGGACTTCTGCACGCTCAGATCTGCCTCCACGATTTCTGTAACCCGCCCGCCAGGGCCCGCACAAGGACTCTCGCCTCCCACGCCCGGTCCAGCCGGAACGGCCCCAGGCGTGGCAGCCCTTCGATGGCCACCGCCCGCAACGACGCACGCTCCGGAACCCGCAGCACCGCGCCCCCGCTGACCACGCCCGCGTGTGCGAAGAATCCAAAGAACCCGGAGGACATCGCAAGCGTGAACGGCGCCTCGGCGAGCCACTGGCGCAGCGGCGTCTTCAGGAGCATGGAGTCGGGCCATGAAAGTCCTGATGATGGGCAGCGGCGGCGTCGGCGGGTACTACGGCGCCCGCCTCGCCCAGGCCGGACACGAGGTGGTCTTCGTCGCCCGCGGTGCGCACGCAGAGGCAATCCGACGAAGCGGCCTGCGCGTCAAGAGCGAGCTGGGCGACGCGCTCGTCCAGCCGGCGCGCGTGGTCGAGGATCCGGCGCAGGCGGGGACCGCCGATCTCGTCGTCGTCGCCGTCAAGCTGTGGGACAGCGAGACGGCGGCCAGGTCGCTGCAGCCGATCGTTGGGGCGCAAACGACCGCCCTCTCCCTGCAGAACGGCGTCGACAAGGACGAAGTGCTGGCCAAGGCCCTCGGGCGCGCGCACGTCATCGGCGGCGTCACCCACATCGGGGCGGTGATCGCCGAGCCGGGCGTCATCGTCCACACCGGCAAGCTGCAGCGGATCACCCTCGGCGAGCTGGACGGCCAGAGCAGGCCGCGCCTGCAGGCCATCGTCGCGGCGCTGCAGGGGGCGCAGATCGAGGCGGTGGCGAGCGACGACATCCGCCGGGTCACCTGGGAGAAGTTCGTCTTTCTCACCGCGCTCTCCGGCCTGACCGCGCTGACCCGCAAGCCGGTGGGCGAGGTGCGCGCGCATCCGGCCACGCGGGCGCTGCTCCTCGAGGCGCTGCGGGAGACCAGCGCCGTCGCCCGCGCCGAGGGCGTCGCGCTCGACCCCGGCGTGCCCGACCAGCAGCTGAAGATGATGGACGGCCTCGCGCCGGGAATGCTCGCCTCGATGGCGCAGGACCTGTTGCGCGGCCGCCGGCTGGAGCTGGAGTGGCTCTCGGGCGCGGTGGTCCGCCGCGGCGAGGCGCGACAAGTCCCGACGCCCGTGCACCGCGCCATCCACGCTGCGCTGGTGCTCCACGCCAACGGCTGACCGCAGCCGGTCAGCGCGAGACCGCCTCCACCTGCCGCGCGTCGTCCAGCATCAGCCACTCGACGATGGAGAGCGGCAGGCTCCCGTAGGAGAGCAGCGCGTCGTGAAAGGCGCCCAGCCGGAAGTCCTTGCCTTGCTGGTCGCGGTAGCGCCCGAGCAGTCCCATGATCTGCCACTTGCCGGTCATATAGGTGATCTTCTGCAGCGGGCTCGCCGCCGCGCCGGCCGCCTCGCCCTCCGCCGCCTCGCGGTCGAGGCCGCCCGCCTCCATGAAGTAGCGCACCGCCTCCTCGAAGGACCACTTGCCGGTGTGCAGGTTGACGTCGACGCCGATGCGCGCCGCCCGGTACCGCGAGAGGCGCAGCACCTGCCCCTGCGCCGCCGACCCCTCCGGATAGAGGCCCTGCCGCACCAGCATCTCCTCGCCATAGAGCGCCCAGCCCTCGACGAAGACGCCGTCGCCGTGCTGCCGCCGGATTTCGTCCGGTACGTGATTGGCAATCGAGATCTGCAGGAAATGCCCGGGAATGCCTTCGTGCCCGAGGATGGGCCGGGGGTCCTCGATGGCGGCCCGGATATAGAAATTCTGGCTCTTCGGGTGATAGGTCGGAATGAAATAGAAACCCTCGGCATCCTTCTCGTACAAGCCCGGCGCATTCATGAAACCGCCCGGCGAGGTGGGCTTGAACGCTTCGGGCAGCTGGCGAATGGTAAAGGGCCCCAGATAGGGAGGCAGCGTCACCAGGCGGCGCTGCCGCAGGAATTCAATCATTTCCTTTTCCCGGGCTTCATAGGCGGCAAGAAAGGCCTGCTGGTCCTTGGGAATGCTCTTCGCCCGCGCCGGATCGGGCGAGGCCAGCGACGGATCGGCGAGCAGCGCCTCCAGCCCGCGGTACCGGTTCAGCTCGGCCTGGCCCAGCATCGCCACCTGGTCGGCGTCGAGGGGCAGGAGCAGCACCCGGCGCAGGTAGTCGTCGTAGTTCTTGCGGCCCATCGGCGCGAAGGGCGCCATGGCGCCGATGCGGGGCTCCAGCCAGTCGGCGAATCCGTGCAGCGCCTGCACCGCCCCGTCGCGCGCCTGCACCAGCGCCGACCGCTCCTCCGGCGAGAGCCCCTCCGCCAGCGTCATCAGGCTGGTCAGGTAGAGGTCGTCGCCGCCGCGCACCGAGGCCACCGCCAGCCTGGCGTAGAGCCCCACCGGGTGGATCAGGTTTTTCTTTCCCTGCTCGAGGAAGGCCGGCATCTTCCGCAGCCGCTGCGTCGCCGCCAGCGCCCGGGTCCGCGCCGGCGCGTAGTTCTTCTTCAGGAGCGAGAAGACCGCCCCGCTGCATTCGTTGACGTAGGTTTGCGGGTTCGTCTCCTCGGGCTGCAGCACGCGTCCGGAGAAGGCCTCGCGTTCCAGCTGCGCCTTGAAGAGGAGGGCGTCGACCCGCTCGTCCCTGGGCCAGCCCTCGGTGCGCAGCGCCGCCACCTGCGCCAGCAGCGCCTCGACATGCTTGCGCCGCTCGGGAAACGCGGCCGGGTCGGACAGCTCGCCATCCCAGGTGTGCAGGCCCTGATCGCTGCTGCCCACCGGATCGGCGCGGTCGCGCCACCCATAAAATTCGTGCGCGAGCGCGTGCAGCGCGGCGGGATCCGGTGCGGTGCCGCGCAAGGCGGCGGGATCCGGTGCGGCGACGAGCAGCGCGACGAGAACGGCGCCCATGCGTGCCTCCCCTGCAGAGAAGCCGCGCACGCTACCACCTTGCCCGTCCCGCGCGTCCGTGCGATGCACGAGGCCCTCTGGGGAAACCATGGCCGTGCTCGATCGCTATCTGGAAGCCATGTCGAAGCAGCGCCTCTTCACCGAGGTGCTGGGCAAGAGCGACGGCGGCTGCCACACCTACCAGGGGCCCTGGAGCGAGGAGAAAAATTAATGTCCGGAGGACAGGGCGGAGCCATGGACGACGGCAAGCTGAACCGGTGGCGCCTCTTCGCGGAGCTGGCCGCCGAGGACGCGGCCGTGGTGGTCGCGGCCTGCGAGGAGCGCATCCTCGTCGGCGGCGAGGAGCTGTTCCACGAGAACGACGCCGGCGACTCGCTCTTCATCGTGCAGAGCGGGCGGGTGGACATCTTCAAGAACATCCGCGGCGACGTCGACCGCTCGCTGGCCTCGTTCGGTCCAGGCGACGTCATCGGCGAGATGAGCTTCATCGACGGCGCCCGCCGCTCGGCCACCGCCCGCACCACCGAGAGCTCGGAGTTCCTCGCCCTCTCGCGGCAGAGCTTCGCCAAGGTGCAGAAGGAGCGGCCCGACATCGCCGCGGCGTTTTTCCGCAACATGGCCGCCATCGTCGCCGCGCGCCTGCGCACCACCAACGAGCTCTACCGCGAGGCGGTGTCGTTCGGGATCGAGGCCACCGGCGCGCACACGCTGAATCTCAAGAACATGGCCGAAGAGCTGCGCCGGGTGACGCTGCACCTGGTGGGCGGGACCTCGGTCTCGGGCCGGATCCTCCAGATGGACCACCACGCCGCCGGCTACACCGTGGTGCTCAAGCTCGAGAACGACCGGCTGACGGTGGTGCCGTACCACGCCATCCAGCGCATCGACCTCGCCTGAGCGATGGAGACCCTGGGCCGCTGGCCGGTGACCATCGAGCTTCCCGTGCAGTGGGGGGAGATGGACGCCTTCGGGCACGTCAACAACGTCGTCTACCTGCGCTGGTTCGAGTCGGTGCGCATCGCCTACTTCGAGCGCGCCGGCATCCTCGAGGGGATGCCGGAGATCGGCCCCATCCAGGCGCGGCAGGAGATCGACTACCGCCTGCCGCTCACCTATCCGGATCGGCTGCTGGCTTCGATCACGATGACCCGGCTCGGCAACACCTCCTTCACCATGGGCGTGCGGCTGCGCAGCCAGGCGCAGGGCCGGGCCATCGCCGCTGAAGGCGTGACGGTGATCGTGATGATGAACTACCGGACCGGCCGGCCGGTTCCGCTCAGCGCCGAGCTGCGGGCCCGGATCTCCGCGCTGGAGGCGAGCGGTCCCGAGCTGCCGCCGCCGCCGGGCGACTGAGCAGGCAGGCCGACGCGCCGCCGTCTTTAACAACTCCCCCGCCGCCCCCCGGAGTTGAGCTAGGTTGCGCGGCTTGTGACCCTGCTCCGCGCCGCCGACATCTCGCTTGCCTTCGGAAGCCGCACCGTCTTCCACGACCTGGAGCTGGTGGTGGAGGAAGGCGAGCGGGTCGGGCTCATCGGCGTCAACGGCTCGGGCAAGTCGTCGCTGATGAAGATCCTCACCGGCGCCATGCCCCCCGACTCCGGCGAGCTGCAGCTGAAGCGCGGCGCCACCATCACCTACCTTCCACAAGAACCGGTCTTCGACGCGGACGCCACCGTCGAGTCCGAGCTGATCAAGGGAGGCGCGCCCGCTCACGAAGGCCGCGCGCTGCTCGACCGGCTCGGCGTCAAGGACTGGGACCGCGGCGTCGGCGAGCTCTCGGGGGGAACGCGCAAGCGGGTGGCGGTGGCGCGCGCCCTGCTCACCCGGCCCGACCTGCTCCTGCTCGACGAGCCCACCAACCACCTCGACGCCGACACGGTGGACTGGCTGGAAGAGGAGCTCGACCGGCTGGAAGGCTCGCTGCTGCTGGTCACCCACGACCGCTATTTTCTCGACGACCTGGTGGACCGCATCGTCGAGGTGGAGCCGGGCGCGGGGTTGATCTCCTATCCGGGCAACTACCAGGCGTATCTCGAGCAGAAGGCGACGAAGGAGATGGAAGCCGAGCGCCAGCAGCACAAGCGCGAGCGCTGGATCGCGCAGGAGGTGGCCTGGCTGCGGCGCGCGCCCGAGGCGCGGCGGACCAAGAGCAAGGCGCGCATCGATCGGGCGCACAAGCTGATGGCGGAGAAGGGCCTGCAGCGGTCGGAGACGGCCGCGCTGCAGACGGCGGTGGCGCCGCGGCTCGGGCACAC
>JAYWAJ010000018.1:0-7760 GCA_043782525.1 Deltaproteobacteria bacterium | reverse complement strand
GCCGCGCCGCCGTTGTAGATGTCGCCGCGATCCTCGTACGCCTCCTGGGTGGCGAGCCGGGCCACGAAGTCGCGCACCGCGCCGTTGAGCACGGTCTCGGCGCCCTCCAGGTCGCTTTGGGCGAGGCTGCGCCGGACCGCCAGCTCGACGTCGGCCGGCACCGGCATCGAGAGCGGCTGGGAGACGGCCACCGCCAGCGGGCAGGCCAGCGCGGGCTTGCCCACCCGGGCGCGCGCGGAGGCGAGCATGGCATCCACCCGCGCCCGCACGCCGCCGTTGCGCGCGGTGCCGCGGGCGCTCTCGTTGATCTTCTCCGCGATGGAGACCTTGATCTGCCCGAAGACGGGGTCGTCGAAGGTCGCCACCTCGGGCGCCGCGCCAAAGGACACGAAGATGCCCGCCTCCAGCTTCTCGCCGCTGGCCAGCGAGAGCTCGGTCTCGCGCTCGTCCTCCAGCCGCTGCACCTCGCTCTCCAGCGCCCGCAGCCGGTACGACGGCTCCTCCCCCGAGAGCGGGTCGAGGGTCCCGCGGCGGAGCGCTTCCTGCGCCGACTTGATGGCGGCCGCCAGCTGGTCCTGGCGCCCGCGGAACTTCTCCTCGATGGAGGCGATGGTCTTCGAGACCGCGTCGCGCGAGCCCTCGCTGTCGAGCCGCATCGCGTAGTTGCCGAGGGCGCGGCGGATCTGGTCGGTGAGCTCGAGCAGCGCGACGATGTCGCCGGAGAAGCTGACCGCGTCGCCGAGCAGGTTGTTCAGGTAGATGCCGCCCTTGTCGGCGAGGTGGGCCGCGCCCTGGGCGTGCTCGGCGGCGGCGGTCAGGATCGGTCCGTAGAACTCGCGGGAGAGGAAGTCGGCGACCACCGTCTCCTTGAGGAACGCCGTCCGCTTCGTGAAGTCCTTCATGTCGCAGAAGAGGTGGCCCATCTGCTGGGCGCGGGCGCGGCCCTTCAGGAGCGGCTTCTCCTCCAGCGAGATGAGGTAGAGCTTGCCGGCCTCGTGCTGGGGCTCGATGCCGCCTTCGTTCTCGTGGCCGGTGACGTGGATGAGCTGGAGCTGGGCCTGGTCGAGCGCCGCGTCCAGCGCCGCGTCGCTGGCCAGCGCCGTCACCGCGGTGGACCACGTCTTCACCACCGTCTCGGTGTCGAGGTAGCCGCCCGGGTCCTCGTCCTTCCATTCCTTGGCGGCAGAGGCGATCGACTCCAGCAGCTTGCGGGCCGGGTCGTTGGTGGCGGCCTTGGCCACCGACCTGGCGCGGGTGAGCAGGTCCTTGCGCAGGGAGGCCGTCGCCAGCACGCGCTCGAGCGCCACCGGCGCGGAGTAGAGCTGCGCCAGCGTCAGCCCTTCGAGGGCCAGCGTGGGAGCCCGGCCGACCTCGACCATCCGGAGCAGCTGGAGCAGCTCGCTGCGCAGCCGCCCCAGCGCCACCTGCCGCGCCGCCTTACGCGCGCCTTCCTTGGTTGCCGACAGCTCCACCGCGGCGTCGCGGCGGATGGTCTCCTGGGTGCCCCCCTGCAGCAGCTTCTGCACGTGCTGCGCGAGGAGCGGGGGGGCCTCGGCGAAGGGCACGCCGTAGGTGGAAAGGCCGCTTGCCCAGAGCACCCTGGGGCCGCCCAGCCAGGGCAAGGGGCTCGCCCCCGCCTCGCACTGCAGCCCGCAGGCGCAGTCCGGCACGCCCGCTTCCCGCGAGGCCAGCCGCACCGCGATGAGCATGCCCGCCGCCACCGCGCCGTGCAGCACCCGCCCGGCCGGGCCGCTCACCGGAAGATCCTTGAGCGTATCGAGAGCGCCCTGCGCCAGCGCGCGCAGCGCCTGCAGCGCCAGGTAGGGCGTCGGCTCCGGCGGCTCCTGCGCGGCCGACTCTTGCAGGCCGCGCTTGAGCACGGCGTTGAGCGCGCCCACCAGCACGCGGCCGGGGCGGCCCGGGCTGATCCAGCTCGCCATCAGCCCGCTGTCGAGGGAGGGATGCAGCTCCGGCGCTTCGAGAAAGGCCCTCTTGACGTGGTCGCTCTTCACCGTCGCCGGCGCCACGAACGACGCCGGCCGGGCGGCGCGCGGGTCGAAGCCGTCGAGGAGGATGAGCCGGTCGTACTCGTTCTCCCGCAGGGCCGCACGGTGCCGCACGCAGAGGAGGAAGAAGAGGTCGCGAACCGCCGCCCGCACCGCCTGCGCGACGGCCGGCTCGACGTGCACCGGCACGCGCAGGTCGGCGAGCGAGGTGCCGAGGTGGAAGCGCAGGGCGCGACCGTCGAGGCGCAGCGTGTCGGTGAGCGAGCGGCCGGGAACCTGCCTGCGCAGGCGGGCGATCAGATCCAGCCGCTCTTCGGCGTACCCCATCGCGCGGCACTTTAGCGCAGCGAGCCCGGCGCGCGCTGAAGAAACCTCTGGTAGAAGGCCCGTCGATGCCGCCGGCCGCCGCCCACCGCAACCAACCTCTCGCAGGACCGTTGCCTGCGCGCCCGGCGGCGCGTAGATTGCGCGCCTCGCAGCCCCGGGAGCTCCGCCGATGAAGAAGATCGAGGCCATCATCAAGCCCTTCAAGCTCGACGAAGTGAAGGAGGCGCTGGCCGACGTCGGCGTGCTCGGCTTGACCGTCACCGAGGTCAAAGGCTTCGGCCGTCAGAAAGGCCACACCGAGCTCTACCGGGGCGCCGAGTACGTGGTCGACTTCCTGCCCAAGGTGAAAGTGGAAGTCGTGCTTTCGGACGAAATGGTCCCGCGGGCGTTGGAAGCCATCGAGCGGGCTGCGAAGACAGGGCGGATCGGTGACGGCAAGATCTTCGTCACCAACGTCGAGGAAGTGGTTCGGATCCGCACCGGCGAGCGCGGCGAGCCGGCGCTGTAGCAGCGGCACTTGGACGGCAGCACACAGGGGACACGAAGGCGCCTGCGGCGGCCATCATGTCCCCGACAACGGGAAGAATCCAACGAGGAGTGGGACATATGGCGAAGGGTAAGGACGTCATCGGGCTTGCGAAGGACAAGCAGGCCGTCATGGTCGATCTGAAGTTCATGGACTTCCTCGGCCTCTGGCAACATTTCACCATCCCCATCGCGGAGCTGACCGACGCGGTCTTCGAGGAGGGGCTCGGCTTCGACGGTTCGTCGATCCGCGGCTGGGTGCCCATCCACGCCAGCGACATGCTGGTCGTCCCCGATCCGGAGACGGCGCTGATGGATCCCTTCATGAAGGATCCGACGCTCTCGCTCATCTGCAACGTCACCGACCCCATCACCAAGGAGCCCTACGCCCGCGACCCGCGCTTCATCGCGCAGAAGGCGGAGCGGTACCTCAAGTCGACGGGCATCGGCGACACCGCCTACTACGGCCCCGAGGCCGAGTTCTTCATCTTCGACGGCATCAGCTACGACTCGGGCCCCAACCACTCGCACTACAAGATCGAGTCCCGCGAAGGCCAGTGGGAGACCGGCAGCGCCGTCGAGCACAACTTCGACGGCAAGACGCACTCGACGCGGCCGAACCTCGGCTACAAGCCGCGCTACAAGGAAGGCTACTTCCCGGTGGCGCCGGTGGACTCGCAGCAGGACCTCCGCACCGAGATGTGCCTGGTGATGGAGCAGTGCGGGATCCAGGTCGAGCGCCAGCACCATGAAGTGGCCACGGCCGGCCAGGCCGAGATCGACATCCGCTTCGACTCGCTGGTGAAGACCGCCGACAAGCTGATGTGGTTCAAGTACATCATCAAGAACGTCGCCCTGCGCAACGGCAAGACGGCGACCTTCATGCCCAAGCCGCTCTACGGCGACAACGGCTCGGGCATGCACACGCACCAGTCGATCTGGAAGGGCGGCAAGCCGCTCTTCGCCGGCGACGGCTACGCGGGCATGAGCGAGATGGCCATGCACTACATCGGCGGCCTCCTCAAGCACGCGCGCTCGCTGGCGGCGTTCTGCAACCCGACCACCAACAGCTACAAGCGGCTGGTGCCGGGCTTCGAGGCGCCGGTGAACCTGGCGTACAGCTCGCGCAACCGCAGCGCGTCGATCAGAATCCCCATGTACTCGCCGTCGCCCAAGGCCAAGCGCCTCGAGTTCCGCTCGCCGGATCCGAGCTGCAATCCGTACCTGGCGTTTGCGGCCATGCTGATGGCGGGGCTCGACGGGATCGAGAACCGGATCGATCCGGGAGATCCGCTCGACAAGGACATCTACGGCTTGTCTCCTGAGGAGTTGAAGGACGTGCCGAAGATGCCGGGCTCGCTCGAGGAGGCTCTCGACTGCCTGAAGAAGGACAACGAGTTCCTCTACAAGGGCGACGTCTTCACGCCCGACGTCGTCGAGGCCTGGATCGACACCAAGATCGAGAAGGAGCTGAACCCGGTGCGGCTGCGCCCGTCGCCGATGGAGTTCGCGCTGTACTTCGACATCTGACAGGCCGCGGGCCTGAGGCCTCGGGCTTCAGGCTTCAGGCCGGTTGTTCAGCGAACCCCCGGGAGCTACTGTGCTCGCCGGGGGTTTCTTGATGCCGAGCGATCCGAAGCAGCCCACGATGGACGAGGCGCTGGAGACGCTTTCCGGGAAATGAGAAAGCTCGCGCTGCTGCTTTTGCTGGCCTGTACGCCTGCGCCGGCGCGGAGGACGGTCGATGCCCAGGCGCTGCGGGGCGTGACGCTGGGAGTTCCGCCGCCGGCCGACGCGCGGCCCTCGCCGGGCATCGGCTGCGGGCAGGTGTCGCAGGACCTCGCGGCGCGCGCGCACAAGCTGCTCATCGCCTCCTTCAGCGACGCCGGCGCGACGGCGACCAACGCCTCGACCGGCCCCTGGGTGCTCACGGTCGCGCTGCGGGAAGCGACCATGGGTCCGGAGAACGAGCGCCCGCGCCGAACCGACCGGCTGGTGCAGCAGGGGGAGGCGGACCTGCCGCACGTCGACCAGCCACAGCAGAGCTGGTTCAACTCCGGGCAGGGCAACGTCGCAGTCGTGCTCGACGCCACGCTGGCGCGCGATGGCGCCGTCGTCTGGCGCGACACCGTCGCCGGGCACGCCAGCTCTGCGCCCTGCCTGCAGGCGGTCGACAAGGTCCGGGAGGCGCTGGGCGACGCGGTCGACGCGCTCCGGGCGCGCGTCCTCCCGCTGCTGCGGGCGCGGTGAAGCTCAGCTCCAATCCCAGCGCACCAGCGCCCATTCGTCGGTCGCGTCGCGGTAGCGCTCGAGCAGCTTGAAGCCGACGCGCTCGTGCGCGCGCATCGAGCGCGTGTTGCGGGTGGACACTTCGGTGACGACGCAATCGAAGGCGGCGCGCAGGTGGCGGCGGTGCGTTTGGTAGAGCAGGTCGAAGACGCCGCGCCCCCGCCACTCCTTCCCGATGCAGACCTGGCCCATCACGTAGAAGCGCCGCACGCCGAGAGCGTCGAGCCGTTCGAACATGGGCACGAGGAGGGGGACGAATTCCCGGCACTCGACCGGCATCACCAAGGCGTAGCCGGCCAGCGCATCGCCCTCCATCGCCACCATGCTGGGCGAAAGAGCGTGCATGCGCTGGAGCACCGGAAGCGTGTGCTGGACGGTGACGAAGCCCTGCGAGGCGACATCGCCGGGGGGCAGATTGGGAGCCAGGTTCTGCTCCTGCAGCTCGAGGATCTGCACCAGCTCGCCTTCGGCCTGCACCGGCCTTGCGTCCATCTCTACAGCCCCTTGAGCCGGTAGCTGGCGATCCCGCCCGGCGACTTCTGCTCGAGCAGCTTCCCCTCGCGGACCAGCTCGTCGAGCAGGCCCGAGGCGGCGAACCGGTCGATGTGCAGTTCCCCGGCGACCCCCTCGGCCGTCACCAGCAGCTTGCTGCGCATCATCCGCACGATGTCGTCCTTGCGGTCCTGCTTCTGGTGCAGCTCGGCGACGTTGCTGGTCATCCCGCGCCGGATGCCGAAGAAAACCAGCGCCACGATGGCGAGGCCGAGGAGCGGGAAGACGAGGTCGCCGTGGTCCTCGAGCCAGTACCAGAGCTGGTGCGCCTGGTCGTCGGCAGGGGGATGCGCCTTGTGCTGCCGCGGGCGGAAGCCGCGGGGCGCAAGAGGGAGCGCGGCGGCGATCAGTCGGTGGAGGGCGGCCAGCAGCACGCGCGCTACCTACGGCAGATGGTCCGGGCGATCAAGTCGGAGGTGCGGCGCACCACCCCGCTGCGGCGCCTGTGCGAGCCTCACGCTCACCGACTCCCCCGGCGACTTCAAGGCCGCGGTGGTCACCGTCACCCAGATCAACCTGGTCGGCAGCGGCGGCGTCACCGTCCTCAGCGACGCCAAGGTCACCACCAACCTGCTCAAGCTGAGCAACGACGTCAGCACGCTGGTGCAGGACGCCGTGGTCAAGGCCGGCACTTACAGCGAGCTGGATTTCGTCATCAGCGGCGGCTACGTCGAGGTGCAGAACGCCACCGGCACCGGCACCACCATCTACGCCTCCTCCTCCACCTACGAAGGCCTGCCCGCGGGCGCGGTGGTCGGCGGCACGCTGAAGCCCTCGCCGCCACGCCGGCCATCCCCGCGGCCGTTACCGTCGCCTCCGGCGCGGCGACGCAGTCTGACTTCACGCTGAACTCGGCGAACTGACCTACCGCCGCGGCCGGGCGAACTCGGGCTCGTCTCCCGGCGCCAGGACCTTTCCGCTCTTCCAGAGGATCTCCTCGCAGCGCGCGATCAGGTCCGGGAAGCCCTGTCCGTTCAGCGCCGCGATGGCCACTCCGCCCGACCCCGCCGCCAGCGTCGCCGCCCGCTCCGGCGCGCGGTCTGCCTTGTTGAAGACCAGCAGGCGCGGCGTCTCCTTCACCTCCAGCGTCGCCAGCACCCGCTCGACGGCGGCGGCCTGCTCCTCGCTCTGCGGATCGCTGGCATCGACGACATGCAGGAGGAGATCGGCCTCCTCCAGCTCCTCCAACGTCGCCCGGAAGGCGTTGATCAGATCCTTGGGCAGGTCGCGGATGAACCCGACGGTGTCGGTGATGATCACCTCGCGCTCGATCCCCTGCCTGCGGCCTTCGGCCTCCGGCCCGTCGCCAGGCCGAGCCCGGCTCCTCCCCGGAAACTTCAGCCGCCGCGAGGTCGGGTCGAGGGTGGCGAAGAGCGCGTTCTCGGCCAGCACGTGGGAGTCCGTCAACGAGTTGAGCAGCGTGCTCTTGCCGGCGTTGGTGTAGCCGACGATGGAGACCACCGGGACGCCGCTGCGGTTGCGCTGGCGCCGCCGGGTGGCGCGGTCGGAAGAGAGCCGGTCGATGGCCTTTTCCAGGTGCGAGATGCGGTCGCGGGCGCGCCGCCGGTCGACCTCGAGCTTGGTCTCGCCGGGGCCGCGGCCGCCGATACCCGCGCCCAGCCGCGACAGCGAATCGTCCTTGCCGACCAGCCGCGGCAGCAAATACTTGAGCTGCGCCAGCTCGACCTGCAGCTTGCCGTCCGCGCTCTGGGCGCGCTGGGCGAAGATATCAAGTATCAATTGCGTCCGATCGAGGATCTTCAACGCCGTCGCCTCGGAGATGTGGCGCGCCTGCGAAGGCATGAGGTTGCGGTCGAAGATGAGCATGTCCGCGCCCAGCGCCATCGAGCGCACCAGGATGTCCTGCAGCTTCCCTTCGCCGACCAGCGTGCGCGGGTCCGGCTGGGCGCGGCTCTGCAGCATCTTGTCGAGCACCTGCACGTTGGCGGTGCGGGCCAGCTCTGCCAGCTCGGCCAGGGACCGGTCGGCGGCGTCCTTGTTGCCGCGGTGCACGCCGATGAGGATGGCCTGGGCCTGGGCGCCGACCTCGCGCACCGGGGC
>JAYWAJ010000017.1:0-2946 GCA_043782525.1 Deltaproteobacteria bacterium | reverse complement strand
TGGAGACGACACCGATGATGATCCGCACCTGGTTGACGATGGCTTTCGCGGCGGCGCTGCTCGCCGGCAGCGCTTGCAAGAACACGGACAGCAGCCGTCCGGCCGGCGCTCCTGAAGGCCGCCGCGGCAACGCTCTCCCGCGCACGCCGAAGGACGCGACGCCCCTCGGGGCCTCGGGAACGAGCAAGCTCGGCACCAGCACCGGCGCGGGCAGCCCTACCGGGGAGACCACCAGCGGTACCTCGACGGGAGAGAACGCGGCGAAGGCCCCCGCCACCGGCACCACTCCGGGCGGCACGGGAAACGGCGGCGTCAACGGCACCAGCACCGACAACGGCTCGGGCTCGACCAACGGAACCGGGCCCGGCAAGTAGCGCGACGCGGCCGCGGTCATGCCGGCGCGTCCCGCCGTGCGCCTCAGATCACCTTGCGCAGCGCTGCCTCGATGCGAGGCATCGCCTCCTCGACGTCCTTGACCGAGACGGCTCCGACGCTGAGCCGGAACCAGCCGCCTTCGCCCTCGAGGCCGAAGGCCTGGAAGGGCACCATGGCGAAGCCGGCTTCGTCGAGGAGATAGCGGCGCACCTCGTCGTTGCTGCGGTTGCGCAGGACGAACTGGACCGAGAGGTAGATGGCCCCTTGCGGAGGAATGTCGCGCACCGGCAGGCCGGCCGCCTTCATGCGCGAGAAGCCGGTGTGCAGCGCGTCGAGGCGCGCCTGCAGTCCGCCCTTGTGCGCGTGCAGGTAGGCGTCCACGGCGGCTCCGTCGCGCAGGAGCTCCGCGGTGGCCACCTGCTCCGCGCGCGGCGCCCAGGCGCCGACGTGGCCGAGGATGTCGCGCATGGCGGCGATGACCGCCTTGGGCCCGACGCACCAGCCGACCCGCACGCCGGTGGCGGCGAAGGCCTTGGAGATGCCGTCGACGAAGATGGTGTAGCGGGCCGCCTCGGGGACGGCGTGCACCGGGGTCTCGTGGCGCGCCGACCCGAACGTCAGCATCCAGTACACCTGATCGTAGAGTAAGTATAAAGGTTTCTCGCCGGCCTTGTCGCGGCGGCGGTTCTCGGCGACGACGGCTTCGGCGATGCGGTGGACCTCGTCGGGCGCCAGCACGGTGCCGGCGGGGTTGAGCGGCGTGCAGAGCGCGATCATCCGCGCGGTCTTGAGGTAGGGCTGCAGCGAGGCGGCGGTGGGGAGGAAGCCATCCTCGGCCCGGGTCTCGACCGGGACCCCGCGCGCGCCGACCAGGTGGCAGTAGTGGTTGTTGTTCCAGCTGGGGACCGGATAGACGACGGTGTCGCCCGGCTCGACCACCGCCCGGAAGGCGGCGTAGATCACCGGCCGGGAGCCGCCGGCGATGACGATCGACTCGAGGGGCACGTCGAGCCGCAGCCGCTCGCCCCAGAAGGCGCGCACCGCCTCGCGCAGCCGGAGCACGCCGTCGGAGGGCGGGTAGTTGGTCTCGCCGGCCCCGAGCGCGCGCAGGATGCCGTCGCGCAGGCGGTCGGGGATGGGGAACTCCTTCGAGGAGAAATCGCCGACGGTGAAGTTGGCGATCTTCTGCCCCGCCGCCTGCTTGAGGCGGATCTCGGAGGCGATCTTGAGGATCTCCGATCCGACCAGGCCGCGCGCCATGCTGCCCAGGCCGCGCCGGGGGTCGGGACCGTCGAGATCGAGCTGCAGCTTTTCCACAGTGCCTCCGGACGACGGCGCGGGGGATCTACCACACTTTTTCTGCGGCGATTTTTTCCGGTAGAGTGGCCGCGCGTGCGCCTGAAAGCGTTGGTCTGGATCATGCGCCCCGGCTCCAGCGGGCGTCCCGACGTGCTGCTCCTCGAGCGCCCCTCGAGGCGGGGCGGGGGCGAGCATCCGGTCACGGGGAAAGCGGAGCCCGGCGAGACGCCGCTGGCCTGCGCCGGGCGCGAAGCACAGGAGGAGACCGGCTTGCGCGGAGACCTCGCCGCGTTGGGCCTTGTCCACCGCTACCGCGCGGCCAAGGACGCCTTCGAGGAGCACGCCTTCCTCCTCTCGGTCGCCCGGCGCGCCGAGCCCCGCCTTTCCTCCGAGCACGTCGCCTTCCGCTGGGCGGCGCCGGAGGAAGCCCGCGCCGCCCTGCACTGGGAGACCCACCGCGAGGCCTTGGACGCCGCACTCTCGAAGTGGGGCGCACCTTGAACTTGCCCTTCTCAGCGCGTAGGGAGGCCCAGCGCGATGGGGAGGCGGGCGGCCTCCGGCTGGGAGGCGAGCTCGGCCAGCGAGGTCCGCCGGTACACCTCCAGCATGCGGTCCTGGCCGGACTTCCAGACGTGGTACATCGTGCAGCTGGCGCTCACGTCGCACCGGTCCAGGTGGTCGAGGCAAACATTCAGCTGCACCGGCCCTTCGACAGCCTCGATCACCTCGAGGAACGAGATGTCCCGCGGGGGCCGGGCCAGCTGGTATCCGCCGTGCGCCCCCCTGCTGGACCGCACCAGGCCCCGCGCCGTCAGCACCTTGAGGATCTTGGCGAGGAACTCGCGCGGCAGGTGCAGCGTGACGGCCAGGTCCTGCAACGAGGCGATGGTCCCCGCCGGGAGGCCCGAGAGGTGGATCATCGCGCGCAAGCCGTAGTCGATCTTGCGGCTGATTTGCAGGACATGCTGCATCCTGTGGACTTAACCAGCGGCTCGAAGGGGCGTCAACTGAAGGCGGACCTGGCGTGATCGATCTCCACTCCCACACCGTGCACAGCGACGGCGACCGCTCGCCCGGGCAGCTCCTCGCCGAGGCGGCGGCCGCGGGCATCCGCGTGCTCTCGGTCACGGATCACGACACCGTCTCGGGCATCGGCGAGTGCAGGGTGGCGGCGGCCCGGCACGGGGTCCGGCTGGTGCCCGGCATCGAGCTCTCCTGCGAGCTGCATGGCCGCGAGGTCCACATCCTCGGCCACTTCCTCGACGAGACCTC
>JAYWAJ010000016.1:0-2946 GCA_043782525.1 Deltaproteobacteria bacterium | reverse complement strand
CCGAGCGCATCGCCGCGAGGTCGACGATCAGCGGCACGCCCGTGAAGTCCTGGAGGATGACGCGCGCGACGACGAAGGGGATCTCCTCGGTGCGCTCGGCGTTGGGCTTCCAGGCGCAGAGGGCGCGGACGTCCTGCTCGCGCACGCGCTGGCCGTCGCAGTTGCGCACCAGCGACTCGAGCACGACGCGGAGGGTGACGGGCAGGCGGGAGAGGTTGCCCCAGCCGGCCTTCTCGAGGGCGGGCAGCGAGCAGAGCTGTCCGGACTTCCCGGCGCCGTAGGTGAAGGTCGCGAGGGACTGCTTGATGGTGGTCATGTGCGCTCCGAGGGCAGCGGCCTTGCGCGGCTGCCCGGAATACCCGCGGCCTTGCGCGGCGGGCGGGGAGGGGTCTATCCGAGGCGCGGGCTGGCTTCAAGTCGCCGCAGACGAACTTGCTTGCCTCGGCGGGACCCTGCCGCGATGGTGCGCTCCCAATGGGTACCCTGACGCTGATCCGCCACGGGCAGGCCTCGGCGCTCTCCGCCGACTACGACAAGCTCTCGCCGCTCGGCGAGCAGCAGGCGCGCAGGCTGGGCCAGGAGTGGGCGCGGCGGCGCACCGTCTTCGAGAAAGTGTATTACGGACCCCGCCAGCGGCAGCGCCGGAGCGCCGAGCTTTCGCTGGAGGCGTGCGCCGAGGCAGGCGGGGCCCGGATGACCTCGCTGCCGCTGCCCGCGCTCGACGAGTTCCGCATCGAGCCCCTGCAGCGCGAGTTCCCGCGGCTGGCGCAGGAGCGCGACGACCTGCGGGCCTATGTCCCCGGCTTCGACCCGGAGGCGGAGCCGACGCTGCGGATGGCGGCGCTGCAGAAGATCGGCGCGGTGCTGCTGCGGCTCTGGGTCAACGGAGAGATCGCCGCTGACGGCGCCGAGCGGTGGACCGACTTCCGGGCGCGCGTCGATGGCGCGGTCAACGAGATGGTCGGCGCCGCCGGGCCACGGGCGCGGGTCGCGGCGTTCACCTCGGCCGGCGTGATCGGCGCCTGTGCGCAGCGCGCGCTCGGACTCGACGGCGACCGCTCGCTCGACCTGATGCTGCTGGTGCGCAACGCCTCCCTCACCGAGTTCCTCTACGCACGGCCGGCGGGCGAGCGGTTCTCGCTGGCGAGCTTCAACGAGGTGGCCCACCTCGCGGGCGAGGACGGGCTGGTGACGCTGCTATAGATGGCGGCCGTCGCGGCAAATGCGTTACTTCCCGCCCAGCTTGACCACGCACGGCGGCGCCCACTTGTCGCCGGCGTGCCGCACGGTGAACTCCACCGTCTGCACGCTCGCCTCGAACGGCCCCAGCGCCAGCGCGAATCCCGCCCCGGTCGCAGCCAGCGCAGTGTCCACGGCGGGCTCGTCCGGCACCTTCTTGGTGCCTTCGGGCTGCGCCGCGGCGGGCGGGGTCTTCCAGCCGTTGACGCCCCAGCGCACGGTGCCCGCTTCCGCGGCGGTGATGCGGAACGGCCCGTGGCCCGCGACGGAGGCCTCCTTGGCGGCGCCCGCGACCACCTCGGCGAGCTTCGGCGCGTGCGCAGCGGTCGCCGCGGCAGGCTTGGCAGCCGGGGCGGGCGGAGCGGCAGGCTTCGCAGCGGGGGCGGCGATGGCCTCGGGTGCGTCGGCGACGGCCGGCTTCGCTCCGCCGGCCAGCCGCGCCACCTCCGCGGCCAGGTAGTCCATCCGCGTGCGCAGGTTCACCAGCACGGGCGCCAGCAGCGCGAGGTCCGCGGTGGAGAGCAGGTCGCGGCCGGAGAGGCCGGCCTTCTCCAGCGCCTCGTCGAGCACCACCTTCGCCGAGTAGGTGTCGAACCGGGTCCCGAACAGCGCCAACAACGACTTGCGATCACTGCCGCCCATTACGCGCCCCTGGTCATTAGATGCTCCCTAGATGCTCCCTGAAGTACCCGGGTCGTCCCGGCGCCTCAAGGACCTCGCGGAATCTTCATCTTGGATGCAGCCGGTCCTGGAGCGGTGCCGCCCGCCCCGCCTTGCGCTACTCTCTGCCCCCGCCTCGGAGGCCACCGTGGACTTCTCGCTCCCGCCCCGCATCGCCGCAATCAAAGCCCAGGTGCGCGACTTCATCGACCGCGAGGTGATCCCGCTCGAGCGCGAGCTGCACAAAGGCTTCCACACCGTCGAGCCCAAGCTGAAGGCGCTGCGCGAGAAGGTCCGCGCGCTCGGCATGCTGACCCCGCAGATCCCCAAGGAGGAGGGCGGGTCGGGCTTCACCCTGATCGAGTACGCGCACCTCTCGCAGGAGCTGGGCCGGTCGCTCCTCGGCGCTTACACTTTCAACTGCCAGGCCCCCGACACGGGCAACATGGAGCTGCTGCACAACTTCGGCACCGATGAGCAGAAGGAGCGGTGGATGCGCCCGCTCATCCGCGGCGAGCTCCGCTCCTGCTTCGGGATGACCGAGCCCGAGCGGCCGGGCTCGAACCCGGTCTGGATGGAGACCACCGCGGTGAGGGACGGCGACGACTACGTCATCAACGGCCACAAGTGGTTCACCTCCAGCGCCGACGGCGCCGCCTTCTGCATCGTGATGGCGGTGACCAACCCAGACGCCCTCAAGCACCTGCGCGCGAGCCAGATCATCGTGCCGACCGACACCCCGGGCTACCGCTTCATCCGCAACATCCCGGTGATGGGCTCGCCGGGCGACGGCTGGGAGAGCCACGCAGAGCTGCGCTTCGAGAACGTGCGGGTGCCGCAGACCAACCTGATCGGCGGCGAGGGGTTCGGCTTCGCGCTGGCGCAGGAGCGGCTCGGGCCGGGGCGGATCCAGCACTGCATGCGCTGGATCGGCATCTGCGAGCGCAGCTACGAATTGATGTGCAAGCGGGCCGCCGAGCGGGAGCTTGCGCCCGAGCGGCCGCTCGCCACCAAGCAGCTGGTGCAGGCCTGGATCGCCGAGAGCCG
>JAYWAJ010000015.1:0-2948 GCA_043782525.1 Deltaproteobacteria bacterium | reverse complement strand
GCGGCCCAGCCGGGCCAGTCGCCGAGCACTTCATAGAGGGTGGCGCCCGAGAGCATGGGCACCGCCTGCACCAGGACGCCGCGCTGGTTCTTCTCCAGGCGCTGCACCACCCGCCCGGTGGCGTCGACGAAGGCGCTGACGCCGGTGGAGGTCGAGCGCAGGAGCCAGCGCCGGTGCTCGATCGATCGCACCGCCGCCAGCATGAGGTGCTGTTCCTGCTCGTGGCCGGCGCCGTACCAGGAGTCGTTGGTGAGGTTGACGATGGCCTGGGCGCGGCCTTCGCCGGCGTCGCGCATGGTGGCGCGGACCATGGCCGGGAGGATGTCCTCGTAGCAGATGATGGTGGCGAACCGGTAGCCGCCCCAGCGCAGGGGCCGGGTCGTGGTCCCGCGGGAGAGGTGCGAGGCGAGCGGCGACCACTCGTAGAGCTTGGGGAACCAGTCGCCGAAGGGGATGTACTCGCCGAAGGCGAGGAGCTGGATCTTGTCGTAGTGGTCGCCGATGCGGCCGTGTTCGTCGACGACGATGGCGCTGTTCCAGACGTCGCTGGCCGAGATCCGCTCGACGCCGGCGATCAGTCCCACCGGCACGCCGCCGAGGAGGGCGCTGCCGTCGGTGGCGCCGTCGCGCACCGGCCGGATGTTGAAGCCCACCTCGGGCCAGACCACCAGCCGGGCGCCCCGCGCGTGCAGCTCCGCCGTCTCGTCCTGCAGCGTGCGCACCGAGGCGTTGGGATTCTGGTGCAGCTCGATCTCGCCGACGTTGGGCTGGGCGAGGCCGGCGGTGAGGTGTTCCGCCGCCCGCTGCCGGTCGTCGATCTGGATGAGGCGGTCGAAGCCGTAGGCGGTGGTGGCGGCGACGGCGATGAGCGAGGCCGCCATCGACCAGTAGGGCGGGCGGCGCGCCTTCCGCCAGGCGAGGAGGGCGTCGAAGAGCGCGCCGTTCACCAGCGCCTGGAAGGCGGAGAGGAGGAGCGCGCCCCCCAGGTCGGCGATCTGCACCAGCGGCAGGACCGGCATGAGCGCGACGCCCGTGTAGCTCTGGAAGAGGAGCGGATAGACGAACTCGGCCGCCACCAGCGCGATGGGCAGGAGCGCGACGGCCGGCCAGCGGGTGCGCAGCCCGAGCCAGCGCAGGCCGAGCGACATGACGCCGAAGAGCAGCCCCTGGGCCGCGCAGACGGCGAGGTAGCCCAGCGCCGCCAGCGGCCAGGGCGCGTAGGCGAAGACGGTGAGGAGGTGGACGATCCAGCTGTAGCCGCCGAGGTGGGTGACGAAGCCCATCCACCAGCCGCGCCAGAAGGCCTGCTTGCGGCTGGAGTCCTCCAGGGACCAGAGCAGCGGCAGGAAGCAGACGAAGGCCAGCGGCCAGACGCCGAAGCCGATCCAGCTGAGGAAGTAGAGGACGCCGGAGAGGGTCGGCAGCAGGAACGCACGTGCGCGGGACATGAGCCCCGACATGGTACATGACCGCCGATGGCCGTGCTCCTCAACCAGACGTCGAATCTGCGGACGCGCATCGACCTCCTCCGCCGGCTCTCGGACGGCACGCGCGGGCCGGCCTCGCTGGAGATGCGGGTCTCGGTGGACCGCTACCGCCACCAGGGACACGACTTCGTGCCGCTGCTGGAGGTGCCGCAGGCGACGCTCCTCGACCTCGACCTGATCCAGTTCCTCCAGGCGCTGGAGGAGCTGCTCGACGGCAAGGCGGAGCTGGCGGCGCTGGAGGCGAGCGTCGATCCGGCCATCGGGCTGCGGGTCGCAGGCGGTCCGGAGGCCTTCCTGGTGGAGGTGGGTGTTGATCTACTGAATGTACTGGAGCCGCTGGGCGGCGCCTCGGGCGAGCGGGGCGCGGACCTCGCGCTCTACCGGTTCGTCGCCAACCAGAAGGCGGCGGTGTCGTTCTGCGCGGCGCTGATCGACGAGTTCGCCAGGTTCCCCACCGACCCGTCGCGGGTGAATCCGGGCGACCCAGGCTAGGGCGGCCGGCTCAGCGCAGCAGCTTTTGAAGCCTGGCGCGCTCGTCGGGATCGTCGGAGAGCTTGGCCGACCTGCGGTACCAGCCTGCAGCGGCGGCCTTGTGGCCCTTCTTCGACTCGGCATCGCCCATCATCTTCGAGGCGCGCGCCCGGTCCCGCCTCGAGAGCGGCTTGTGGAGCAGCTCCCGCAAGATGCTCTCGGCGCCCGCGGACTGGCCGGTCCAGAGCGCTTTCTGCGCGTTGGCGAACTGCTTGCTGAAGACGCTGGGAACGGCCTTCGTGACGCGCTGGCGCGCCGGGGGCGGCGGGCGCTGGGCGAGCGCGGTCGTCTCCTGGCCCTGATCGCGCTGCCCGAGCGTGGTCGGATCCTGGGCCGGCTCGCGGTGCAGGGCCTCGGTCATTGCCGTGGAGGCGACCGGCCGTGCGGGCGTGGCGGCTCCCACCGGCGACGACGCCGCGATCCTGGGAGCAGGAGAGACCGATGAACCCGACGCGGTCCTGACGTCAGCCGGCGACGAAGTGGAGCGCCCCGCGAGCAGCATCGCCGCCGTGGTGACGAGGGCGATGGCCAGCGAACCCGCGGCCAGCGGCCACCAGCGCGGCGGCACGAACTCCGCCCAGCCCGGAATGCCGGGCGCCTTCTCGGGAGGCGCGGGGGGAACATGGCCCAGCATCGCCCGCTCCAGCGCCGGATCGACCGCCGGCGGCAACATGTGCGGCGGCGCCGGAGCGACCTCCGGGTCCGGACGCGGCGCCTCGACCACCGGCACCGGATCTTCGGTGGCCTCGAAGGCGTCCTCCATCGGCGCGGTGTCGGCGATGGGAATGATCGACCGCATCATCACCGCCGCCTCCTCGCCGCTGTGGGGCCGCTGCGCCGGGTCCTTGGCCAGCAGGCGCGCCAGCAGCGACTCGAGATCGCCGTGCACCTTGCGGCCCACGTCGCGCAGCCGCAGCGCCGGCTGGTGGC
>JAYWAJ010000014.1:0-7771 GCA_043782525.1 Deltaproteobacteria bacterium | reverse complement strand
ATCTACAGCGTGGCCTTCGGCGATCCCTACGGCGGGCCCTGCAACGGCTTCTGCAACCAGCCGGTCTACCTGGTCCCGCAGGAGGGCGACATCGTCTCCATCCAGGCGACCACCGTCGGCCCCGACGGGCGCGTCTGGTTCGCCAGCGGCCGGACCACTTCCTCCGATCAGCCGCGCGGCCTCGCCGCCTGGGACGGCCACGGCTTCCGCTACTTCGATCCGGTGCGCGACGCCGGCCTCGGCGACTCCGACGTCCGCGACCTGGTGGCCCTGCCCGACGGGCGCCTCGCGCTGGCCAGCGCCGCCAAGGGCCTGGTGCTCTGGGATCCGCAGAGCGGCAAGTCTACGGGCGTAGACTTGCCCGACCCCCACGTCTTCCGCCTCGAGCTGGACGCGATGGTCTCGCCGCCGACGCTCTATGTCTCGACCTGGGGCGGCGTGGCCGCCTTGAGGAAGCTGCCGTGAAGGGCCGCATCCGTATCCGCTGGATCAAGGGCCCGCGCGGGCTGACCGCGCAGTGGGCGTAGCCTAGAGATCCACCGGCACCGCGTCGTCTTCCGGCTTCTCGTCCGCCGCCGCCGCGTCCGCCTCCACGCAGACGCGCTTCAGCTCGGGCCGCTCCCGCCAGCGCAGGAGCTCCGGCTCTTCGCAAGGCAGGTGGTTGTCGCCCTCGGCGCGCGCCTTCTGCAATTCGCTGACGGCCTCGAGGTACTTGTTCTGCTTGGCGTCGATGCGCGCCAGGTCGGCGTGGGCGATGCCGCGGGTGCGCGCCTCGTCGTCGCGGGTGGCCATGGCGATGCACTTCTCCAGCGCCTCCCGCGCCTGCGTCAGCTTGTGCCCGCGGAAGTAGAGGTAGCCGAGCCGCAGCGCTGCCAGCGGGCGGGGAGGCTTCGAGTTCATCGCCTGGCGCAGGAGCGGCTCGGCGCGGGGATCGCGGCCCGCGTCGATGTAGCGCGAGGCCGTCTCGATGAGCAGCTCCGGATCGCCCGGGTTCAGGCTGAGCGCCTTCTCGGAGAGCGCGATGGCCTCGTCGGTCTGCCCGAGCCTGGCGAGCTGCCGCGCCTTCTTGCCCATCGCCCAGGTGTGGCCCGGCGAGCGGCGCAGGTATTGCTCGAAGAGCGCCAGCGCCTCCTTGTCGTCGCCCCCTTCCACGCTGTCCTCGGCCAGGTAGCCGAGCGCGTGGAGGAAGCCCGGCCGCTCAGCGACGGCGTTCTTCAGCACCTGGCGCCAGCCCTCGACATCGCGCAGCTTGCGGGCGGCGAAGGCTTCGGCCAGCACGCCGAAGGGCACGAAGCGATCCTCCTGGGCCATCTGCGCTTCCCGGCGGGCGTCGGCAAACTTTCCCCGCACGGCCAGCGTCACGGCCAGGCCCGCGCGCGCCAGGCCGAACTTCGGGTCGGCCTTGAGCGCCTCCTTGCAGGCCTTCTCCGCCGCGGCGAGGTGCTCGCGCGAGAGCGTCGTCTTCGCGTGCGCGCCCAGCGACTGCCGGGCCAGCTCCGCCTCGCAGCGCGCCCCCGCCTCCAGCGCCGCCGCGCTGCCGGTGACGAGGCTCTGGGCGGTCGAGCCGGGCAGGAGGTCGAGGCCCGCCTTCTGCGAGAGGCCGGGCAGCGCCGCGCGGGCGCCTTCGGCCTTGGTCGAGGCGGCGACCTTGCCCGCGGCCAGGTTGAGCTTGCGGGCGTCGATGAGCCACTTGCCGTCGTTCAGCCACACCTCGCCGGTGATGACGTCGGTGGCGCCCAGCGTCCGGCCCAGCTCGAGCGCGCTCTCGGGGATGGCCGGGTCGGTGAGGCGCAGGTCGCGGCGCCGGAGCACCGCGTCGAGCTGCTTCAAGGTGATGAAGTTGTCGGCCTTCCCCTGCACCACCACGTCGACGATGCTCTCGGCCACCGCCACCCCCGACGCGGGCGGCGCTCCTCCCTTCGGTGCAAACGGCACGACCAGGATGGTGGCAGCGGCGAAGAATGGACCCATGCAGCGATGCTACAGCGATCCAGATCCGGGGACACCATACGCAACCCGTGCCAAAGTCAGATCCGGGGACACCATACGCAACTCCGTCCCGACTTCCCGCGCGATCGCATAACCGGCCTCTTCGGGCTGTTGCACGCCCTCCGCCGACCCGGATGAGCGAGGCCCCGGCCTCCCTGGCTGAAGTTTGCGCCCAAGCTCGGATTCGAGTCTCTCGACGAAGGCGTCGCTCCCCAGTGGGCGGCCGGTGGACTCATGCTTGCGAAATTCAGCAAAGGTTTCCTGCGGCGGCTCGCCCCCGAGGAACCCCGCCCAATCAGGCACCAGGGACAGGAGCGGAGCCACCTCCGCGAGAGCGTCATTGCGGCCGTCGAGGTGGCCCCGAGCGCTGCTCCACGGATAGTCTCCAGGCCGTTCCACCAGCCCGGCGCGAACCGGATTCAACTCGACGTATCGCGCGGCCGCCAGCGTGTAGCGCTCCTCCATCACGAACGAAGCGAAACGCCCTTGCCACAAGTGCCCGGTCCATCCTTCGCGCCGGTTGACCTCGCAGGTGTACCGACGGTGGGCCTCTCCGATGGCACGGCGCAGGCCCGCTGCGGATTCCGGCACCGCGACCAGGTGAACGTGATTGGGCATCAGGCACCAAGCCAGGATTTGCACCTGACACCGTGCGCACCATTCGGCCATCAACGAAAGGTACGTCGTGTAGTCGGACGTGTCGAAGAAGGTCCTCTGTCTACGGTTGCCACGCTGGGTAACGTGGTGAGCGAAACCGGGGGCTACCGCACGGGCGAGTCGGGCCATGAGACAAGCTTAGAGAGGGGGGCTGACAACCCCGGTTGGCACGGGTTGCGTATGGTGTCCCCATATCTCGTCAAGGTAGCTTGCGTGGATCATGGCCACCGAGATCCAGCACGAAGACGGGCGCGTCGAGCTGTCCGACAACCTCAAGATCGAGCGCAGCCCGCTCTACAACCACGACCTCGCGCCGGTGCGCATCGCCGACCGCAACTGGACCACCTACAACTTCGCCGCGCTCTGGATCTCGATGGCCCACTGCATCCCGACCTACATGCTGGCGTCGGGCCTGATGGACAAGGGCATGAGCTGGAGCCAGGCGCTCTGCACCATCGCGCTCGGCAACCTCATCGTGCTCGCGCCCATCCTGCTCAACTCGCATCCGGGCACCAAGTACGGAATCCCCTTTCCGGTCTTCGCGCGGGCGAGCTACGGCGTCTACGGGAGCAACCTGCCGGCGCTCCTGCGGGCGCTGGTCGCCTGCGGCTGGTTCGGCATCCAGGCGTGGATCGGCGGGCAGGCGGTCCACACCTTCATTCGCGTGCTCTGGCCCGGCTGGGCCACGCTCTTCGGCAGCGCGGGCGGCCACACCGGCGCCGAGTGGGTGAGCTTCCTCCTCTTCTGGGCCCTCAACATCCTCATCGTCTACCGCGGCATGAACCTGCTCCGGCACGTGGAGAACTGGGCCGCGCCCTTCGTGCTGGTCATGACCGCGGCGCTGGTGTGGTGGGCCATCGACCGCGCGCACGGGCTCGGGCCCATCCTCGCGCAGCCGGGCCGGCTGGACGGCTCCTCGTTCTGGCTCGCCTTCTGGCCGGCGCTGACGGCGATGGTCGGCTACTGGGCGACGCTCTCCTTGAACATGCCCGACTTCACCCGCTTCGGCCGCTCCCAGAAAGAGCAGGCCTTCGGCCAGGTGATCGCGCTGCCGACGACCATGACCCTCTTTGCCGGCATGGGCGTGGTCATCACCAGCGCGACGGCCATCATCTACGGCAAGGCCATCTGGGACCCGGTCGACCTGGTCGGCCGCTTCGAGAGCCCGGCGCTGGTGGCGGTCGCCATGTTCACCGTCATCGTCGCGACGCTCTCGGTGAACATCGCCGCCAACGTGGTCTCTCCCGCCAACGACTTCTCCAACGCCTTCCCGCGCCTGATCAGCTTCCGCACCGGCGGCCTCCTCACCGGGCTGATCGGCATCGCCATGCAGCCGTGGCGGCTGCTCGAGTCGGGGGAGCGGTACATCGGCTGGCTGATCACGCTCTCGGGCGGCATGGGGACGGTGGCGGGCGTGCTCATCGCCGACTACTGGCTGGTGCGCCGCAGGAAGCTTGTGCTGGAGGATCTCTACCTGGCCAAGGGCGTCTACACCTACCGCGGCGGCTGGAACTCGCGCGCCATCTCGGCCACCGTGGTGGGCTGCTTCCTCGCCTGGGGCGGGCTCTTCGTCCCGCCGATGGCGCCGCTCCTGGACTACGGCTGGTTCGTCGGGGCTTTCGGGGCGGCGGGCAGCTACCTCGTCGCCCACCGGTTCTTTCCCGCGGAGCGGAACATCGAGCTGCTCAAGCCGGCCTCCTAGCCCTTGGTCGGTCGCCGAGGACTGGATTCCTCCGGCCCGACAGGGTCAGAATGGGAGCAATGGCAGGGTCCGGGCGCAAGATCCTGGTCGTCGACGACGATCCGTGGATCGCAAAGATGCTGGAGTTCGTGGCCAGCGACGCCGGCCACGTCGCCATCGTCTGCAAGGACGGCAACGACGCCCTGGAGAAATTCGCGGCGGTGATGCCCGACCTCGTGCTCCTCGACGTGGTCCTCCCCAAGCTCGACGGGCTCAAGGTCTGCGAGCACATCAAGAAGTCGCCCATCGGGCGGCTGACGCCGGTGCTGCTCTTTTCCGGCATCTACCGCGACAGCACCGAGGCGCTGAAGTTCGGCGCCGACGCCTTCCTCGCCAAGCCCTTCACGCCGCAGCAGATCGGGCAGCAGATCAAGCAGATGCTGCCGCTCCTGCCCGAGGCGCCGGCCGCCGACCTGGCCGCGCCGCCGCTCAAGTTCGGGCCCAACGAGCTGCCGCTCTCGCAGGAGCCGCTGCCCAAGGCGCTGGGCCGGCTCTTCCGCGCGCAGGCCACCGGCGTTCTGACGCTGCGGTCGCGGGTCGGCATCAAGTACCTCTTCCTCGAGAAGGGCAACGTGGTGCAGGTGCGATCGCCCTCGACGGCGCCGGGCGTGACCACCTCGTTGCTCGCGCGCGGCAAGGTGACCGCGGGCCAGCTGGAGGAGCTGGAGAAGAAGGCGCGGGAGAGCGGGGGCAAGAAGAACCTATCGCAGCTCCTGGTCGAGTCGAACCTGGTCCGGCCCGACGACCTGCGCAAGCTGGTCCTCTCGCAGATGCTCTGGGAGATCTTCGAGGTCTTCCGCTGGCGCGAGGGCGCGCACGCCTTCGTCGAGAGCCCGCCGCTGCCGGCCGGCGCCGGCCAGTTCAAGCTCGACGTGCAGACGCCCAACCTGGTCCAGTGGGGCGTCCGCAAGATGGACCCCAGGCCGGAGGACCTCGACCTCCTCGTGCCCACGCGGATGACTTTTCTGGCCCGCATGCCCGACGCGGAGGAGCAGCTCAAGCCGCTGCAGCTCACCGAGCGCGAACGCGGCATCATCCTCCTCATCGACGGCAGCAAGACCCTGCAAGAAATCGTCAGCATCGCCGACCTGGCGGGCACCGACGCGGTGCCGGTCCTCTACACGCTGCTCTGCACCGGCGTCATCGTCTCGAGCGCGCCCATCTCGACGGCGGCGCCGCGGTTCCAGGGCCCGGAGTCGCCCAACCTCACTTCGACGGCGCGCGCCCTGCCCGCCCCTTTCGCGCTGGCGATCATGGAGCTGTGGCGCAACCGCGAGACCGGCGTCCTGCGCTGCGTGGGGCCGCTCGACAACCGGACGCTCTACGTCTCGCGGGGCGTGCCGGTCTTCGCGCGCAGCGAGCGCAACTCCGACCGGCTCGACCAGATGCTGGTGCGGCAGGCGGCCATCACGCCGGAGCAGGCGGCCAAGTCGCTCGAGCTGCAGGGGAAGACGCCGCAGAAGCGGATCGGGCAGATCCTCCTCGAGATGGGCGCCATCACCCTCGAGCACCTGCACGCGACGGTGAAGACGCAGGTGCAGAACCTGGTCCTGTCGCTCTTCACCTGGAGCGACGGGAAGTACCTCTTCGAGCCGGGGAAGCTCCCGACCCAGGAGGCGATCACCCTCGACTGGGACACGCCGGGCGCGGTGCTGCAGGGCCTGCGCGGGCTGCCGCTCAACTACATCCGGCCGCTGGCGCCGCCCAAGGATTCGATCATCGAGCGGGCGGCGGAGAGCGGCATCCTCGCCGAGCTGCAGCTCAACAGCGCCGAGCAGAAGCTCCTGGCGCTGCTGGTCGGGCGGCACCCGATGGAGCAGCTGCTCGGGCTGGACTTCATCGCCAACGAATCGCTCCTGCGCGGCCTGGTGACCTTTGCGGCGCTGGGGCTGATCACGGTGCACCCCGGCGCGCACGACATCAGCGAGGACGACTCCGAAGGCGAGACCATCGACCCGCTCGATCAGCGGCCGCCCGCGTACCTCAAGGCCCCGCCCCTCGCGCCCGAGCCGACGCCGTATGTGGCGCGCAAGGGGCCGACGCCGGACAACTCCTGGCCCGACCCGGGAACCGAGAGCGAGCCCGCCCAGAGCTGGACGGCTTTGCCCCAGCCGCGCAAGCCCGGGTTCATGCCCGGACCGGCGCTGGCGGCCTTCGAGGCGGAGCACTCGGCGCCGCCCGAACCGGTCGCGCCCGCCGTCGAGGAGGACAGCGTCTTCCAGTTCGCGCCGCCCGAGGACCCGGTACCGGCGGACGACCCGGTCCCGGCCGCGCCGCCCGACGACGCCTTCGCGGTGGCGCAGGCGGCCTTCGCCAGCTGGTCGGCGCAGAACGAGAAGGCTCCGCCCGCGCCCGTCGAGACGGTGCCTCGCGCCGTCTACGAGCAGCTGGCGGCGGAGAAGCAGGAGCTGCAGAAGAAGCTCTTCGCCCTGCTGGAAGAGCGCAACGACTCGGACAAGGTGCCGCGCGAGCTCTTCGACCAGGTGCAGGCGGAGAAGCGGCAGCTGCAGGAAAAGATGATGCTGATGCTCGACGAGATGCTGCGGCTGCGGCAGAGCCCGGCGGCGCCCACCGAGCAGCGCGGCCCCAACGTCCACCCCTTCCCCGGCAGCCGGAAGAACGAGTAGCGGTGCTGATCGCGATCTGGATGGCGGTGGGGCTCGCCCGGCTTCAATCACAGGGCGAGCTGCGCTGGGCCGGCGATCTGCAGGGCGGCGAGCCGTATGTCTTTCGCGATCCGCGCGATCCGTCGAAGCTGGTCGGGTTCGAGGTCGAGCTGGCGGAGGCGCTGGCGCAGCGGCTCTCGGTGCGCGCCCGTTTCGTCCAGAATGACTGGTCCAACCTGGTGCCGTCGCTCGAGCGCGGCGACTTCGACGTCATCCTCAACGGCCTCGAGGACACCGCCGCGCTGCACGGGCGCATCCTCATCTCGAAGCCGTACTTCACCTTTTCCGAGCAGCTGGTGGTGCGCAAGGGGGCGAAGCTGCGGTCGCTCGACCAGCTCGCGGGTCACCGGGTGGGGACGCTCTCGTCGTCGCTGGCGCACCAGTTGTTGCGCCGGCGGCCGGGCATCGAGATCGTCCTCTACAGCGGACAGGAGGAGCCCTACCGCGATCTGGCGCTGGGCCGCACCGAGGCGGTGCTGCTCGACAGCGTCATCGCCGCCCGCTACGGGCTCAACCGTCCGGAGCTGGAGCTGGCCGACGCCGACGTCGCCCGCGGCGCCTACGTCATCGGCCTGCGCCAGGGAGACGGCGATCTGCTGCGCGCCGTCGACGAAGCCCTGGTCGCGCTCGGTCCGCAGCTGTCGCGCATCTATGACCGCTGGCACTTGCCGCCGCAGCCCGCGCTGGGCGAGGCCGCGGCCGATCCGCCGCCGGCGAC
>JAYWAJ010000013.1:0-7783 GCA_043782525.1 Deltaproteobacteria bacterium | reverse complement strand
TCAAGGACGGGTTCGGTGGCCATTTCAGTCTCCCAGGATGCCGGCGAGGATGCGGTCCAGCTCGACCAGGGTCTGGTAGCGGATCTCCAGCGTGCCGTGACCGCCCTTGTCTTTCAGCTCCACCTTGGCGCCGAGCTTGCGCTGCAGCTTCTCGACCAGGTGCCGCACCTGCACGCTCTGCCCGGCCTCGCGCTTCTCCTTGGGCCGCCGCTTCGACTTGAGCCGCTGCACCAGCGCCTCGGCGGCCCGCACCGAGAGCGCCTCGGCGATGACCTGGTCGGCGGCGCGCCGCAGGTCGGCCTCGTCGGAGATGGCCAGGAGCGCGCGGGCGTGACCCATGCTGAGCTGTCCGGCGACGATGGCCTGCTTGATGGGATCGGGCAGCCGCAGCAGGCGCAGGGCGTTGGCGACCGTGGAGCGGTCCTTGCCGACCCTCCCCGCCAGCTCCTCCTGGGTGAGGCCGTGCTCGTCGATGAGGCGCCGGTAGGCTTCCGCCTCCTCGAGGGGGTTCAAGTCCTCGCGCTGGATGTTCTCGATGAGGGCGAGCTCGAAGGCCTCCTTCTCGGTCACCTCGCGGACCATCACCGGCACTTCGCGCAGCCCGGCTTTCTGCGCCGCGCGCCAGCGCCGCTCGCCGGCCACCAGCACGTAGCCGTCGTGCGCGCGACGCACGATGAGCGGCAGGAGGATGCCCTTGCCGCGGATCGACTCCGCCAACTCGTCGAGGTGGGTCTCGTCGAAGTGCCGCCGCGGCTGGTGCTTGTCGGGGCGGATCTCCTCGATGCCGAGGTTCATCACCCCTTTGCGCTCGGCGGGCGAGCCCCCGGGGATAAGAGCGCCGAGCCCCCTCCCGAGCGCCTGCCGCTTCAATGACGCCTTTGGATCCATCGACGCGTTCTCCCTCAGCGAGTCGGCGCAGTGCGCTTCTGGCCTGAAGCCTGAAGCCTGAGGCCTGAAGCCCGCTCTTCGTCCGTGGTGCCGGCGTGGTGGCGGCCGAGCAGCTCCTCGGCCAGCTGCAGGTAGCTCTGCGCGCCCTTGGACTCGATGTCGTAGAGGATCACCGGCCGCCCGTGGCTGGGCGCCTCCGAGAGCCGCACGTTGCGGGGGATCACCGTGGCGTAGACCTGCCCCGGCAGGTTGGCCTGCACGTCCTTCATCACCTGCCGCGCCAGGTTGTTGCGGGCGTCGAACATGGTGAGGACCACGCCCTCCAGCTGCAGGTCGCGGTTGAGGTTGGCGCGGACCAGGTCGATGGTGCGGAGCAGCGAGCCGAGGCCTTCCAGCGCGTAGTACTCACACTGCAGCGGCACCAGCACCCGGTCGGCGGCGACCAGGGCGTTGATGGTGAGCAGCCCGAGCGACGGCGGGCAATCGATGAGGATGAAGTCGTAGCCGGAGCGCAGCGGGTCGAGCGCGGAGCGCAGTCGGTTCTCCCGGGACTCGACCGCCACCAGCTCCAGCTCGGCGCCGACCAGGTCGGTGCCCGAGGGGAGCACGAAGAGGTGCGGCACCTCGGTGGGCAGCACCGCGGCCCGTGCGTCGCGCTCGCCGAGCAGCGCGTGGTAGATGGTCGGCCGCTCCCCCTGGTCGCGGGCGATGCCGACGCCGCTCGAGGCGTTGCCCTGGGGATCGAGATCGACGAGCAGGACCCGCATCTCCCGCGCCGCCAGCGACGCGGCCAGGTTGACCGCCGTGGTGGTCTTGCCCACCCCGCCCTTCTGGTTGACGACCGCCAGCACCAACGCCATGGACTCGCCCTCCCCCGCCCCGTGGTGGAACCGTGAGGAGCGGAGGTACCACGGGGGTCTGACACCAATCAAGGCGGCAAGCGGCCGATCCCGGCCGGAGCTCCTCCCCGCGGGCCTGAAACGAGGCAAATCAGTGAACGCCGTTCACTTGTCTGGAGAGTCCCGGTGAACGCCGTTCACCGATCCCACGCCGGAGTGGCGCGCGCTCGTTCCACGTGGAACGGCCGGGCTCCTGCTGCCCACCCTGCCCTGCGGACAACCCTTCCGTCACCGGCGCCCGGCCCGCATCTTGAGTCTCCCTTTTGCTTGAGGAGCTTTGATGAAGATCGCTTGCGTGCTGGGCCAGGGTTTCGAGGATTCCGAGTTCCGTGTTCCCTACGACCGCCTCAAGGAGGAGGGCTACCAGGTCGACGTCATCGGGGTGAAGGCGGGAGAGGAGCTGCGGGGATACAAGGGCAAGGAGAAGGTGAAGGCCGAAAAGGCCATCGACCAGGTGAAGGTGGAAGACTACGACGGCCTGCTCATTCCGGGCGGGCAGTCGCCCGACCACCTGCGGGTCGACCCGAGGGTGGTCGCCTTCGTCAAGGCCTTCGAAAGCGCTGGAAAGCTGATCGCGGCCGTCTGCCACGGCCCGCAGCTGCTCCTCGCGGCCCACCTGGCCAAGGGTCGGACCCTGACCGCCTGGTCGACCATCCAGGACGATCTGAGGCAGGTCGGCGCCACGGTGAAGGACGAAGCGGTCGTGATCGACCGCAACTGGATCACCAGCCGGAAGCCGGAAGACCTGCCGCAGTTTTCCGAGGCCATCGTCCATCACCTGGAAGGCGCCGACTCCGACGCGACGACTTCTCCCAGCCAAAGCGAGCCGGCCGCGCATCCCTGATCCGCGCCTGCGGGTGGCGCCCCCCCGACCCCCCCTCTTCCGGGGGCTAAGGAGGGGCCCGTGTCCCGCCCACCATCCCGCTTACCTCGACCAAGGCTGGTGGCCCTGACGCCACCGGCGCTCCTTCTCTCGTCGTCCTTGTGTCGTCGCGGAAGGCCTTGAACGCGTGCTGGATGCTGCTCGGGATCTGCCCGCGTCCGGGGTCGATGGTCCCGTCGAACAAGGAAGCTGGGGCTCTCCTCCCTGGGAGGTCGCCTTCATCGCGGGTCTGACTCTTCGGCCGCCCGCGACCCTCGATTGGCCGCACCGCGCCTCTCCCGCTGCTTGACTCGTGCTGAGCCTGCTGCCCACCGGGCCTGGATCAACAGGCTGTGACTCGATGGCGTGCCTTCAGGTGGCACGGCACGGCTCAGCGCGGGGCATTCATTTCGGGCGGGAGTTTTCTTCTCCCCCGCGTGGGCGCGGAGTCCCGCTGCACATCGCGTAGGGTGGTCCTGGCGCAATGCAGATGGGATAGCGCCGTAGGCCGAGAACGAAAGACGGGAGCGGGGGTCGTCGTGAGCGTGGGCGACGACGGCGACGTGAACCTGGCCGTGGGCGTCACCGCACATGCCGATATCGATCGCAGCCAAATCGCCGTCTCCGTCAACGATGACGTCGAGGCTGATCTCAACGCACCCCTGACCGCTGCATTGGGGCTGGCGGAGGTGCCCAACCTTCGCGGGGCAGGTGGAACCCGAGCGAGTTCTCCACACGGGCGCCGCTGGGCCCCTGGTCTCCCCCGCCCCCGCGCATGTCCCCGCCGTAGCGCCCACTCAGGAGCCGGCCGATCTCCTGACAGCCGCAAGCGGGACGCGCTTCGCCGCCTCGCCGGGCTGCGAAGGCGCGTGTCGGTGCGAGAGTTCGGGTCCTCTCGCTTCGTTGTTCCACGTGGAACCAGGTCAACCGCTCGAGGTCCAGGCGCCCCACCCAACCCCGGGCCACTCGCTACACATACGGGCAGGTGGAAAACGGGCGAGCGCTCCACACTGGTCTCTCCTCCGACGCCCCTGGTCTCCCGCTGCTGCCCGGCGCAGGTCCGCTTCCAAAGATGCTTCAGCAGCAGCCGCTCTCCTTTGTCAGCCGCAGCGAGAGGCGCGTTTGTGCTGCTGCGTCGTTCAGGAGTCTTTCGTTGTTCCACGTGGAACCAGAGCGATCGCGGTGAGGCCAGGCGCCCCGCCGGGCCGGTCGCTACACGTGCTTGTAGATGGCCAGCCGCCGCTGCGCCTTCGAGTAGGGCAGCTGGTAGCCCAGCGTCTCCTGCAGCTTGAGGCCGCCCACCTCGTCGGGCACCTCTTCACTGGGTCCCAGCATGCAGATGGCCACTCCTGCCGGCAGCACATACTGCTCCGCCAGCTTGAGCCACTCCCGCGGGGCCGCGTAGGCCCGCGCCACCGCCGCATGCACCCGCTGCAGCTCTTCCTGCGCCGGATCTCCCTGCAGACGGACCGCCACCGCCTTCACCTTCGGCAGCCGCAGCTCCGCCAGCGCGTTCTTGAGGAAGGCGACCTTCTTCTGCACCGAATCGACCAGCACCACCTCGAGGTCCGGCCTCGCGATGGCCGCCGGGATCCCCGGAAAGCCCGCGCCGGAGCCGGCGTCGAGTAGGCTCCCCGAAGGCAGCACCGCCACCACCGCCAGCGAGTCGAGGACATGCTTCTCCACCACCTCGTCCAGGTCGGTGATGGCCGTCAGGTTGATCGACTTGTTCCACTTCAGCATCAGGTCGACATGCCGCCCGAGCAGCTTGACCTGCTCGGCGTCGAGGCGCAGCCCCATCCCCGCCGCGCCGTCCTCGATCATCTGGAGATGTGCACCGTCCACGCTTTTCACTCCGCGCGGCCGAAGCGGCCGAAGTCAAGCACCAGCGTTTGCTGCCGCCCATCGCTCTCGCCCGAGACCCGGACCTGGACGAAAGCTGCACCCTGCGCGTGCGATGCGCACAGGTCCAGCAGCTGCTGCAGGTCGGCGAACGGGAGCTGCTCCTCGCTCACCTCCCCGCGTTGCTCGAGCGCGTGCCGCAGCACCAGCGTTCCCTCCGGCTGCATGTCAGTCCCCCCTCCGGCCGTGGCTGCGGATGGCCTGCTCCACCTCGTCCTGGTGCTCGGCGAGGAAGCGCTCGACCTCGGCATCGGAGACCCCCAGGTCGCGCAGGATGCCCTCGTAGAGGACCGAGGTCGCCCCGCTCTGCCCGGTCCGCTTGCGCAGCACCGCCTTGACCACGGCGGCGCCGAGGAGCGGGTTCTTGCGGCCGGACTTTCGCGCGCCCTGGGTCATCTACGCGCGCAGCTTTGCACCGTCCGCCGCGCCCGCGCCACCGCCCTTCACCTCCAACGTCCTCCCGCTGGCAGGCGGTCCCCCCATGGTGCGGCGCAAATACATCTGCTGGGCGATGGAAAGGACGTTGTTGATGAAGATGTAGAGGGTCAGCCCCGAGGGCAGCGTCAGCATGAGCAGCGAGAAGAAGCCGCTCATCACGTACCCCATCGTCTTCTGGCTGGGGTTCGACATCGGCGACGGCGTCAGCACCTGGGTCAGGATCATGGTGATGCCCATCGCCACCGGGAGGATGTAATAGGGGTCCTTGCCGGTGAGGTCGTCGATCCAGCCGGGAATGAAGGGCGCGTTGTAGAGCTCCACCGAGACTTGCAGCGTGGTGTAGAGCGCAAACCAGATGGGCATCTGGATGAGCATGGGCAGGCAGGACCCCATCGGGTTCACGCCGTGCTCCTTGAAGAGCTTCATCTGCTCGAGGTTCTGCCGCTGGGTGTCGCCGGCGAACTTCTTCTTCATCTCGTCCAGCTGCGGCTGGATGCGCTGCATCTCCTGCATCGACTTCATCGACTTGTGCTGCAGCGGGAAGGTCAGCGCCTTCATCGCCAGCGTCAGCATGATGATGGCGATGCCCCAGTTGTGGCCCGGCACGATGCGCTGGCAGAACTTCATGATGCCCAGCAGCACCTCGGCGATGACCGACCAGAAGCCCCAGTCGATGGCCTGCTTGAGGGGCGCGGCCACCGGCCCCAGCTCCTGGGCGTCCTTGGGTCCGGCGTAGCCCTTGAAGGCGAGCTGCGCCGCCCCTCCTGCCGTCACCTGGACCGGCACGATGAGCGAGGCGAGGAGCGAGCCGACCTTCTCGCCGCGCGCCTCCAGCTTGCAGGAGGCGGTCACTCCCTGGGGCGGCAACACCGCGGTGAGGAAATACTGCTCGTCGATGCCGGCAAAGAGCGCCCCCGCCGCGTCGAACTCGGGGTGCTTGGCCCCGATGGCGACGCGCTCGATCTTGTTGTTCCCCTGCAGGCAGATGGTCCGCGCCGGCGTGCTGGTACGCGAGGCGAACATCCCGCCGGAGGGCTCCTCGGCGTGGGCTCCCGAGACCACCGCCAGCTGACCCGAGAGCGCCGCGGCGCTCTTCAGCTCGACCGCCAGGTCGATGCCGTAGGAATCCGCGCTCACCGAGAGCGTCTTGGTCAGCGTGATCCCTCCCCTCTCGGTCCGGAAGGTCGCTCTGCGCCGGTCCTGCTGGACCAGCTCGAAGGCCTCGTTGGGCGCCAGCAGCTCGGTCCCGGCGGCGTCCCGGAGGCTGGTCGAGAAGGGCAGCACTTCGCCCGCGTGCGGCTGCACCAGGTCCACATGCGACTCTTCCTTGCGGCCCTTGTGCCGGGTCCACTTGTCCCCGAGAAGCTCGATGCTGCGGATCGCCGCCCCTTCGCTGGAGACGACGATGCGGGAGCGGGAGGTCTCAAAGATCACCTCCCGGTTCGGCGCCGCCGTTCCACGTGGAACATCGGCGGCCCGGGCGGCCGCAGGAGTTGAGGGCGGCGCGGGGGTCTGGGTGGTGGAGGGCGCGCTGGCGGCAGGCGCCGGATTCACCGGCAGGGCCGCCTTCTTCGGAGCAAAGAAGGTGAAGTACCCGAAGATGCAGGCGAGCCAGATGGCGATGGCCAGGAAGAGCCGCTGGTTCGTGTCTTTCATGCAAACCTCTTGGCTGCGGGCGGGACCGGATCCGGTCCACCGGCGGCATAGGGATGGCAACGCAGCAGGCGTCGCAGCGCGAGGTACGGCCCGACGATCGGGCCGTGAACGCGCACCGCTTCTTCCGCATACGCAGAGCAGGAGGGGTAATAGCGGCAGGAAGGCGGCAGCGCCGGGGAGACGAACCGCCGGTAGACCCAGAGCAGGGCCAACAGGGGCAGGGAGAACAGGCGCCTCATCGCCCTGCCCCCTTCCTCATCCGCGTCCCCGCGCGCCGCAGCCAGGCGCGGAAATCTTCCACGCTGGCCCCCACCGACGAAGCTCGCGCCACCAGCACCAGATCGACGGGAGGAAGCAGGGAGAGCTCGTGCCGGACCGCTTCGCGCAGTCGGCGCTTCACCTGGTTGCGCACCACCGAGCCGCCCACCTTCGACGAGACCGTCAGGCCCACCCTGGCGAACGCCGGCCGCGCCCCGGCGCGCACGAGCGAGGCCTCGCGCGCAATGAAGCTCGCGGCCAGGGGTCCGTCTGCGAAGCTCTTGCCCTCCTGCTTGACGGACAGGAACTCTGCCCGGCGCAGCAAGCGCGCACCCTTGGGAAGCCCGAAGGGCGGCGGTTGCGGCGCTGCTTGCGGCAAGGGACCTACTTCTTGGGCGCGCTGACGACGAGCCGCTTGCGGCCCTTCGCGCGGCGGCGCTTGAGGATTTTGCGCCCCGCTGGGGTGGCGTTGCGCTTGCGGAACCCATGCTCCTTGTTCCGCCTCACTTTGCTCGGCTGGTACGTGCGCTTCACGACGACTGCCTCCTCACGGGAAAAAGCGCGGCAATCAAGCACGCACCGCCGGCACTGTCAACCAATCCACCGCGAAATTTTCTGCTCGTCACCACCTCCGCAGCCGTCTTTCTCGCGCGATCATTCGTGCGCCACACCTTTCGTGGGGTGCGCCGCCAGAGGCGCGCCGGACTTGCGTCAGAGAGAAATGCTTTGATCCGCAACATTTTCCCCGATTTCGCAGAGGATCCACCATTAATTCAGCCGCTTCGCCGATCCTGCTTGATCCTGCTCGAACGCCTTTGCTAGGGTCCGCCTCCGCTGTCACGCAGTTGTCGTAACGCAGACATTCGGAGAAGCGAACCCA
>JAYWAJ010000012.1:0-7791 GCA_043782525.1 Deltaproteobacteria bacterium | reverse complement strand
ATTCCCTGGAGCAGGCGGAGCGCTGGTATCGCGACCGCGCGGAGGCGGCTTACATGAGCGCCGCGCGCGGGAAGCGCGTCTGGCTCGTCGCCATGTACGCCTTCAATCTGGCCGTCCTGGCGCTCGCCGGCTATCCGACGGCGCGCGTGGTCGCGCTCGGCGTGACCTTCGCGGCGTCGCTGGCGATGTTTCTCCTCTGGCTGTCGCGGGCCGCCTGCGCCCCGCGTGAGAAGGAGACGCCGACGATCGGCGACGCGCGGCACATGGTTCCGCGCTTCCTGCTCCTGCTGCTCGGCCTCGCGCTCACCGGCGGCATCCGCAGCCCGCTGTTGCCGGCCACGCTCCTGCCCCTCGCCGACCTGGTGATGAAGAACGGCTGGTCCCGCGTCATGCAGACGGTGCTCGCGCTGGTCGGCGCGGGACTGCTCGCCATGGCGCTGCTTCCGGCGCCGTGGTTCGGGCCCGACGTGCCGCAGCCCGCCTACTGGATGATCCTGGTCGCGGTGCTGGTCACCGCCGGCGCCTGGCAGGCGCGCTATGCGCTCCTGCTCACCCGCACCGTCAGCGACAGCGCCTGCGAATTGGGCCGCGCCCGAGAAGAGATGGCCTTCCGGGCGCTCGGCCGCGCGCGGGAGATGGAGCAGGTCGGCCTCAAGCTCTCGCACGAGCTGAAGAACCCGCTCGCCGCCATCAAGGGCCTGGTGCAGCTCTCGGCCCGCGCCGCCTGCGATCCGGACTCCGCCGAGCAGCTGCGCGTGGTCGCCGCCGAGGTCGATCGGATGGAGGGCATCCTCAAGGAGTACCTCTCCTTCTCGCGCCCGCTCGAAGCGCTGCAGCCGAAGCAGGTGGCGCTGGGAGCGCTGGCCGACGAGGTGATCTCGCTGATGGAGGCGCGCGCCGCCACCGCCGGCGTCGTGCTGCGCCGGCGCGGCGACGCGACCATCGAGGCCGATCCGCGGCGGCTCAAGGACGCGCTCTTCAACCTGGTCGGCAACGCCCTCGAGGCGACGATGTCGGGCGGCGACGTGGCCATCGAGATCGACGCGCTGGACCGCGGCGCGCGCATCGCGGTGCGCGACTCGGGCCGGGGAATGCCGCCGGAAGTGCTCGACCGGCTGGGGACGCCCTTCTTCACCACCCGCGACGAAGGCACCGGCCTGGGCGTGGTGGTGGCCCGCGCCACCTTCGCGCAGCACGGCGGATCGCTCGTCTACTCCAGCGAGCCGGGCCGGGGCACGACCGCGACGGGAACCCTGCCGCTGAAGAGGAGCCCCGATGCCGCGGGTGCTGCTGGTTGACGACGAGCCGGCGCTCCTCTTCACCCTCAGTCAGCTGGTGAAGTCGCGCGGCCTCGAGCCGGTGCTGGCGCATTCGGCGAAGGAGGCCCTCACCCTGCTCGAGGGCGTGGACAGCGTCGTCACCGACTACTCGATGCCGGAGATGGACGGCCTGCAGCTGGTGCAGGCCATCCACGAGCGCGACGAATCGCTGCCGGTGGTGGTGCTCACCGCGCACGGCTCGGAGCGCATCGCGGTGCGCGCGATGAAGAGCGGCGCCTACGAGTACGTCACCAAGCCGTTCGACATCGACGAGATGGCGCTGGTCATCGACCGGGCGCTGGAGGCGCGCGCGCTGCGGGTGCAGAACCGCCGGCTCACCGCCGAGAAGGCCATCGGCCATGCCATCATCGGCGACTCGCCCGCCATGCGGCGGCTGCTCGACGCCGTCCACCGGGTGGCGCCCAAGGACATCACCGTCCTCGTGCGCGGCGAAACCGGGACGGGCAAAGAGCTGATCGCCGCCCTGCTTCACGCGCAGAGCCGCCGCGCCGCGGCGCCCCTGGTGCGCTTCAACTGCGCCGCGATTCCGGGCGAGCTGGCGGAAGCCGAGCTCTTCGGCCATGCGCGCGGCGCGTTCACGGGCGCCGCCCAGGCGCGGCGCGGCTTCTTCGCCGAGGCGCACGGGGGCACGCTGGTGCTGGACGAAGTGGGCGAGCTGCCCCAGGCAGTCCAGGCCAAGCTGCTGCGGGCGCTGCAGGAGGGAGAGATCCAGCCGGTGGGCAAAGGCTCGGTGGAAAAGGTCGACGTGCGCGTGGTGGCCTGCACCAACCGGGATCTGCTCGCCGAGGTGCGCGCGCACCGGTTCCGCGAGGACCTCTACTATCGCCTCGCGGTGGTCGAGCTGGTGGTGCCGCCGCTCCATGAACACCGCGAGGACATCCCTTCCCTGACGGTGGAGTTCGCGCGCCGGTACGCCGATCGATTCGGGATGGAGAACGTCCGCCTCGCCCCGGCGCTGATCGAGGCGCTGCAGCGCGCCGACTGGCCGGGGAACGTCCGGCAGCTGGAGAACGCGGTGGCGCGGATGGTGGCGCTGGGAAATCCAGGGGAGATCGGGGTGCAGGCCTTTGCGGTGGAGGCGGTCGAACCGGGGCTCCCGCCCGACGGAACCCTGACCTTGCGCGAGCAGGTCGAGGCGCTGGAGCGGAGCGTGATCGCGCGAACGCTGACCGCGGTTTCGGGGAACCAGTCGGAGGCAGCGCGGCGGCTGGGGCTGAGCAGGGGGGCGCTCATCGACCGGCTGAAGAAGTATGGATTGGCGGGCGGCGCGGCGGATCCGGTGGCCTGACCGCCTCTTGCCGTGCCTGCGCGTCAGTCGGCAATGGCCTGGAACACCAGGAACGGTCCTCACGGCCGCCATTCAAGCCGAAGTTGTTTGCGCTGTGCCGCGCAGTCGCGGAGGTACAGGTTGATGAGCGTCTGGTAGGGAAGTGCGGCTTCATCGGCCAGCCTCTTGAAGTAGGCGAGTGTGTCGCTGTCCAGCCGGATGGTGACCTGCTTCTTCAGCCGCCTCGCGTAAGGGTTCTTCTCCGAGCGGGAAAAGTCGTATTCCTTCCTCATCGCTTCCACCATTGCGCGTACGTCGCGCCTTCTTTGCGGGTCGCTTTCCGAGCTGAGATGATCCGAATGACGTCCTCGCCGCTTCGGTAGCAGTGGCAGACGACGAGCAGTCGAAGAGCGGAGCTGAAGCCCAGCAGCACGAAGCGATCCTCGTCGTCCGAGTGATCAGGGTCATGCATGATCCGGCCATGCTCGTCCAGGAAGGCAGTCCGGGCTTCATCGAAGGAGACGCCATGTTTCTGCCGGTTCGCCCGGTCCTTGGCAGAGTCCCAGTCGAACCGGAGCTCGTTCGTCACAACCACAATGTACATACATTGTAGTTCCAATGCAAATCAGGGCTGTCGGCAGCTGGCCCCGGCCGTTAATCCTCGAATCGATCTCCGCACCCTGACTGGGGAGCCGCTTCTTGGCTTCGACGGGCTACATCGCCGCCACGGACACCCACGGCTTGGTCCTCGAATACACGCGGAAGAGGGCGTCCTTGCCCATCCGCTTCCCGGCACCCTTGTCCTGAAAGCCGAAGCTCTCGAAGTAGGCGACCTTGCCCCGCCGCGCGATGAGGAGGACCGCGCCGGGGAGGTTTTCTTTTTCGATCTCGGCGTTGAGCAACTTGCCGATACGTCCGAGTCGCTCCGGCGAAAGCCCGACTTTCTCGGGGGCCACCGAGGGCAGTGGATGCGAAAAAGCGGGCGATGACCCAAGGACCAGAGCGACGGCGACGAGGCAGATCGCGCTTTTCAATGCACACCCCCTTTGAGGCGGTCGGGCGCGCGCGACTTCGGTGTTCCGCGAACTGGAGGGACCCCCTTCAGCACTCCCGGCGGCGGGAACGCTACGCCTCAGGCATGAATCCGTCCATCTACGGCCCGACGGATGACCGCGCAGCCATGCAACCAGTTCCGCCCGTTCGCTCCCCGCAATTTGGGGAGATGCCAGGCCAGATCGGATCCCAGAGGCGTAGCGTTTCTCAACGACGGGACGCTTGGTCCTTCGTCCACGCCGTCAGGGGACTCGGCCTTGATCTCCGCCATAAGCGTTACCGTGCACCGCGGTCGAGTCATTCGATCTCGTTCAGTCCAGCGGCAGGTTCATCTTCTTGAGGAGCGTCGCCCAGCGCGGGTCCCCGTGGAGCTTCTTGAGCAGTGGGTCGACCTTAACCTCCCCGAGGCCTGCCCGCCGGGCGACCGCGCGATCCAGCCACTCGAACGCCTTGTCCTTGTCGCCGCGCCACGCATGGATCTCTGCGATCGATTCCGGATCCCGCTCTCCCATCCGGGCGATCAACTCAGCCAGCGAGCGGTCGAGGCGGGCGGGATCGTGTTCGAACGCACCCAACGCGATCCAGAAGAGGCGCCGGTTCTCGTCGCGGAGACTGCTGCAGAGCTCGCGGGCGCCACTTTCGTTGGCGAACACCGCGATGGCGCACCGGTTCTCATGCGCGGACCTGGAATCCTTCGAGACGTCGAATGCGCGGGCGTTCGCTGTGCGCGCGAGCCCGATCTCGCCGCTTGCGAGATATGTGTTCGTGATCTGATTCCAAAATGCGACGGAGAGCGGGTCGAGCCGGATCGCCTCGCGGCAGGCGGCTACGCTGGCCTCCCTGTGTCCCAGGACGCGCTCCAGGATGCAGCGAACGTCGAGGGCATCGGCATCCCCGGGGCTGATGGCCATCGCGCGATTCTCGTCGTCGATCGCCCCGCTCCAGTCCCATTGGAGGTACCAGCGCACGAGCGCCCTCGACCAGTGTGCCGCGGCGAGGTCCGGCGCCACCTCCACCGCCTTGTCTGCCGCCGCGACGGCATCGGTGGCGGCGGGACTGTTGGGGAGGACATTCCACCAGAGCGCGATCGCGAGCCACGCCCAGGCCTGCCCGAGACCGGGATCAAGCGACACCGCCTCGCGGAACAGCGGAATCGACTGTCGCACGCCGTCCGCCGAGAACTGGATCTCCAGGCTGTGAGCCCTCAGATACAGCTCGTAGGCGCGCGGATCGACGCTCGGTCTTTCCTTGCGTACGCCGGCCAGCAGCTTGCCCTTGAGCGCCCCCACCACATGGTTCGCGATTTCATCCTCGAGGGCCAGCACGCTGTTCACCTCGCGGCTGAAGGTCTGCGACCAGACATGGTAGCCGGTCGCGACGTCGATCAACTGCGCGGTGACGCGGACCATCCCCGCCTCGCGCCGCACGCTGCCCTCGAGCACGTGCGTTACCCCCAGCTTGTGGCCCACCTCGCGAAGGTCCTGCGGGGCGTTGCGAAAGGAGAACGAAGAGGTGCGCCCGACCACGTGCAGGCTCTCATTCTGCGCGAGGCCGTTGAGGATCTCCTCCGCGATCCCGTCGGAGAAATACTCCTGGTCCTTGCCAGGACTCATGTCGGCGAAAGGGAGGACGGCGATGGATGGCGTTGGCGCAGTGGACGCCACCAGCTCCGTCGTCCTCTTCAGATGGCCGGGCAGGACGAGGTACCAGATGACTCCTGGAGCAGCAGCGAAGATCCCGATACCGATCAACACCAGCGGGAGCCGGATGCCCTTCAGCGCATGCGAGGCAGCTGGGGCCGTCCGCTCGATCTTGCCTTCGTTGATGTCGAAGGCCCACGCGAGCACGACGGAGATGGGGAACCCCACCGCCAACGCCAGCACCACATAGGTGAGCGTCACGTCGGGCAGGTGGAGTGCGTGCATGATCGGTTCGATGATCTGCAACACCGCGAACCCAACAATGCCGTAGCCCACCAGCACGCGGAACACGCGCCGACGCCTTAACTCCGAAATGAGGGTTCCCGCGTCCAATTCTTTCCCCCGTGCGAAGGATGCGCCCAGTGCCTCAGGCTAGTCCAACGGGAGCTTCATTTTCTTGAGCAGCGCCGTGTAGCGCGAGTCCGACCGGATCTTCTTGAGCTCCCAGTCGAACTTGATCCCGTCCAAGCCGTCGTGACTGTCGTATGCGCGGTTCAACCACTTGAAAGCCCGGTCCGGATCGGGGCGCCAGGCGTAGAGTTTTGCGACGCGCAGGGGATTTTCCTCGCCGAACCGCGTGGCGAATTCGCTAGTGCGCTGTTCGGCTTCGGCCGGAGCGCCCCACTCGATCGCCATCAACGCCTGCCAGTACGCGCGATCGCCTTCGTCTGCGTCTGTCAGGCTCATGCAGTGATCGCGGGCCGCGGTCCGGTCCCCCCCGAGAAAATCCAGCACGCAACGGTTGGACTGGGCGGCAAAGGAGGAGGGCGAGAGTTGGAGTACGCGAAGGTTGACTGCGCGAGCACCGGCGAGATCCCCGCTCGCAATCAAATCAAACGTCAGTATGTTGCGCCCGCCGACGGTGAGGGGGTCCACTTCGATGGCCCTGCGGCAGGTTGCAATCGCTAGCGCCAACTGCCCACGCATTCCCAGGTTGATGCAGTGGTGGATGAGAACGGATGGGGAGTTCGGAGAGAGAGCCACGGCGCGGGCGTCGTCCTCGTCGCTACCCGCAAAGTCCCATTGAAGGGCGTCCCGCACCAGGGAACGAATCGAGTAGGCCTCGGCGAGGTTCGGGCCCGATGCTACGCTTTTCTCGGCAGCGGCAATCGCACGCCGTCCCTGATCGGCCGCCTCGGGAGTGACCCTGTTGCTGCTCCACCAGAGTGCGCGAGCCAGCGCGGCCCACGCGGCAGCCATCGTGGGGTCGAGGGTGACGGCCCGTTCCAAGGCGATGGTCGCGGCGCGAACGTCCGCGACGGTGAAGCTCTCGATGAGATGCACCCCAAGAAGGTATTGATCGTAGGCTTCGAGGCTCGCCGTGCGGACCCGGCTTGCGGGCTGCTCACGGCCGGGAAGGAGCTTGACCTTGAGAGCCTCGACAACGCCCCTCGCGATCTCGTCCTGCACCGCGAAAACATCGGTCAGGTCCCGGTCGTAGGTCTGCGACCAGAGGTGGAAGCCGTCCGCGACCTTGACCACCTGGGCCGTGACGCGCACGCGATTCCCTGCTTTTCGCACGCTGCCTTCGAGGACCGCGCCCACGCCGAGCTTCTGGCCGATGTCCCTCAGATCCTCGTTCTTGCCCTTGAACGAGAACGATGAGGTGCGGCCGGTCACCTGCAGCCCCTCCACTTGCGCCAGCGCGTTGAGGATCTCTTCCGCGATCCCGTCCGAAAAGTACTCCTGGTCCTTGCCGGGGCTCATGTCCGCGAAGGGGAGGACGGCGATGGACGGCGTCGCTGCCACAGCTCCGACAGCCGAGGAGGGCACCGATCGCGCGTGCCCCCGAACCGCGAAGTACCAGATGACTCCCGGTGCAGCCGCGACCACACCGATGCCCACCAGCAAGAGCCCGAGGCGAACGCCCCTCGGGCCGCTCGCAGGCGCGGGCCCCGTCCGCTCGATGCGGCCCGCGTTGACGTCGAAGATCCACGCCAGGCTGACGACGACAGGGAAACCGACGGCCAGCGCAACCACGACGTAGGAGAGAACCGCGTCGGGCCAGTGCAGCCCGTGCATCACCGGCTCGATGATCTGGAGCACCGCGAAGGCGGCGATGCCATAGCCGACCAGCGCGCGGAAGACGCGGCGGCGTTGCAACTCTGCGAGCAGGGGGAGGTCCACCCTTGCCTCCGCGGTGGAGGGTACCACCAGGGCCACAAGACACCGCCCGAGCCTCCGCCGGCCTCGGGCGGCTCGGGGAGCCCCTACTCTTTGGTGCCGTACTTGAACGACACCTTCAGCCTGGCCCGATAGCCGGTGACCTTGCCGTCCTCGATCATGAGATCGAGCTTCTCCACCTCGGCGACGCGCAGGTCGCGCAGCGACTTCGACGCCCGCTTCACCGCCGCCACCGCCGCCTCCTCCCAGGACTTGGTGCTCGTTCCGACCAGCTCGATGATCTTGTAGACGCTCTCGGCCATGGGCT
>JAYWAJ010000011.1:0-20654 GCA_043782525.1 Deltaproteobacteria bacterium | reverse complement strand
TCTACGACGACTTCTGCGCCAAGGTGGAGATGGTCCGGACCCGGCAGGACCCGGCGCTGGAGAAGACGCGCAAGACCTTCCTCGGCATTCCCTACTTCGCCTTGAATCGATTGCTCAAAATCATCTCCTTTTTTTCCTATACCCTGAACCTGGACCTGCGCTGGGCCGGCATCCCCAGCGATCCCTTCGGCAGCATGATGATCACCAACGTCGGCTCGCTGGGCCTCGACACCGCCTACGTGCCGCTGGTCCCCTATGCGCGGGTGCCCATCCTCCTCGCGCTGGGCAATGTCCGCGAGGTGCCGGTGGTGCGCGACGGAAAGCTCGGCGTCGGCAGGGTCATGAAGGTCAACGCGACCTTCGACCACCGCTTCATCGACGGCTTCCACGCCAGCGTGCTCTCGCGCGTGGTGCGCGACTGGTTCGAACACCCCTACGAGCGCTTCGACAACCTCACGACCAGCAGCGCCGCCCCCAGGAAGAGCGCCAGCGCCGCCACCGGATAGCCCCAGGCGATCCGCGCCCGCTCCGGCCCGGAGGGCACATATCCCGCGCGGCGCTGCGCTGCCTGCTGGTGATAGGGCAGGAGCAGGGCCAGGTCGCGCTGCACGACCTGCGCGGGCGTTTCCCGATCGGCGTCGAAGAGCTTCTGCCAGAGCACCAGCGCCTGCGCCGCCCGCGCCGTCCCGCGATTTTCCAGCGCATAAAATCCTGCCATGGCCTGGCCTTTGGATGAATCGAGATAGGCGTCGGGATCGTCGCCGGTATCGAACTCGTGGCCATCGACGCCGTCGCGCAGGGTGGGCGCGCTGAAGGTCCAGGCCAGCCGGTAGACCTCCGGAGCCTCGCGGCTGGACTGCACGATCAGCGCCTTGGCCAGCCCCAGGCCGAACTGCTCGCCGGAGACGGCCGCGCCGAAGGAGGCGTCGCGGCCGATGGTCCCGAGATGCCTGGCAAACAAATCCTCGCTGAACAAATGGTGATTGGCAATCAGCCGCAGCCCCACCTGCTTCAATGATTTCCGCTCGCCGAAAAGCCCGCCCAGCGTCTTCAGGTCGCGCAGCTTGGATTGCAGGAAGGCGCTCTCGAAGAATTCATAGATCCCCACCTGCACGGTATGGATTTGATTGGCGACGTCCTCGAGGTGGTGAAAGGCCGCCCCGGCAAAGGTCGCGCTCAGCCACGGCCCGCCCAAAAGCCCGCTCTGCGCCGCCAGCAGCGCGAGGTCGGTATAGAGCTGCGCCATCTCCGCCCCATAGGCGTGCGCCGTCGGCGGCACCGCGAAGTGGGCCGGATCCTTTTTCAGCACCTCCGGATCATCGCTGAGCGGCCCGTCGACCAAGCCATAGTGCGCGTGCCCTTGACTGGTTGTCCCAGTCAGGCTCCCAAAATCGAGCGTCGCCGGATCATAGGGCATCGGCGTCCCATCCTGCGCTTTCACGATCTCGCGGCTCTTGGCCTGAAGCCTGAGGCCTGGGGCCTGAGGCCTCTCCTGCCACAAATACCGGTGGCGATTCCGCTCATCATCGTCCGGCCAGCGGCTGGCGCGCTGGAGCAGCTCGCCCCGGGTGAGCGGCCGCGCCTCGTCGGGCGTGAGATCGAAGCCGTGCACCCGCGCCGCCGGATCCAGCAGGCAGAATTCCTTGAACTCCCAGGCGCCGAAGGACGCCTCGCTGGGAAAGCGCCGGGCAAAGTCAGCATCGACGGAGGCGGTGCGATAGAAGAGGGCGCGGAACCCGTCGAGGTCGGCCTGCGTCGCCGGCAGAAGCGGCGCGCCTTCCGAGGGGAAGACCGAGGCGGTGATCCGCGCGTGCACCGCCTCGTTGTAGGCGAGCGCGGCGGGCGTGACCGAAAGGAGCGCAAGCAGGAGTCGCCGCATATCACCTCGAGGAATCGATCAGCGCCCGCAGCCGCCCAATCCCCTCGACGGCCTGCACTCCGTACCAGGAGAAGTCGCGCCCTCCGCAGCGGACCACTTTCGCCTTGGGCACCCGCCGGCGGAAGACCGCTGCATCCTCCTCGGAGAAGGGATGGGGCTCGTCGGGCAGCAGGATGACGTCCGGCGCCCGCTCGACCACCTCCTCGAAGGTGATGCGCGGATACCGGGTATCGCGCGTGCCGGCGGCGGTGGGAAGCGCCTGGCCCAGGTCGGCAGCGAGGGGAAACCGGCGCTGGCGATCGCCGAAGACATTGAGCCCGCCGCCCAGCCGCAGCGCATCGCTGACGTAGGTCTGGCCGTTCACGGTCATGAGCGGATCCATCCAGATGGGCACGAAGGCGCGCAGCGGAGGCTGCGTCTGCAGCGCCGCCTCTGCCGCGGTCAGGGCGGCGTATCCGCGGCGGACCAGGTCGCGCGCATCGACCAGGAGAATCTTCGACAGCCGCGCCAGGTGCGAGAGCCCGTCCGTCACCGTCTTGGGAAACGCCACCAGCACCGGCAGCCCCCGCCGCGCGAACTCTTCCAGGCGCGCGCGCGAGTTCTCCTCCTGGTTGGCGAGGATCAGGTCCGGCTCCAGCCGCGCCACCGCCTCGACGTCGACGTCCTTGGTGCCGCCCACCACCGCGACGGCCTCGGGCGCCTCGCAGTACCGCGTCCGGCCGACCAGCGTCCCTCCCAGCGCCAGGACGTTGAGCGTGTCGCTCGGCACCAAGGAGACGATGCGGCGCGGGGGCCGGATGAACAAAAGCTCGCGTTGCCTGTCGTCGAACACGCGGACGGCCATGGCGCGAGGTATACAACGAAGATGCGCGCCATCGTGGTGAAGAGCGGGCGGATGGAGCTGACCGAAGTCCCCGAGCCGCAGCTTCGCGAGGGAGATCTGCTGGTCCGCGTGCGCGCCGCCGGCGTCAACCGGGCCGACCTGCTCCAGCGCGTCGGCAAGTATCCGCCGCCGCCGGGCGAGCCGGAAACCATCGGCCTCGAGATCGCCGGCGAAGTGCTCGAGCCGGCGGACCGGCGCGGAGAGCGGGTGATGGCGCTCCTGGCGGGCGGAGGCTACGCCGAGAAGGTGCGGGTGCCGGCGGCGCAGGCGATGCCCATCCCGGAGGGGCTCTCCTTCGAGCAGGCGGCCGCGATCCCCGAGGCCTTCCTCACCGCCTGGCTCAACCTCGCCATGCTGGGGGGCCTCAAGGCCGGCGACGTCGTCGTCGTCCACGCGGCGGCGAGCGGCGTCGGCAGCGCGGCGCTCCAGCTCTGCCGCGGCCTCGGGCCGGTGCTGCTGGCCACCGCCTCCCCTTCCAAGCACGACGCCTGCCGCGCGCTGGGCGCCACCCACGTGCTGGCGCGCGACGAGGTGCCGGCGGGCCTGGCGGCGGCAGTGCAGGCGGCGGCGGGGCGCGGCGCGGATCTGATCTTCGACATGGTGGGCGCCTCCTACCTCGAAGCCAACATCGCCGCGCTGGGCCTGCACGGGCGGCTCTGCTGCATCTCCACCATGGCCGGCGCGCGGGGCACCCTCGACCTCGCGGCCCTGCTGTACAAGCGGCTGACGGTGATGGGCTCGACGCTGCGCACCCGCAGCGCCGGGCAGAAGGCGAAGCTGGTGGGCGACTTCACCGCCCGGGCGCTGCCCCGCTTCGCCACCGGCGGCTTGCAGCCGGTGCTGGGGAAGACCTATCCGCTGCTGCAGGCGCAGGCAGCCCACGACGCGCTCCAGGCCAACGAGGTGGTCGGCAAGGTCGTCCTCGTCGTATGAGTCCTGCGCCCATGATCGAGGTCGAGCACCTGCGCAAGTGGTACCGCGTGCACCGGCGCGAGCCCGGACTCCAGGCGGCGCTGCGCTCCCTCTTCCACCGCCCCTACGAAGACGTGAAGGCGGTCGAGGACGTCAGCTTCGCCATCGGCGCCGGCGAGCGCGTCGGCTTCCTCGGCCCCAACGGCGCGGGCAAGACGACGACGCTGAAGGTCCTCTCCGGCCTGCTGCACCCCACCGAGGGCCGCGTCGCCGTCGGGGGCTTCCGGCCGCAAGAGCGGGCGCGCGGGTTCCTCACCCAGATCACGCTGGTGATGGGCCAGAAGCAGCAGCTTCTCTGGGACCTCCCGCCCTCGGAGACCTTTGCCCTCAACCGCGCCATCTACGACATCCCGCGCCCGCAATACCAGGCGACGGTGGCCGAGCTGACCGAACTTCTTGAGCTGGCGCCGCTGCTGGGAAAGCCCACCCGGCAATTGTCGCTGGGAGAGCGGATGAAGTGCGAGCTGGCCGTTGCCCTCCTGCACCGCCCCAAGGTCCTCTTCCTCGACGAGCCCACCATCGGCCTCGACGTCTCGATGCAGGCCACGGTGCGGACCTTCGTGCGCGCCTACAACGAGCGGTTCGGCGCCACGGTGATTCTCACCAGCCACTATATGGAGGACGTGGCCGCCCTCTGCCCGCGGGTGATGGTCATCGACAAGGGGCGCCTCATCTACGACGGCGCCTTGCCGGAGCTGATCCGCCGCGTCCGCCCCGACAAGCGCGTCTTGTTGCGCCTCTCCAGGCCAGTGGAGAAACGCGACCTCGAGCCGCTGGGCACGGTGATCTCGCACAACGACGGCGAAGCCATCATCCAGGTCTCGCAGGAGGGGTTGCAGACCGCGGTCGCGCGCGCCCTCTCGTCCTTGCCCTTGCGCGACCTCACCGTGGAGGACCCGCCGCTCGAGGAAGTGATGCGCGACCTCTTCGCCCAGGGGCACGCCGCATGATGGCCGCGCTCAAGGCCTATCCGCAGATGCTCAAGACCGGCTTCGCGGAGGCAGTCGCCTACCGGGCCGAGTTCCTCATCTGGATGTTCTCCACCAACATGCCGCTGGTGATGCTGGCCATCTGGGCGGCGGCGGCGCGGTCGGGGCCGGTGCAGGGCTATTCGCAGACCGGCTTTACCGCCTATTACCTCTGCGCCTTGCTGGTGCGCCTGATGACCGGCGCCTGGGTGGTGTGGGAACTGACCATGGAGATCCGGCAGGGGACCTTCTCCCTGCGGCTGCTCCGCCCGATGAATCCCCTGTGGCAATGGTCGGCCGACAACCTCGCCGCCATTCCCATGCGCGGCATCGTGGCGCTGCCGGTGGTCGGCATCCTGCTCTGGCTGGCGCGCGGGCAGCTGGCCCACGATCCGGTGCAATGGCTCCTGCTCGGCCCCGCCCTGCTGGGGGCCTGGCTCCTCTATTTCCTCGTGCAGGCCATCATCGGCACGCTGGCGCTGCGCTTCGAGAGCGCCTCCAGCCTCTTCGACGCCTGGCTGGGCTTCTCCAATATCCTCTCCGGATACCTGGTCCCCTTGGACTTGTTTCCCCGCGCCGTCCGGGAGATCTCGCTGGCCCTGCCCTTTCGCTTCCAGCTCTCCTATCCCATCGAATTGATGCTGGGGCGCTGGTCGCGCGGCGAAGCATTGGAATTGCTGGCCGCGCAATGGGCCTATGTCGCCCTCTTCTTCGTGGTCACCCGCATCGCCTGGCGCTCGGGCCTGCGCCACTACGCGGCGTACGGCGGATGATGCGTCTTTTTCGCCTCCTTCGGGTGGTCCGGGCCCAGTTCCGCGCCTCGCTGGCGCTGGCGCTGCAATACCGCCTCGAGTTCGTCGTCGAGGGCCTGTTGGCGCTGCTCTGGATGGCGGTGACCCTGGTGCCGCTGCTGGTCGTCTTCGGCACCCGCGGCACGGTGGCGGGCTGGACCTTTGCGGAGATGCTGGTGGTGCTGGGCTGGTTCGTCGCCTTGAAAGGCGTGCTGGAAGGAACCTTGAGCCCGTCCTTGATGCAGGTGGTCGAGCACGTCCGCAAGGGCACGCTCGACTTCGTGCTGCTCAAGCCGGCCGACGCGCAGCTGCTGGTCTCGCTCTCGAAGATCGAGCCCTGGAAAATCATTGATTTCATCGGCGCGGGCGTCATCTTTACCTATGCCTTCCGGCAGATCGGACACCGCCCGGCCCTGACCGATCTCCTGCTGGCGGCGGCGCTGCTCTTCGCCGCGGTCCTGGTCCTCTATTCCATTGCCATCCTGGTCGTCTCCATTGCCTTCATTGCCGTGCGCGTCGACAACCTGCTCTATCTCTTCCAGTCGGTCTTCGACGTGGCCCGCTGGCCGAGCAGCGTCTTCCGCGGCGCGCTGGCGATGATCTTCACCTATGTCCTGCCGCTGGCCCTGATGACCACCTATCCGGCGCTGGCGCTCCTCGGCAAGCTCACCTCCCGCACCGCGGCGGGGGCGCTGCTCGGCGCGCTGGTCTTCGCCGGCCTGGCGCGGCTGATCTGGCTCTCCTCCATCCGCCGCTACACCTCCGCCAGCTCGTGAAGGAAGCGCTGCCCATCGACGAGGTGCTGCCGCAGATCCTGGCGGCGCTGCGCGAAGGACCGGCGGTCGTCCTCGAAGCCCCGCCGGGCGCCGGCAAGACGACGCGGGTTCCGCCCGCGCTGCTGGAGCTGGTGCAGGGAGAGATCGTCGTCCTCGAGCCGCGCCGCCTCGCTGCCCGCACCGCCGCGCGGCGGGTGGCCTCCGAGCTGGGCGAGTGCGCCGGCGAGACCGTCGGCTACCAGGTGCGCTTCGAGGACGTGAGCGGTCCGCGGACCCGGCTGCGCTACCTCACCGAAGGCATCCTCGCCCGCCGCCTGCTCTCCGATCCGCAGCTGCGCGGCGTGGGCGCGGTGGTGCTCGACGAGTTCCACGAGCGCCACCTGCCCGGCGACCTGGCGCTGGCGCTGGTGCAGCGGCTGCTCCCGCGGGTGAAGCTGGTGGTGATGTCGGCGACGCTCGACGCGGCCCCCCTCGCGGAGCACTTGCAGGCCCCGGTGGTCCGCAGCGAGGGCCGCCGCTTTCCGGTCGAGATCGAGCACCTGGAACAGCCCGACGACCGCTGGCTCTCCGCGCAGGTGGCGGCGGCGGTGCGCAAGCTGACCGTGCCGGGCAGCGCGGGCGACCTCCTCGTCTTCCTCCCCGGCGCCGGCGAGATCCGGCAGTGCGCCGAGGCGCTCGGCGAGTTGGCGCGGCACCGCGAGCTCCTCCTCGTCCCGCTGCACGGCGACCTGCCCGGCGAAGAGCAGGACCGCGCGCTGGCCCCGGCCCGGCAGCGCAAGGTCATCCTCAGCACCAACGTCGCCGAGACCAGCGTGACGGTGCCGGGAGTGACCGCGGTCGTCGACACCGGGCTGGCTCGCATCGCCGCGCACTCTCCCTGGTCGGGCCTTCCCTCGCTCACCGTGCAGAAGATCAGCCGCGCCTCGGCCCAGCAGCGCGCCGGCCGCGCGGGGCGCACCGCGCCGGGCCGGGCGCTGCGGCTCTACACCAGGCACGACTACGAGTCGCGCCCCGAGCACCTGGCGCCGGAGATCGAGCGCCTCGACCTCGCCTCGACGCTGCTCGACCTGCGCGCCGCCGGCCTCGATCCGGAGCGCCTGCCCTGGCTGGATCCTCCGCCCCCGGGCGCGCTGCAGACGGCGACCGCGCTGCTCCGCCGGCTGGGCCTCGTCGACGCGCAAGGCCTGGCCACCGCGCTGGGCCGCGCCTGCGCCCGCTTTCCCCTGCACCCGCGCCTCTCGCGGCTGGCGGTGGAGGCGGCGCGGCGCGGCTTTGCCCAGGACGGCTGCGCGGCGGCGGCGCTGCTCAACGAGCGCGACCTGCGCCTGCAGCGGGACCTGAGCGCGCCCACCGGGCCGTCGGATGTGCTGGAGCTGCTCGACGTGCTGGCCCACTGGCGCGGCAGGCGCGACGTGGACCCGAACGCCGCCCGGCGCATCGAGCAGGCCCGCGCCCAGCTGGTCCGCCTCGCGCCCGCGGAGGGCCCGCGCAAAGGCTCGCGGGACGAGGCCATCTCGGTGGCGGTGCTGGCTGGCTTCCCCGACCGGGTGGCGAAGCGCCGCGCGCCCGGCAGCGCCGAGGTCCTGCTCGCGGCGGGCGGGGCGGCGCAGCTTGCGCCCTCCTCCGCCGTCCGCGACGCCGCGCTGCTGGTCGCGGTCGATGCCGAGGAGCGCCGGACCGCCGGACGGTCCCGCGCGCTGGTCCGGCTCGCCAGCGCCATCGAGCCGGAGTGGCTGCTCGACCTCTACGCCGATTCCCTGCACGAACAGACCGAGCTGGTCTGGGAGGAGTCCCGCGAGCGCGTCGAGGTGGTCAGCCGCCTGCGCTACGACCAGCTGGCGCTCACCGAGAGCCGCCGCCCGCCGCAAGCCCACGAGGCGCTGGAGGCGGCGCGCATCCTCCTCGAGCACGCGGCCTCTGTCCCCGATCCGGTGGAGGCGGCGGCGCTGAAAGAAAGGAGCCGGCTGGTGGCGCAGCATTGTCCGGAGGCGGGCATCGCCGCGCTGACCGACGCGGAGATCGGGGCGGCCTTGCAGCAGGCCGCGGCCGGGCTCACCTCGTTGAAGGAGCTGCGCGAGGCCCACCTGCCGCTGCTCCCGCCGCAGACGCTCGCGGTGCTCGACAAGCTCGCCCCCGGGCAGGTGGTCCTGCCCGGCGGCCGCAGGCTGCCCGTCGAATATGTCCCCCACCAACCGCCCGCCATCCGCTCGCGGCTGCAGGACTTCTTCGGCCTCGCCCGCGGGCCGGCCATCTGCAACGGCCGCCTGCCGCTGACGCTGCACCTCCTCTCGCCGAACGGCCGCGCCCAGCAAGTGACGCAGGACCTGGCCGGCTTCTGGGAGCGCCACTATCCAGCCGTCCGGCGCGAGCTGATGCGCAAGTACCCGCGCCATCCCTGGCCGGAGAACGGCGCCACTGCCTCGCCGCCGCCGTCGAAGCCGCCCCGGGCCCCGCGGCGCTGAGCGCCTCGAACCGAGGCGGGACGCGGGCGGCCCGATTTGCATGGAGCCACGCCTCGGGGGGATGCTCCCGGCAGGGGTCTCCTCCATGCGCATGACCTGTTCGACTCTCGCGGTCGGGGCGGTGGTCTGCGCTCTGCTCGGCTGTTCGCGCGAACTCTCTGCGCCGGTAGCGCCGGGCCCGGGAACCATCCAGGGCCGCGTGCTCTACGCCGTGCCGGGCCAGCTGCTGCCGGCGCTAGCGAAAGGCGCGGTCGTCACCATCCTCTCGACCAGCCTGGGAGCCGTGGCCGACGCCCAGGGTCGATTCGTCATCGAGGGCGTGACCATGACGCAGGGGCGCCTGCTCATCCAGCTGGACCGCGACGCGGACGGCACCCCGGACCTGCAATCGCTCCTTCCGCTGGAGAGCCTGAAGGCAGGGCCGGGGCGCGACCTGGCCCTCGGCGACCTGGTGCTGGCGGCCAACGCGCAGGTGCGCGGCAGGGTGACGCGGGCCAACGTGACCACGGTGGGCGGTCAGTCCGGCACGGCCATCTTCGTCCCGCAGGGTCCGTTCCTCACCCAGACGGCCGACGACGGCTCGTTCCTCCTCGCCGCCCTCCCGGCGGGGACCCTCTCGCTGACCTTCTTCCGGGACGGCTACGAGCCCCAGGAGATCGACGGCATCGCGCTGGGAGGCGGCCAGGACTTCATCGTGCGGGACGTCAACTTGCAGCCGTCGCTGGTTTCGCCGCAGCCGGGATCGATCAGCGGACAGGCGACCTTCACGCCGGCGCTGGCCGACGCCTCCGGCGCGACGGTCAGCGCCTTCCCGGTCCTCGGATCCGCCCTCGTCGCGCACGCGACCGGGTCGGGAAGCTTCTCCATCGGGGCCATCCCTCCCGGGCTCTACCGCGTCGAGGTCTCGCTCCCGGGCTACGCGACGGCGGTGATCGCGAACGTGCTCCTCGGGCCGGCGCAGGATGTCCACCTCGCGGTAAACCTCATCGTCGACGGCGTCTCGGTGACGCCGCCGCCCTCGAAGACCTCGACCTGCGTGGCCGGCGTCCGCTGCGCGCTTCCGGACGTCTGCAAGATCGGGCAGGTGAACTGCGCCACCGGGTCGCCCGTCTGCGGCGTGGTCGGCAAGGCGCTCGACGGCATCGTCTGTGGCCCCAACCAGGTCTGCCAGACCGGCACCTGCACCACGGTCTGCACCGCCGGCCTGACCTGCCAGCCGGCCAACGCCTGCCACGGCGGCGCCGTCGCCTGCGAGAACGGCGTCGCCTCCTGCGGCGACACCGGCTCGATCTTCGCCGATGGAAGCTCCTGCGGCGCGAGCAAGGTCTGCCACCAAGGCACCTGCGGCACCTGCGTCGCCGGGCTCTCCTGCGCCTCGGCCAACCCCTGTCACGCCGGAGCGACCAGCTGCGAGACCGGCGCCTCGACTTGCGGCGACACCGGGTTCTCCATCGCCGACGGATCTCCCTGCGGATCCAACCTGGCCTGCCAGGGCGGCGTCTGCGGGGCCTGCCTCGCCGGCAAGCCCTGCACCCCGGCCGGCTTTTCCTGCCACGCCGGCCAGACCACCTGTGCGACGGGCCGCGAGATCTGCACCGACCTCGGCACGGCGCTTTCCAACGGAACGGGCTGCGGCGCGAACCAGGTCTGCGCCAACGGTGCCTGCGTCGCCTGCGCCACGGGAAGCTCGTGCACGCCGGCCAACGCCTGTCACGCCGGCTCCATCGCCTGCACCACCGGCGCTCCGGTCTGCATCGATCAAAGCACCAACCTGACCGCCGGCACGAGCTGCGGCGCGAACCAGGTCTGCGACGGCGCGGGCGGCTGCGTCGGCTGCCAGGTCGGGCTCGCCTGCGCGCCCGCCAACCTCTGCCATGCGGGGTCGCTGACCTGCAACACCGGCGCGCCAGTCTGCTCCGACACCTCGGCGCCGGTCGCGGACGGCGCCGGCTGCGGGACCAACCTCGTCTGCAAAGCCGGCGCGTGCAACGCCTGCACCACCGGCGCCGCCTGCGCGCCCGCGATTCCCTGCCACGCCGGCAACACTTCCTGCGCCACCGGCGCACCGGCCTGCCAGGATGCGGGGACCTTCCTCGTCGACGGCGCGACCTGCGGGACGAACCTGGTCTGTCGCGCCGGCAGCTGCGGGGCCTGCGCGGTGGGCGGCGTCTGCGATGGCGCCGCCGGCCACGCGCCCGCGCCGACAGCGCCGAACCCGTGCCTGACCTACGCCACCTCCTGCGGCTCAGGGACGCCGGCCTGCGGAACGAGCGGCAGCGTCAGCGACGGCACGGCTTGCGGCACCGGCCTGATCTGCCGCAGCGGCGCCTGCACCGCGGCCGGCTACGAGCTGGCGCTGGTGACGGCGGCGCCGCACGCGCTCCCGAACCAGGCGGTCTCGGTGAGCCTGGTGCTGCGGGACTTCACCCACGCGCCGGTGCTCACGCCCACCACCGTGACCCTGACGGCGCCGGCCGGTGCCCAGGCTCCCGCGCCCGCCAGCACCAGCGCCGCGGACGGGACGGTGACCTTCACGCCGACCCTCGGCCGCGCGGCCGGGCTGCAGCACTTCAACGCCACCGCAGCGTCCGCCTATGCGCCGCTCGACGTGGCCATCACCGCCGATGCGCCGGCGGACGGTCTCCTCATCCCCATCGCCAACGCGGCGCACGTCAACGCTGCGTCCACCGCTGCGGGCGCCGCTCCGGCGCTGCCGACTGGACTGACCTCCGGGATCGCGGCCTCCTCCGACGGGACGCTCTACTTCAGCGACCAGTCGACCTGCGTCGTGAAGCGCGTTCTTCCCAGCGGCCAGCTCGACGTCGTCGCCGGTACCGGCACCTGCAGCGGCAGGAGTGCGGTCGGGCCGGCCACGAGCCTCTCTCTCAGCTCACCGCGCGGGCTCGCGCTCGACGAACCGGGGCATACGCTCTACTTCGCCGAGTCCGGCAACCAGGTGGTCCGCGCCCTCGATCTCAACACCGGCACCCTCAGCACCTACGCGGGGAACTACAGCGCCTCGTCCACGGCCACCGACGGCGTGGTGGCGACCTTCACCACCGTCTCGAACCCGAACTGGATTGCAATCGGAACAGGGAGCCCTCCCAGCCTCTATGTCCAGGAGTCGTTCGGGGGCCGGATCCGCAAGGTCGACGGCGCGACGCAGAGAATCAGCACCGTCCTCGCCGATACCGGGAACCTCTGCCCGGCCGCCGGCGTTTTGCTGGCGGCCGTGAACATCGTCTCCTCGACGAACTCCAGCGCCGGCTCGATCGCCGTCGACCAGAAGGGCAGCCTGTTCGTCTCGGGCACCTTCTGTGGGGCGGACACCAACGGCGTCCAGGTGTCCGGCGTGGCGCGCCTGAACGCGGACGGGAGCCTCACCCTGGTGGCAGGCGGCGGGGGGAGCCCCTCCGGCGTCGGGCTGTCGGCAGTGTCGGTCAGCCTCGCCGAGCCGCCGGTCATCGCCTTCGACACCCCGGTGCCCGGGCAGACGCAGAATCTCTATCTCTCGGTCCCGGCCGGAAATTACCTGGCGCGCGTCGATGGCGGCACCCAGCGCTTCGACCAGATCGCCGGGACCGGAGTCTCCGGCGCGTCGGGCAACTTCGCAGCCGCCTCCTCGGCTACCTTCAACTCTCCCTTGGCGATCGCCCTCCGCCCCGGCACGCGCGATCTTTACCTTGCCGAGGGCACGACCTATGGCATCGGCATGGTCGCGGGCGCGAACCCGACAGCGGTCACCTCGGCCACGTTTGCAGGGATCGCTCCGGCCAATGTCTACCCGGACCAGGGGCAGTCGCTGGCAGCGCAGGTGAAGGACGGCTCCGGCGCCGGCCTTGCCGGGCGAGCGGTCACCTTCGCGCTCGACCCGGCCCGCCTCTCCGGCGGCTCTCTCTCTTCCTCGAGGAGGCTGACCGATGGAACCGGCCTGGCCAGCGTCAACGCTACGGCCGGCCTCGCGCTCGGGACGTATGGCGTCACCGTGTCGGCCACCGACCTCCACGGGACTCCGTTGGCGGGCAGCCCGCTCTCTTTTCCCTTCAGCGCGGTGGCCCCCCCGGCAAACCTGGTCTTCTCCGTGGTGGACCAACCCCATCTCCTTGGCGACGCCCCCGGCCCGGGGGTCACCGCGAAGATCTATCCCCCGCGCAGCATCAGCGTGGCCTCGACGGGGACTGCGTACTTCGTGGACGACAACAGCCAGATCTTCAGGATGGCCCCCTCCGGCCTGGTGACCGATATCGTTCCCAACTCGTGGGGCTTCGTGCCGTACAGCCTCAGCGTCGACGAGGCGAAAGGCATCCTCTACTTCACCGACATTGCCCCCGGAACCCACTATGTCCGCGCCCTCAACCTGGCCAGCGGCGCCCTCTCCGTGACGGCCGGCTCACCGACCGGCACCCCCGCGGACGGAGTGGCCACCGCGGCGGCCGTCGACCCGACGCGCTTGCGGTTCATCGGAGGCAAGCTCTACCTCGGAGACAAGGGAAGCGGTCGCCTGCGCCGCATCGATCCGGCGGCGGGGACCATCGAGACCTTCATCCCCAGGCTCAGCAGCACCGCGCTGCCCGGGACGCCGGCGATCGAGCCCAGCTGCGTCCCCACGGGTCCGCTGGTGTTCAACTTCTGCTCCGCGGACGACTTCGTCTGCTCGGTGGTGGCCGCCCCGCCACCGGACGGCCGGCTCTATGTCTCGGGATTGTTCTGCGGAGCTGCGATCGGGCAGAACGCTCCGGGCATCGTGCGGGTGGAGCTGGACGGCGCCCTGACACTCATCGGCGCGCTCGATTCACCGGCCGCCATCGCCACCGATGCGGCCGGCAACCTCTTCATCGCGAAGCCGGGCGGCACCACGGCCCACTTCGGCTACTACCTCGCCACCGGCGGCTCGGTCGGGCCTTCGCCCAGCTTCATCCCGCAGGCGCAAGGAAGCAGCGGCTTCGAATATCTGGACCTCTCGGCCACCAGCTTCACGTACCCTTTCGAGATCGTCTTCGGCGCCGGCCACCTCTGGGTCGCCGACAAGGGGCTCAACGCGGTGCGGGTGATCTGGTAGCGCGGCGCCCGGCTCCCTCAATGAATCGCGGGCCGCACCGGCAGCGCGCGGATGAGGCGCGCCTCCACCTGCAGCAGCTCCTCGAGGCGCAGCTGGAATTCAACGCTTGTTGAATTCCGCGCCAGCCGCAGGAAGAGCCGGAAGTGCCCCGCCTCCGACTCCGCCAGCCGCGTATAGAAGTCGCGCAGCTCCGCCTCCGGCAGCGCCGCCCCCAGGAGCCGCAGCCGCTCCTCGCTGCGCGCCTCGATCAGCGCCGAGACGAGCAGCCGGTCCAGCAGCCGCTCACGCGCCGGCTGGCGGACCTGCTCCTGCAGCCCCTGCGCGTAGGGATCGCCCGCATCGCGACCCAGGGTGAGGCCGCGCTTCTCCATCAGCGAGAGCACCTGGCCAAGGTGTCCCGCCTCTTCCCGCGCCAGCCGCGCCATGGCCCGCGGCAGCCCCGGCACTTGCGGAAAGGCCACCAGCATCGAGAGCGCGTGGGCCGCCGCCTTCTTCTCGCAGTGGGCGTGGTCGATGAGCACCGCGTCGAAACGTTCAATGGCCTGCGCCGTCCAGGCCGGCGGTGTGGCGACGAGGAGCATGGCGCGCCTTATACTCCAGGCATGCGCATCGGGGTCATCTCGGACACGCACGGCCTGGTTCGCGTCGAGGTGTTCGAGGCCTTTCGCGGCGTCGATCGCATCCTGCATGCGGGCGACATCGGCGGCGAAGGCGTGCTCGACGAGCTGGGCCTGATCGCGCCCGTCACCGCCTGCGCCGGCAACGTCGACGACTTCCGCTGCGGCCCGGCGGGAGAGACGGCGCGGGCGGAGATCGACGGGCTGCGCTTCTTGCTGGTGCACATCCTCGATCGCCCCTCGCGCCCGCGTCCGGAAGTCCTCGCCGAGCTGGCCCGCGCGCCCGCCGACGTGGTCCTCTTCGGACACAGCCACCTGCCCCACGACGAGCGCAGGGACGGCGTCTGGTACTTCAATCCGGCCAGCGCCGGGCCGCGCCGCTTCGACTATCCGGTCAGCGTCGGCATCTTCGAGAAGCGGCGCAGCGGCTGGCGCGCCCGGCACGTCCCGCTCGACGCGCGCTCGGAGGGCGCGCTCAGCGAGCGCATGAACCAGCTCAATAGAAGATGAGGTTATCCCATCCGGTGCAGGAGGAAGAGGTCGCCGGCGTGGGCGCCGGTGTGGCGCGCCGGAATGAGCAGGCCCAGCGCGGAGAGCACGCGGGTGGCGTCGAACTCGAGGAGGGCCCGGGCCGGGTCGAGGCCGCGGCGCACGGCCTCGTCCCAGGTGGCGCCGTCCACGGTGGCGCCGGCGCTCGCGGTCGGACCGTCGCGCCCGTCGGTGCCGGCGGCGAGAAAGGTGGCCCGCTCGCCGCGCAGCTTCTGCGCCATGAGGAGCGCGAGGTGCTGGTCGCGGCCTCCCGGCGGCGCTCCGGCTGGGATGCGAAGCTCCAGCTCGCCGCTGGCGGCGAAGGCGCCGCGCCGGGCCGAAAGCTTCTCGGCGAAGGCCTCCACCGTGCCGTAGACCGGGGAGTCGAGCAGGGCGAAGCCGCGCCGGCGCGCTTCCAGGGCGGGCGAGCGGAGATCGCAGAGGGCTTCGTGCTGGACGAAGTCGGCCGGCTCGCCCGGCTTCAGCGTCTCGCGGACCCGGGTGGCGGCCTCCGGCAGCGCGTACTTGCGCACCAGCGCCAGCGCGTCCTCGCAGGTGGTCCGGTCGGCCGCCGCCGGTCCGCTGGAGACCGCTGCCACGCCTCCCAAGGGGACGTCCACCGCCACCAGCGCCCGCGCCCGGGTCACGCCGGCCTCGTGCAGCGCGCGGGCGAGGCCGCCGCCCTTCAGCCGCGAGAGGTGGGCGCGGACGCAGTTCATCTCTTCGATGGGCGCGCCGCTGTTCAGCAGCGCCAGGTTGACGGCGCGCACGTCGTCGAGGGAGAGGTCGGGATGGGGCGCCTCCGCCAGCGCCGAGCCGCCGCCGGAGATGAGCAGCAGCACGGAATCGTCCGGCGTGAGCGACCGGGCGGCCGCGAGCAGCGCCTCGCCCGCCTGCAGCGAGCCGGCGTCGGGGAGGGGGTGGCCGCCGTAGACCACCTGCGCTCCCGGCGGGGACGGCGCGTCGCGGGGCACGACCAGGATGGCGCCCGCCGCGTCCTTCACGCCGGCGTACAGCTCGGCGGCGACCTTGCCCAGCCCGAGCACCAGCTGCTTTCCGCCCGGCCCCGGCTGCGGAGCCCGCCCTGCCGCGGCGCGCGCCAGGAGCCGGGCGTCGAGGGCTTCGATGACCTGCTGGTAGACGGCGAGGAGCTGCTGCACGCCGTTACAATAGCGCGCATGGAGGAAGAGATCGCCTGTCCGTATTGCGGCGAGTCCATCTCGGTCTGGGTGGACGAGGGCGGCGGCTCGACGCAGCGCTACGTCGAGGACTGCTCGGTCTGCTGCAGGCCCATCGAGATCGCGGTCGACGTCTCCGAGGAGGGCGCGCTCTCCGTCACCGCCCTCCGCTCCGACGAGTAGTGCGGCTCTGCCGTTTTCAGAGAGCGGAGAAGAGCGTGGGGAGGAGCTCGCCGGCCTTGCCGAGGCGGCATTCGTCGAAGGAGTGCGCGTTCTCCGGTTTCTCCAGCCCGAGGTAGACGCAGCGGGCGAAGTGGCCCCGCCCGTTGGGCACGTTGCGCAGGTGCGAGACGAACCCTGCCGCCGGATAGACCGCGCCCGAGCTGCCCACCGTGACGAAGAGGTCGCAGTCGGAGAGGGCCGCGAAGATGCGCTGCAGCTCGAGCGGGATTTCCCCAAACCAGATGACGTCGGGCCGCAGCCGCCCGCCGCAGTCGCAGCGGGGCACGCGATCGAGGTAGGCCGCGCCGTCCCGGAACGGCGCGCGGTCGCACTTCTCGCAGCGGGTCGAGCACAGCTCGCCGTGCATGTGCACGACGCCCCGCGAGCCCGCCTGCTCGTGCAGCGGGTCGACGTTCTGGGTGCAGAGGAAGAGCCGGTCGCCGAGCGCCTGGCCGAGGCGGGCCAGGGCGAGGTGCGCGGGGTTGGGCTGGACCTTGGCCACCTGGCGGCGGCGCTCGGAGTAGAAGCGCCAGACCAGCAGCGGATCCCTCCGGAAGCCCTCGGGCGTGGCCACGTCCTCAACGCGGTGCTGCTCCCAGAGGCCGTTGGCATCCCGAAAAGTCGCCACGCCGCTCTCGGCGCTGATGCCCGCGCCGGTGAGCACGAAGACCCGCTGCCCCGGCTCGATGCGCAGCGGGGCGAACTCGCGGCCGGGTCCGATCTTCGTCAGGGGAACCATGGTGGCCGGAATGGTTGCGCGTCGGCCGCCCGCAGGCAAGGATCTCCCCATGATGGTCGCCCAGGAAGTCCGCCGCGAGCTGTCCCGCAAGGTCTACGTCCAGAGCCGGATGGCGCGCGCGCTGGCGCTGCGGGTGGCGTACATCGCCTACTCGCGGGCGCTCTTGCGCTGGAGCGATCCACCCTCGCAGGAAGCCGGGATCTCCCTGCGGTCGCGCATCGAGCAGCTCTTCGAGAAAGACTGGCGGGACGCAGAGGCCGGGCTCTATCCGCACACGCTCATCGAGGCGCTGCCCGTCTGGGAATACGCGCAGGCGGTGCCCCGGCTGCTCGCCGACCTGCCGCGCACGAGGGCGCGCATCGGCCGCGGCGACTTCAACGACGTTCCCGAGGACGCGCCCGACCGCTACCCGCGCTACTACGCGCGCAACTTTCACTTCCAGAGCGAGGGCTATCTCGGCCACACCAGCGCCGCGCTCTACGACCTCCAGGTCGAGCTGCTCTTCGGCGGCACCGCCGATGCCATGCGGCGCCAGCTGATCCCGCCGGTGGTGCGCCTCGCGCGGGCGATGGGCTCCTCGCCCACGCGGCCCCTGCGCGTCCTCGACGTCGCCTGCGGCACCGGACACCTCCTGCGCATGCTGGGCGCGGCGCTGCCGACCGAGGCGAAGTTCTTCGGGCTCGACCTCTCGCCGCACTACATCGCCCGCGCCCGCGAGGCCCTGCCCCGCGCGCTGGACGTGTCGCTGGTCTGCGACAACGCCGAGAAGCTGCCCTTCGTCGACGGATCGTTCGACGCCGTCACCAGCGTCTTCATGCTCCACGAACTGCCGACCGACGTCCGGGCCCGCGTGCTTTTGGAGATGGCCCGCGTGGTCCGGCCCGGCGGCCTGGTGGTCGTCGGGGACAGCATCCAGCTCGCCGACGCGCCGGAGCTGTCGAAGGAAGTGCTCAACTTCCCCAAGCGCTTCCATGAGCCGTACTACCTCGGCTACGTGAAGGACGACCTGGAGGCGCGCCTCGCCGACGCCGGGCTGCGGGTGACGAACGCAAAGCTCGCTTTCCTCACCAAGATCGTGACTGCGGAAAAGCCTCGGCACTGACCAACATTTCAAGCCGACCGCGAAGGCGCAAAGATCCGCGAAGGATCGCGAAGTTTTGTTTGCTGCGGTCTCGCCCGTGCAAGTCCGAGCCGGCGCGTGGCCTCGGTTCCGCCCAAAGCTTTTCTTCGCGATCCTTCGCGATCCTTCGCGATCCTTCGCGATCCTTCGCGGAACTTCGCGCCTTCGCGGTGTGCTTTTGCTTCTAAGCCGCGGTGCGTGCTGCAGCGTCCAGGGCGCGCGCACGTTTTGCCCAGGTGCGGGCGATGAGCGCGATGGCGACCAGCAGCGGCACGATGAACCCGAGCAGCACCAGCACGCCGACCTTGGCCGCGCGCACCTGCTCGGAGTCAGCAGCGCCGAAGCACATCGGGCAAGCGAGGAGGAGCGAGGTCATCACAGGAAGCTCACTCCCTTCAGCTTGCGCAAGAACCAGAAGCCGTACCAGACCAGCGCGGCGGCGGCGGCGAAGCCGAGCAGGCCGAGGGCGAGCGTGCCGCCCTGCCCCGTGCGCTGGTACGCCGCGATGGACCAGGCGCCGAACCCGAGCGCGCAGAGCACCGAGACGATGACGAAGAAGACGTGGAAGGCCTTGAGCGACATCAGGTGGACTTGAAGACTTCGAAGACGGTCAGCGAAGGGAGCACCATCACCAGGAAGAAGAAGAGGGCGGTGAGGAGCAGCACCGCGTAGATCACCTTCTTCTCGTCGAGCAGGTGCATGAAGACGCCCGCCACCAGGCCGGCCTTGATGGAGGCGATGATCAGCGCCACCGTGATGGCCAGCGGCCGGTTGAGCTTCAGGTAGCTGACGCCGACGGTGATGCCCGTCAGGCAGAGGAGCGCGACGAAGACCACGTAGTAGCGGCTGAGGTGCTTCTTGAACTCCTCAGGGCTCTCGTGGTGCAACTCCTGATGGTGCAACTCCTGATGGTGCAACTCCTGATGGTGCGTCTCTTGGGCGGTCTGGGTCATGTCAAACTTCCTCCCGCTCTTGGGGGGTCCAGGGGGGAGCGAGCTCCCCCATGGTGGAGGCGCCGCAGGCGCCGGATCGACGACGAGTGAGCTGGGGCACGGGGTTCAATCGCTCACAAAAGGTACAAACACGGAAAGAGGAAGATCCAGACCAGGTCGACGAAGTGCCAGTAGAGGCCGGCGTTCTCGACGCGGTTGGTGAAGTGCTCGGGGTCGGTCGCCCACAACTTGCTGCCGGGGCCGAGCAGGAACGAGTTGACGACGATGCCGCCGAGGATGTGCACGCCGTGCAGGCCGGTGAGGGTGAAGTAGACGGCGTAGAAGTTGTCGTGGCTGGGGTAGTGACCCAGCTCGAACTTGTGGCTGTACTCGAAGTACTTGACGATGAGGAAGCCGAAGGAGAGGAGGATGGTCGCGCCCATCCACATCTTGAACTTGGAGAGGTTCCCCATCTTGCAGCTCGCCCAGGCCAGCACCATGGTGATGGAGCTGGTGATGAGGATGGCGGTGTTGAGCGTGGCCAGCGGGACGTTGAGGATTTCGCTGGAGAGCTTGTAGGCCTCGCCCGGCTCGATGGGCGGCCAGACCGGCGCGCCGGTCCGGATGAGCACGTAGCTGGAGAAGAGCGCGCCGAAGAGCATCACTTCGCTGGCGAGGAAGAGCCAGATGGCGAACTTCCCGTTGGGGAGTCCCGTCACCGGGTGCGGCTTGACCATGTACGGAATCACGGTGTCGGACACGTTCAGCCCTCCGCCTTGAACTGCGGCGAGTAGTCGTTGGCCTGGCCGGGCACGCTGTACTCGTACGGCTCGCGGTAGACGACTGGCTCGGTGAGGAAGTTGCCGTGTCCGGGAGGCGAGGGCGCGGCCCACTCCAGCGTGGTGGCGTTCCAGGGGTTCTCGGCGACGCGGGCGCCGCTCTTCAGGCTCATGAAGAAGTTGATGATGAAGAAGAGCTGCGAGAGGCCGAGGCCCCAGGCGCCCATCGAGATGACCACGTTGAGCGCCTGCACGCCGCGGCCGTGCGCGTACACCGTCGGGTCGTAGAGGCGCCGCGAGAGGCCCGCCATGCCCTGGAAGAACATCGGCATGAAGACGAAGTTGATGAAGACGAAGCTGGACCAGAAGTGCAGCTTGCCCAGCGTCGCGTTCATCTGCCTGCCGGTCGCCTTCGGATACCAATAGTAGATGCCGGCGAAGAGGGCGAAGAGGGTGCCCGGCGCGACCACGTAATGGAAGTGGCCGATCACGTAGAAGGTATCGTGCAGGTAGATATCGGAGGCGGTGAGGCCGAGCGGCAGGCCGGTCAGCCCGCCGATGGCGAACATGGGCAAGAACGCCGTGGCGAAGAGCATCGGCGTGTTGAAGCGGATGGCGCCGCCGTAGAGCGACATGAGGAAGCAGGTGAGGATGATCACCGAGGGAATGGAGATGATCATCGTCGTCGTCTGGAAGAAGGTCGACATGGTGGTGCCCATGCCGGTCATGAACATGTGGTGCGCCCAGAC
>JAYWAJ010000010.1:0-7814 GCA_043782525.1 Deltaproteobacteria bacterium | reverse complement strand
AGAGGTCGGGAAAGCGCGGCCCGAGCCGATCCTCGTTGGGTCCGGTGAGCGGGTTCTTGCCGGTCAGGTTGATGTGATCGGTGATGCGCATCAGATCGCCCGGCGCGAAGAGAGGGTTGGTGCCGCCCGCCGCGTTGGTCAACACCAGCGCCCGCGCACCCAGGACGCCGAGCACGCGAGCGGGAAAGGCCACCGTCGCCGCGTCGTGGCCTTCGTAGCCGTGAAGCCGCCCCTGCAGCGCGAGGACCGGGGTGCCGTCCAGCCGACCGTAGACGAGCAGGCCCTTGTGCCCCTGCACGGTGGCGGGCGGAAAGCCCGGCAGCTCGGCGAAAGGCAGCGCCCGCGCGCCTTGCAGCGCATCGGCGAACGCGCCCAGCCCAGAGCCAAGCACCACCGCCACCGGCGACTCTCCCTCTGGCAGCTTCAATCCGGCGCGAGCGAACTTCGCGCAATCGAGGGCCAGCTCGGTCCAGGAGGGCATGGGCGTTCTGTACCACGGAGGGGCAGGCCTCAGGCCTCAGGCTTGAGGCCTCAGGGAAACGGCCTCAGGGAAAAGATTGGAGACCCGGCCTGAGGTCTGAGGCCTGAGGCCCACCGCGGAAGTCTCGAGTCGTCCGCCGTGTTACACAGCGCATATGAACGAGCTCCTCGAAGTCTTCAAGACCGGCGGCACGGTCATGGTGGTCACCAAGCTGGTGATCCTCGCCGGCTCGATCGCCGCGGTGATCATCGGCGTCGAGCGCGCCCTCTTCCTGCGCGGGTTCGCCGCCAAGGCGCGCGAGCTCCACGAGCAGGTCGTGCGCGCGCTGCTGCGCGGCGACGCCGCCATCGCCCTGCACGAGTGCGACCGGTCGCACGTCGCCACCGCCGCGCTCTACCGGGCCGCCTTCGACCGCGCCACCCGGCCCGACCGGGTCGCCGACGCGGTGGACCGCGCCCGCCGCGAAGTCATCCAGGCCCTGCGCGCCCCGCTCTGGATGCTGGGCACGCTGGGCGCGGTGATGCCCTTCGTCGGCCTCTTCGGCACCGTGGTCGGCATCCTCGGCTCCTTCCGGCAGATCGGCATGACCGGGCAGAGCGGCTTCGCCGTGGTCGCCCCGGCCATCTCGGAAGCGCTCATCACCACCGCGGGCGGCATCGCCGTCGCCGTCGAGGCGGTGGTCCTCTTCAACATCTTCCAGGCGCGCATTGCCAAGGAGGGCTTCGACCTCACCCTGCGCGCCGACGAGCTCACCGAGGTGGTCATCGATCACGCGGGCGAGGTCTCGGCCGCGCTGCAGGCGCCCCGCAACGCCCCCGGCGCGCAGCCCGCCGCCACGGCTTCCTCCGCCGCGCAGGGCAACGCCTGATGTCGCTGTCCGGCCCCCACAAGTCGAGCCACCACGACGACGACGAGTTCGCGCCCGCGGTCTTCAGCGAGATCAACATCACGCCGCTGACCGACATCTTCCTCGTGCTCCTCATCATCTTCATGGTCGGCTCGAGCATCGTCGTCGAGCAGGCGCAGGGCGGCGGGACCGGCGTGCGCGTCGACCTGCCCAAGGGCGCCGCCCGGGAACTGCACGCGGCGCCGCGCGACTTCCCGGTGGCCATCCTCAAGGACGGCACCGTCGTCGTCGAAGGGAAGGCCATCGAGATCGGCGCGCTCAAGGGGCGCTTCCAGAAGCTGGCCAAGGACTGGCCCGATGCGCAGGTCATCATCCAGGCCGACACCGGCGTCGCCCACGGGCGGGTGGTCGAGATCATGGAGGCGGCCAAGTCGGTGGGCATCGAGCGCCTCGCCATCGCCACCGAGGAGTAGCCCCCTCGGAAGCGCGCGGGCTTCATTCGAGGTTCGCCTCCTCCTCGGGGCGGTCGCCGCGCGCCGCGCTTTGCAGGACGGCTTCCAGCCTGGCCAGCAGATCCGCGTTTCCGTCCTGCCGGTAGCGGGCGAGGTTCTTCTCGAACTCCGGCACGCGCTCGAGGAACTCGCCCAGCGCCGCCGCGTCGATCGCTTCGGCGTGCAGCCCGAAGCCTTCCCGCTGGAGGTAGCGGGCGTTGATGATCTGCTCGAACTGCTTCCCCACCGGCTCGCTGAGCATGGGGCGGTGCAGGTAGACCGCCTCGCCCATCAGCGTGAAGCCGGCGCTGGCCACCACGCCGCGGGCGGTCCGCAGGTCATCGATGAAGCCCGCCTCGCTGAACGGCTTGTACAGAAGCGATCCGTCGCGCACTTCCTCCTTCAGGTCGCGCCGCATCCCGTAGATGCGGCACTCGACGCCGGTGCGCTTGAGCAGCCCGGGCAGCTCCTGGTTGGTGGTGTTGGTCTGGTAGACGAGGAGGTGGCCGCCGGGCTCGGGCTTCGCCGCCAGGATCTCGGGACGCAGGATGGGCGGGTGCAGCGAGGTCCGCTTCTTGCGGACGGGCGGATAGAAAAAAGTCGTGATCAGGTAGTGGTACGCGCCCGGCACCTTGGCCTTGATGATGCCCTTGGCGAGCTGGAACGAGGCCTCGTGGCCGCGCAGGATCTCCGGGTCGTGCCGGCAGCGGTTGATCACCTGCATGTTGTCCACCGAGACGACCGGCAGCCGCTGGTTGACGGCATAGAGGTAGCTCCAGCTCTCGAAGTCGCTGATGACCACCTCGGGACGGAAGTGGTCGGCGATGTCGAAGTACGCCTTGACGTTCTTCGGCCAGCCGCCGCTGACGGCTCCTTTCAGGTTCTCCAGGAGCGTGCGGAAGTTCTTCACCTCGTTGTCCTCGGTGACGATGCTGAAGCCCCAGATCTTCTTCACCGCCAGGTGTTGGCCGGCGCGCTTCGCCAGGTAGTCGTGGGCGCGGCCGGAGACGACCACCTGCACGTCGTGGTGCTTCACCAGCTCGTCGAGGACGACGCGCGAGCGGATGACGTGGCCCATGCCTTCGCCGACGACTCCGTAGAGGATGCGCATGGGCTGGAGCTTACGCGATTCGCTCGAGCACGAGGGGCTTGCGCTGGGGCGCGCTCTCGCCGATCGCCGCAGCGCCGCGCAGCCGCACTTCTCCCGCGTCGAGGCGCGATTCGGTGGCCGCGTGCAGCTCGGCGAGGACGTCTCCTGCGCGCACCTCGTCGCCGACCCGCTTGAGCACCAGCAGGCCGGCGGCGTGATCGACCACGTCCTCCTTGCGCGCCCGCCCCGCGCCCAGCTCGACCGCGGCCAGGCCCACCTGCTCGGCGTCGAGCGCGGTCAAGACGCCGCCGCGCTCGGCCCGCACTTCCCGCACCAGCTTCGGCTGCGGCAGGCGCTGGGGATCGTCGCAGACGCGGGGATCGCCGCCCTGCGCCTCGATCAGCTGCGCGAAGCGCCGGAGGGCAGCGCCGTCGGCCAGCGCCGTCTCCAGCCGCATCCGCGCCAGGGGCGGGTCGTTGCCGACGCCCGGCGCCTCGCCCGCGATGAGCATCTCGACGCCCAGGCGCAGGGTGAGCTCGCGCACGTCGGGGGGCCCGCCCCCGCGGAGGATGTCGATGGACTCGCGGACCTCGACGGCGTTGCCCACCGCGCTGCCCAGCGGCGCATCCATGTCGGTCAGCAAGGCCACGCAGCCGCGCCCCACCGCCTGGCAGAGGTCGACCATGGTCCGCGCCAGCACCCGCGCCTCGTCGACCGACTTCATGAAGGCGCCGCGGCCGACCTTGACGTCGAGCACCAGCGCGTCGATGCCTTCAGCTAATTTTTTACTTAGTATACTTGACGCGATCAGGGGGATCGACTCGACCGTCGCGGTGGCGTCGCGCAGGGCGTAGAGCTTGCGGTCGGCCGGCGCGATCTCCGCGGTCTGGCCGATGAGGCAGACGCCGAGGCGGTTCACCAGCTCGGCGAAGCGAGCGATGGAGAGGTCGACGGTGAACCCGGGGATGCTCTCCAGCTTGTCGAGGGTGCCGCCGGTGTGGCCCAGCCCGCGGCCGGAGACCATGGGGACTCTCACGCCGCAGACGGCGACCAGCGGCGCCAGCGCCAGCGAGATCTTGTCCCCGACGCCGCCGGTCGAGTGCTTGTCGACCTTGCGGCCGGGGATGCCGGAGAGGTCGAGCACCTGTCCCGAGTGCAGCATGGCGTTGAGCCAGGCCGGCAGCTCCTGCGCGTTCATGCCCCGGAAGAAGACGGCCATGAGGAAAGCCGAGAGCTGCTCGTCGGCGACGCCGCCGGTGGTAGCGCCCCACACCAGGTACTGCAGCTCCTCCGCCGTGAGCGGGAAGCCGTCGCGCTTCTTGCGGATCAGATCGTAGGCGCGCATTGCGGCGCGCAACCTCCCCCAACGGCAGGCAAGCGTCAATCGGCCCGCGGGTAGGGTTGCCCCGAGGGGCGCGGTGTTTTAAGAGCAGCGGATGCAGATCGAGCCGGGCCCCGGAGCGCAGGCCTTTGCAGCGGAGTTGAGCGCGCAGCTGGAGCGCGCGGTCTCGCAGCGGCAGGCCTTCCGCACCCGCCACCTGCGCGACGACGGCACTCCCCGCTTCACCAACCGGCTGGCGCTGGAGACCTCGCCGTACCTCCTGCAGCACGCGCACAACCCGGTGAACTGGCGGCCGTGGGGCGACGAAGCCTTTGCCGAAGCGCGGGCGCGCGGGCTCCCCGTCTTCCTCAGCGTCGGCTACGCCACCTGCCACTGGTGCCACGTGATGGAGGAGGAGTCGTTCGAGGAGCCGGCCATCGCCCAGCTCCTCAACGAGCAGTTCGTGCCGGTGAAGGTCGACCGCGAGGAGCGGCCCGACGTGGACGCCATCTACATGCAGGCCGTGCAGATGCTGACCCAGCACGGCGGCTGGCCGATGAGCGTCTTCCTCACTCCCGAGGGCAAGCCCTTCTTCGGCGGCACCTACTTTCCGGCGCAGGACGGACAGCGCGGCGCGCGCTTCGGCTTCCGCTCCGTGCTGCTCGAGCTCTCGCGCATCTACCGCGAGGAGCGCGGGCGGGCGGAGAAGTCGGCCGAGGAGATCGCGCAGGCGGTGCGGCAGGCGCTGGCGCCCGACAGCCCCACCGGCCTGCCCGACGCCGCGGTGCTGGACAATGCGCTCGTCTACTACGCGCAGGTCTTCGATCCGCTGGAGGGCGGCGTGCGGCGGGCGCCCAAGTTTCCCTCCAGCCTCAACGTCCGCTTCCTCCTGCGCTGCTGGAAGCGCACCGGCGACGCGCAGGCGCTGCGGATGGCCGAGCTCTCGCTGACCAGGATGGCGCTGGGCGGGATCTACGATCAGGTGGGCGGCGGCTTCCACCGCTACTCGACCGACGCGAAGTGGCTGGTGCCGCACTTCGAGAAGATGCTCTACGACAACGCGCTCCTGACGCTGGCGTACGTCGAGGGCTGGCAGGCGACGCAGAACGCGTTCTACCGGACCATCGCCTGCGAGGTGCTCGACTCGATCGCGCGCGAGATGACCGACGCGTCGGGCGCCTTCTTCTCGGCCACCGACGCCGACAGCGAAGGCGAAGAGGGGACCTTCTTCGTCTGGACCTCGGAGCAGCTTCGCCAGGTCCTCGGCGATGCGGACGGCGCGCGGGCGGCGCAACTCTTCGACGCGACGGCGGAGGGCAACTTCGAGGGGAAGAACGTGCTCTCCCTCGCGCAGGTTCCCGACGCCGAGGCCCGGGCCTTCCTCGAGCGCATCCGGCAGAAGCTGTACCCGGAGCGGGCGAAGCGGCCGCCGCCGCTCACCGACACCAAGATCCTCACCTCCTGGAACGGCCTGATGATCTCCGCCTTCGCCCGCGCCGGGCTGGCCTTCGCGCGGCCGGACTACGTGGAGCGGGCGGCGCGGGCGGCGGAGTATCTGATGACGCAGCACCTGACCTCTGGCGTCCTGCGCCGCACCGGGCGGCACGCGGGGCTGCTCGAGGACCACGCCTTTCTCGCTGCCGGCCTGGTCGATCTCTACCAGGCCTCGGGAGAGGGGCGCTGGCTCGCGTCGGCCCGCGCGCTGCACGACACGCTCGAGCAGCGCTTCGCCGATCCCCAGGGGGGCTTCTTCCGCACGCCCGCGCAGCACGAGGTGCTGCTGGCGCGGGAGAAGCCCGCCTACGACGGCGCCGAGCCGACCGGGAACTCGGTCGCGGCGCTGACCCTCCTGCGCCTCTCCGAGATCACCGGCGAGGCGAAGTACCGCGCGCAGGCGGAGGCGCTCCTGAGGAGCTTCGGCGCCCTGCTCGCCAGCGCGCCCGCGGCGCTGGGAGAGATGCTGCTGGCGGCGGACTTCCTCCTCGCCGAGGCGCGCGAGGTGGTCCTGGTCCGCCCGCCCGGTGGCAGCGACGCCGCGCTCCTCGACGTGCTCCGCCCGCGCTTCGCGCCGGCGCAGGTGCTGGTCCGGCATGAAGAGGGCACGACGCCCGCCACGCCGCTCGCGCGGGATCGCCCCGCGCAGCAGGGAAGCGCCACCGCCTACGTCTGCGTGCAGGGCGCCTGCCAGCTGCCGGTCACCGCGCCCGACGCGCTCCTCGATCTCATCCGCTGATCCGGCAGGCCGCGCCTCCGGCTTTTTCCTGCACCGCCGCCCGGGCGGCGGCATCGAAACGCCCATGCTCTTCGACCCGCTCGAGCTCCGCGAAATCACCCTCCGCAACCGCATCATCGTCTCGCCGATGTGCCAGTACTCGTCGCAGGACGGATTCGCCAACGACTGGCACTTCGTCCACCTGGGCACCCGCGCCGTCGGAGGCGCCGGCCTGGTCTTTACCGAGGCGACGGCGGTCACTCCCGAAGGCCGCATCTCGCCCGAAGACCTGGGCATCTGGAAGGACGAGCACGTCGCCGAGCTGTCGCGCATCGTGCGCTTCATCGACGCCCAGGGCGCGGTCGCCGGCATGCAGCTGGCCCACTCCGGGCGCAAGGGCTCGACCCAGCAGCCCTGGGTCGGCAACAAGCAGGTCCGCGTCGACGAGGGCGGCTTCCGGCCCATCTACGCCCCGAGCGCGCTGGCCTTCAAGCCCGGCGACGAGGCGCCGGAGGCGCTCAGCGAAGCGGGCATCGCGCGCATCGTGCGCAGCTTCGGCGAGGCGGCGGAGCGCGCGCTGCGGGCGGGCTTCCGCGTGCTCGAGCTGCACGCCGCCCACGGATACCTCCTGCACTCCTTCCTCTCGCCGCTCTCGAACCAGCGGCAGGATCAGTACGGTGGTTCGTTCGACAACCGCGTCCGGGCGCTGCTGGAGACGGTGCGCGCGGTGCGCAGCAAGTGGCCGGCGCGGCTGCCGCTCTTCGTGCGCATCTCGGCCACCGACTGGGCGGAGGGCGGCTGGGATCCCGACCAGTCGGTCGAGCTCGCCAGGCGGCTCGGGCAAGAGGGCGTGGACCTCATCGACTGCAGCTCGGGCGGGCTGGTGCCCGGCGCGAAGATCCCTGTCGGGCCTGGCTTCCAGACGCAGTTTGCCGAGCGCATCCGCCGGGAGGCAAAGATCAGGACCGGCGCCGTCGGCTTGATCCGCTCTCCCGAGCAGGCCGAGCACATCCTGCGCAGCGGACAGGCGGACGCGGTCATCCTCGCCCGGCAGATGCTGCGCGATCCGTACTGGCCGCTCACCGCCGCGCGCGCGCTCGGCGTCCAGGCGCGGCTGCCCGTGCAGTACGAGCGGGCGCGGGACTAGAAACTAGAGCCTGCCGCCCGCTCTGCAAGCGAGCGTTCCTTCCCAGCAGGCCGCTTCGTGCCCAACCTCCGCGCACACACAAGGAGGCACGACAAAATGAGGCTTGGGAAATTGGCGATTGGAATTCTCTCCGCCGCGGCGCTGGCCGCTGGCAGCTCGTTCGCGCAGTCGGGTGCAGCAGGCGCCGGAGCCACTGGCGCCGCGACGCCGGGCGCGACCGGCAGC
>JAYWAJ010000009.1:0-2965 GCA_043782525.1 Deltaproteobacteria bacterium | reverse complement strand
CCTTCTCCTCGTCCTCGCCTTCCATCTTCTCGGCGCCCGCTTCTTCCTGCGGCTGTTCCGCCTCCTGCCCGTAGACCGCGAGGTAGCCGGGGAACTTGAGGATCTGTCCGGTGGCCCGGAAGGTCGCCCGGATCCCAGTGCTCCGGCCTGGGGCCTCCGCCCGCCCATCGGCAGAGCCGCCGGGCTCCGCCGCGATGTCCGCCGTGGTCTGGTCGAACACCGCCGGCACCATCTGGCAGGCGATGAAGCGGCTCCAGATCAGCTCGTAGAGCCGGAACATGTCCTTCTCGAGGAACGGCTGCACCCGCTCCGGCGGATACTCGAGCGCGGTGGGACGGATGGCCTCGTGCGCGTCCTGCGCCGACTTCTTGGTCTTGAACTGCACCGGCTCCGCGGGCAGGTACTCCTTGCCCCAGCGGGTGGCCACGTAGTCCCGCGCTCCCAGCACGGCGTCGGGCGAGAGGCGCACCGAGTCGGTGCGCATATAGGTGATGAGCGCTGTCTGCCCCTCCTCGCCCAGCTCGACACCTTCGTAGAGCCGCTGCGCCAGCGTCATGGTCTTCTTGGCGGTGAAGCCCAGCCGGTTGGCGGCGTCCTGCTGCAGCTTGGAAGTGATGAAGGGCGGCGGCGCGTTGCGGCGGCGCTCCTTGCGGATCACCTCGGCCACCGTGAAGGGCGCGTTCTTGAGCTCGTCGACCAGCGGCTTTGCGACTTCGCCGCTGGGCAGCTCCGCCTTCTCCCCGTCGAGCTTGATGAGCTTGCTGCGGAACTGCGGCGGCAGGGCCGCCTTGAGGTCCGCCTCGATGCTCCAGTACTCGACCGCGACGAACTTGCCGATCTCCTCCTCGCGCTCGACCACCAGGCGGACAGCAACAGACTGCACGCGCCCCGCCGAGAGCCCGCGCCGGACCTTCTTCCAGAGGATGGGCGAGATCTGGTAGCCGACCAGCCGGTCGAGCACCCGCCGCGCCTGCTGCGCGTCGTAGAGGGCGCGGTTCAGCTCGAGCGGCTTGAGGATCGCTTCCTGGATCGCCTTCTTGGTGATCTCGTTGAAGAGGATCCGCTGGGTGGGGATCTTCTGCTTCTTCAGCTGCTCGAAGACGTGCCAGGCGATCGCTTCGCCTTCGCGGTCGGGGTCGGTGGCGAGCAGGATGCGGTCGGCGTTCTTGGCCGCGGACTTGAGGTCGGCGACCACCTTCTTCTTCGACTCGATCACTTCGTAGACGGGCTGGAACCCGTTCTCGACGTCGACGCCAATCTTGCTCTTGGGCAGGTCCATGACGTGGCCCACGCTGGCCTTCACCGTGTAGCCCGCGCCCAGGTACTTCTTGATGGTCTTCGCCTTGGCCGGCGACTCCACGACGACGAGGGTGTTGCCCCTGGCGCGGGTGGCGACTTCCTTCACTTCCAGCTCCGAGTCTCCCTTGGCCTCTCCGGGGCCGGCCTTCTTTTTGGCGGCAGGCTTGCGTGCGGTCTTCGTCTTCGCCTTCGCTGCTGCGACTTTGCTGGTAGCCATGGTTTCCCTCTGGGGCGGCGATAGATGCCGGCGCTCCCATAACGGTGCAACCGCCCCTCGGCGGGGCCGCACACCCGCCATCGGCGGGACAGAGACTCTAACGGCGCAGGAAATACTTGCCCGGCCGCTGCACGCACATGCCCTTCAACTCCAGCTCCGACAGCTTCCGGAGCGCTTCGGGCGCGGTCAGCTGCGCCCGCAGTGCGAGGTCGTCTACATGAGCCGGGGTCCTCTCGTCCAGAAGTCGCCACAGCAAGAGGCTCGCTTCGTCGACCACCTGCTCGTCGGTCTGGGGCTTCTCCGCCTCCTCTGCGGGTGAGGAAGGGAACCCCGGGTCGACGCTCCGCCGAGCCTCGTCCGGAGGGGGCGTGAGGAGCGCCTCGGGGATGGGCCAGCGCATCTGGTCCAGCACGTCGAGCGCGCTGGTGACGGCGCGCACGCCCCGGGCCCGGAGCAGCTCGTTGGGGCCGGCGGCCTGCGGATTGGAGGGGTCGCCCGGCACCGCGAAGATGCGGCGGTTCTCCTTGGCGCCGTGGTTGGCGGTGATGAGCGCCCCCGACCGCACGGCCGCGCGCACCACCACGATGGCGTCGCAGAGGCCGGCGATGGTGCGGTTGCGCCGCGGGAAGTTGGGCGGCAGCGGCGGCGTGCCCGGCGGAAATTCGCTCACCAGCGCGCCGGGGCCGCGGGCGATGCGGTCGAAGACGTCGCCGTTCTCCGGCGGGTAGACGACGTCGATGCCGCAGCCGAGGACGGCCACCGACGGGCCGGCTCCCCAGAAGGCGCCGTCGTGGGCGGCGGTGTCGATGCCCCGCGCGCCGCCCGAGACGACGGTGATGCCGGCGCGGGCCAGCGCGTCGCCGAAGCTGCGGGCGATCTCGAGGCCCTGCTCGTCGGCGTCGCGCGAGCCGACCACCGCCACCCGCCGCGCTTCCGGAGCCAGGCTGCCCCGCACATAGAGGAGCGGCGGCGGATTGGCGATCTCGCGGAGCCGCGCCGGATACCACTCGTCAGCGAGCAGGATCACCCGCGCGCCGGCCGCCTTGGCCGCGCCCAGCGCCCACACCCCCAGCTCTTCGAGATCGGGATCGCGGGCGAGGTAGTCGAGCGCCTCCGGCTTCAGCTTCAAGTCGGGGTTGGCAGAGGCGATGGCCCGCGGGCCCGCTTCGACGGCCTTCTGCAGCGACCCGAACCGCAGGGCGATGCGCGAAAGCGACGACGCTCCGAGCGCCGGCACCGCCCCGAGCCCGCAGGCGGCGACCACGTCGGGGCCGACCACCCCGCCCGCGTCGGCCGCGCTGCGCGTGGAGTCCTTCACTGCTAGGGCGCGCCGCCGCCGGCGCCTGAAGCGCGCATCTCGACCACGTCGCCCTCCTGCAGCTCACGCACGCTCTTCACCACGATGGCGGTGCTGAGGTGCTCCTTGGTGTCGATGACGAGGAGCAGGCC
>JAYWAJ010000008.1:0-7846 GCA_043782525.1 Deltaproteobacteria bacterium | reverse complement strand
CGGAGACGAAGTGGATCTGGCTGATCTCGCCGGTGCGGATGACCGCGGCGCTCCGGTGCAGGCGCTCGTTGCCAAAGGGGTCCAGCCCGGTGAGCAGGAGCGTGTGCGGTCCGCGATCGCCGAAGTCGACGCCGACGAAGGTGGTGAGGGTCTTGCCGGTCTGGCGATCTTCACTCTTGTAGCCGATGCGCGCGGCGTCGACTTCCTTGCCGTCGACGAAGAGGTGGATGGCCATCCAGCCGTCGGCGCGAACCTGCACGGCGCCGTTGCGGTCGGCGAGCAGGTCGCCGTCCTGCGGGGTGAGAAAGCCGTCGGCCACGGCGGGCGCGGCCGGGGCGACGGCGCCTCCCGCGCTGGCCGCCGTCGTCTCGGCGCTCGCGGCGCTGGCTGAAGGGGTCGCGGCGCCGGCAGTCCCGGCGCTGGCCGCGGCCGTCGCGGCGCTGGCGCCGACAGTTCCCGCGCCCGCCGGTGCCGCGACCGGCGCCTCCTGGCCGACGCCCGGGACCGCGAAGCCCGGAACCGCGACGCCGGGGACTTGGGCCAAGGGCTTGGGCTGCTCCAGCATCAAGTGCGTCTCGAAGCGCACCGGGCCGCTCTTCTCCTTCACCGTCCGCAGCACGGTGAACTCGGTCGTGTCCTTGGCGACGACGGTCACTTCGACCCGGCGGTTGGTGGCGCGGCCCGCCGCGGTGGTGTTGGGCGCCAGCGGCTCCAGCTCGCCCTTGCCCTCCGCCTGCAGCTTGTCGCGGCCCAGCCGGAGCACCTGCAAGAGGGCCCCGCCCACGCTCTTCGCGCGCGCCAGCGACAGCGCCGCGTTGTCCTTGAACAGCTTCTGCCCGCGCTTGCTGATGCCCTGCGCGTCGGTGTGGCCGACCACCACGATGTGGTCCGGCGCGGACTTGACCAGCCGCCGCGCCAGGCTGGCGAGCAGCTTCTTGTCCTCGGGCGCCAGCGCCGTGCCGAAGGAGGGAAAGTGGGGCCGGAGCACCAGCGACACCGGCTTGTGCACCAGCTCGCGGCCCACCTCCAGCGCGTTGTCCGCCTCGAGCGCCACCGTCGCCGCGGTTCCACCCGCACCCGAGAGCGCGACCGTGACCGCGCCGGCGCCGACCGCCGCGTCCTCGGCGGCGTGGGCGCGGAAGGTGAGCGCGTGCGTCCAGTCGGCGGGGAGCGCGCCGAGAGCCCAGGTGAGCGCGGCGCCGGCGCCGGCGGGATCGGGCACCGCCGCGCCGTCGAGCGACGACGAGCCCGGATCGTAGGTCAGGTTGCCGGGCAAGGTGACCGTCAGCGCCCCGGCGCTCATCGGCGAGCGCGTGCCGTGCGCTTCGACCGCAAATGTCGCGGCGAGCTTGTCCAGCTTGTGCGAGAGCTCCAGGGTCACCTCGCCGGGAGCCGGCGGCGGCGGGGGCGGCGGCGGCGGCTCGACCGGGGCCGGCGGAGGAGGCGGCGGCGGCGGCGGCGCCTTCAGGTGAAAGTCCGCGCGCCAGGCGGTCTGTCCGGCGACCTCGACGAACTGCGAGAACGAGCGCCCCGCGAAGCGGTCGTTGCGCGTGCAGGAGACCGGCGCCCAGCCCGCGGGCAGCGAGTCCAGGTCCATCTGCACCACGTGCAGCCCGGGCCGCACGCCCTCGAAGTGGTAGAGGCCCTTCTTGTCGGTGATGGCGAAGGTCCCGTCCTCGAGCACGACCCGCACGCCGGCCACCGCCGCGGTGCCGACTCCTTCGGCCTGGTTGCAGTCGCCGGCGGTGACGCGGCCGAGGATGAAGCTGCGGGCGCTGAAGAAGTCGTCGCCGATGCGCACGCTCGCGGTGGCCTGGTTCGAGGTGCCGCCGTTCGCCGTCGCCGCCGAGGCGCGGTTGACGGCGGTGGCGCCGACCTGGGCGGCAGCGCCCACCAGCGTGAGGAAGCGGACGGTCACGGTCGAGGCGGCGGCGAGGTCGCCGAGCGCGAAGGTCAACGTCTGGCCGTCGCTGCTGGCCACCGGATCCGCCAGCGGCGCGCCGTTCGCCTGCGCCGAGCCGCGGCGGTAGCGGAAGCCGGCGGGAAGCCGGTCGACCGCGCGCACCGCCGGAGCGCCCACTGCTCCGCTGGTGTTGGTGACGGCGATCTCGTACGCCACCGCGTCGCCGACGCCGGCCACCTCGCGGTTGGCGGACTTCTGCACCCAGAGCGCGACCGCCTGCGGGTCGACGGGCACGTCCACCCGCTGCGACGGCTGGTTGTCGAGCGCGAACGGCTCGCCGCGCGAGCCCGGCGTCAGGAGGGTGAAGGGAGCGCCGGGCAGCGCCTGCAGCGCGAGGTCCGACGCCTTCGACGGCGCCGCGTAGCCCGCCGGCGGCTGGACGTCGTAGCGGTAGGTGCCGGGCCGCAGGAAAGGAAAGCGGAACTCGCCCGCCCGGAAGTCGTGGACGCGCCCCGCTCCGTCGCGCGCGCTCTGGCCGGAGACCACCGTCGAGGGATAGCTGCTGACGCCGTCGTCGGAGTACGCCGCCGCCGGCTGCCCGGAGGCCACGTCCACCACCGTCACCCGGGCGCCGCTCACCGGGAGCCCGGTGCGGCTGTCGAACACCTGGCTGAGCGGGTCCACCGTGGCCGCCGCCGAGAGCACGTCGTTGGAATAGCTGTCGACGTAGCGCGCGGTCAGGCGGCTCTGCTCCACCACCTGCAGCACCCCGTCGTACGGCGTGCTCGCGCCTCCCAGGCTCACCGCGCTCTTCCTCTGCTGCGGGCCGCCGGTGGTGCGCGCGGTGGGCAGGTAGCCGACGAAGACGCCGGTGGCGTTGCCGTCCTCGGTGAGCCGCACCACCTCGATGTCGCCGGTCAGGTCGTCGGTCACCTCCACCAGCACCGTGTCGCGGGCGTTGCGGTCGAGGTCCTGATCGCGGTCGGCGACGCGGATGAAGACGGGGTCTCCCTGGTGGTAGTAGCCGGTGTCGAGGAGCGGCTGGCTGTGGGACAGGTCCAGCGGTCCGGCCGCCCCGGTGAGCCGCGGCGCCGGCAGCGCGACCAGGGGCGTGGTCGGGTCGGCGCCCGGACGATAGGCGCCCGGCGACACCGACTCCTGCGTGGCGGAGGTGGACCGGGGCGCAAACCCCATCAGCTCGAGCACGCCTTTGGTGGGAATGCGGACCGAGACGGTCGCCGGGTTCGAGTCGGTGGGCCCGCCGTTGGTGGTGCCTTGCGCGGTGACGGTGGCGATGTTGACGATGGTGTCGCCCTGGCCGGCCACGTCCGCCGCGGCCGGTCCGGCCAGGCAGAGGGCGGCCAGCAGCGCCCGGACCCGCACCCGCCGGGTGGGGCCTGGCAGCGCGGCGCAGGATCCGCGCTCCAGAGTCTGTGGCCCGGGTCTCGGCATGGCGGGGACGCCGGGGCGCGAGGCGCCTCGAGGTCCGGGCCGATCAGTTGATCTTCGCCCCGAAGAAGAGGATGAGGACGCCGCTGCCGGCGACGGTGCCGGTGGCTCCGCCGGGGTTGTAGGTGACCGTGCTGCCGGTCAGCGCGTAGCCGCCGCTGCCCTCGGTGAGCGCGGTGGCGCTCGCGTAGGTGGTGGCGGCCGCAGTGGCGAACTTCCCGGTTCCGGCCTGGTAGGTCAGGTAGGCCGGCAGGGCGTCGGTGAAGGCCACCGCCGTGGCGTTGGAAGCGCCGGTGTTGGTGGCGGTGATCTTGTAGATGAGCACGGTGCCCGGAGGCGCGTTGGCGCTGGCGGCGAAGGTCGCGCCGCCGTCGATGGAGACCTGCTTGGTGACGGTGAGCGTGGGCCGCTGGACGGTGATGACCGTCGCGGTCGATTGCGTCGTCGCCGGGTTCGGCGCCGTGCTCGAGGTGGCGGTGGTGGCCACCGACTGGGAGCCGGTGTTGCCGGTCGTCACCGTGCCGGAAGGAACCGTCTCGGTGAAGGTCTTGCGCTCGCCGACCACGGTGCCGATGACCTGGCCGCTGCCGGCGATGGCGCTGGTCAAGGTGATGGTGGCGGTGTTGGCGCCGGCGTTCTTGGTCACACCCGAAGCCGCGACGGTGTACGGGTTGCCGCCGATGACGATGATGCTCCCCGCGCTGATGCCGTTGACGGCGGTGCCGCCTGCGTTGTCGTACGGGACCGTAATGGTGAGGTCGCCCAAGTTGGCGGCCACCGCCAGCGTGGTGCCGCCCAAGGCGATGCTGGCCGGCAGCGTCGGGGTGACGGCGCTGTCGTTGGTGGGCGTCGCGACGCTGGAGAGGTTGTAAGTGTCCGGCCCGTTGGCGGTGCTGGTGATGGTGTAAGTCAGCGTCGCGACCGCTCCCTGGGCAATGGTCTGGGGGGCCGGGGACGAGAGCGTGACCGCGGACGGGACCAGCGTCACGGTGACCGCCGCGCTGGCGGTGACCGCCAGCTGGGGCGTTCCTCCGGCGTCGCTGTAGTTCACCGTGGCGGTGTTGGTGATGACGGTGTTGGCAGCCGTGGACGCAACCGCCGAGGTCGCGGTCAGCGCCACCGCGCCGAGGATGAGCGCAGCCGCGCTCAGCGACTTGCGGCCAGAATCGAGGACAGAGAACGGGTTCATTGGATGCCTTCCCCCCTGAGGGACGAACGAAGTGGAACTGCAGAAGTCAGTTGACCCGCACGCGGAACGAGACCTTGCCGCTGGCGCCGGCGGGGACCTTCGCCAGGGTCCAGCGGATGTTCGTGTATTCGGAGGGCGTGGCGACGCGGCGCTCGACGGCGCCGGTGGGGAGCTTCACCTCGTAGGTGAGCTTGACCGCAGGCGCCCAGGTCTTGCCGCCGTCGTTGGAGAAGGTGATCGCGGCGCCCTCGCCCTCGGCGCTGTTGGCGACGAAAGTCGTGCCCTTGGGAACCGGATCTTCGATGACCGCGTTGGTGGCGGCCTCGTCGCCCTGGTTGGCGTAGAGGAGCACGTACTGGAGGACGTCGCCGGGGGAGGCGTTGCCGACGGGGACGAAGCGCGTCGGCTTTCCTGTCGGCGGCGGCCCGGCCACTTCCTTGAGCTGCTGGATGGAGACGACCACGCGGGCTTTGGCCTGCGCGGCCCCGGCGACGGCGAGCATCGCAATCACGGCGGAAATTGACAGGTTGAACGGGTGCATGTTCGCTCGCGGAGCAGGAGGGCCTGCTAACGGTTCAACTATCCAAGGGCCTGCCTGTCAAGGATTCGCCTGAGAGAAAACTCCGGTGCTTACCGGAGCCTACAGACGCGCATCCGGCGGGCTCCCACCTGCACGCGCCTCCGCGGTGAACGAGCGCTTGCACCCTTGCAGCGGACGCGACCGGTTCACACAGAGTGAAGCGCGCATGGAAATGGGTGCGGAAAGCCGCCGGCCGCGGATCAACCTCCGTGCTGCCTCCGACCCAGTGCCGGTGTGAGGAGGCCCACCCCGGCCCACCCGGCCGATGCGCTTTTCTGTGCTACTGGCACATGATTGCCAATAGCAATCAGTTGCCCTGCGCATGAATCTGGGCCACCGTGGCTCATGATCCTCGACCTGCAGCAGATCGAAGCAGCGCTGGTGCGGCTCGCCGGGGTGGCCCGGCCCGCTCCGGTGCGCCCGGCGGGTGCGGCGACGCCGCGGCTGCTCACCGTCCTCGGGGCCGTCGATGCGGGGGGCCTGGTCACCGTGGGCGAGCTGGCCCTGCGGCTCTCGCTGCATCCGTCGCGCGCCAGCCGGCTGGTGCAGAAGGCGCTGCGGGGCGGACTGCTCAGCCGCCACGCCGCGCAGGGCGACGGCCGGCGCGTCGAGCTGCGGCTCACGCTGCGCGGCCGCACGCTCTCGCGCTCGGCGGCGGCCCTGCAGCAGCGCGCCCTGGTCCAGGCCTTGCGCGGCTTTCCGCCCCCGGAGCGTCGCCAGCTGGCGTCGCTGCTCACCCGGCTGGTGGTCGCCCTCGAAGCCTGGCACGCGGCGCACCGGAGCTCGCCGGCGGCGGCCCTGCCGTCCCGCGGCCGCCCACGCAGCTGATCGCCTTCAGGCCGGCGGGTCCGCACGGTGCGGGGAGCGCGCTGCTCCGGCGGCGGGCAGCATGAACGACACGGTCGCTCCCTTGCCGGGCGTGCTCTCCGCCCAGATGCGCCCGCCGTGCCCCTCGACGATGCACTTCGAGATGTAGAGCCCGAGGCCCAGCCCGCGCCGGTCTTTATGGTTGACCTGCCAGAAGCGCTCGAAGATTGCCTCCAGCTTGTCGGGGGGAATGCCGGCCCCGGTGTCCCGCACCGCGAACCGGACCGCCTCGCCCTGCTTTTCGACGCGCAGGGCGATGCGGCCCCCCTCCGGCGTGAACTTGATGGCGTTGCTGATGAGATTGCCCAGCACTTGGAGGATGCGTCCATGATCGAAGGCGGCCAGCCGCGGCTGCCCGACCACTTCGGTGGTGAAGGCGATCTGCTTCGAGGCCGCCACCGCATGCAGGCCCTCGTCCGCCTCGCGCAGCAAGCGCTCCAGATCTCCGTCTTCCGGCAGCACCAGCGGGCGCCCGGTCTCGATGGTCGCCACGTCGACCAGGTCTCCGACCAGCCGGCTCATGCGCCGGGTCAGCCGCTGGATCCGCTCGGCGCGCTCCCGGACCTTGCCGCCCGTCTCCGGCGCTTCCTCCTTCACCAGCAGGTCGGCGGAGAGGAGGACGCCGGCCAGCATGGTCCGCAGGTCGTGGCAGACCATGGCGAGGAAGGTGTCCCGCGTGCTCACGTCCTCGTCGGAGCGGGCCCGCTCGGTGAGGAGGTGCAGGTCGGTGCTGTCCCGCTCCAGCTTGAAGAGCTCCTCGAGGCCTCCCCGGCTGGCGAGGCGTTCCCGCACCAGCGCCTGATCCTCGGTGGCGCGCTCCGAGACGACGGCGGCGTCGCCCCGCGCGCGTTCCTGCTGCACGGTCTCGCCGCCGTGCTCGAGCGGATGGTCGGCGGCTTCCCGCGCCGCCTGCAAGACGGCGTCGGCCCGCTTCCTCGCGTCGCGGACCACGTCGTCCGCGTCCGCCTCGACGACGGCGCGCTTCTCCTCCAGCTGCCGGTCGGTCTTGGCGCGCTCCTCGTCGAGGCTGTCGTTGGTCGAGGCGCGCTCGGGACTGTTCTTCGGATCCAGCGGCAGAGACTCCTCCTGCTTTCGCCCAGCGTAACCGGGAAGAAGATTGCGGCGGTTCAGTCCGCCGCGCTACCGGCGGAGGGGCCCCGCGGCAGCCGCAGGACGAAGGTGGTGGTGCCTGCCGCGGATCGGACCGCGAGCGTTCCGCCGTGCGCGAGCGCGATCTGGCTGGCGATGTAGAGGCCCAGTCCGAGGTGGGTGACACCCGCGGCCTTCTCTTCCCGGGTGCCCCGGTGGAACGGCTCGAAGATGCGGGGCAGCACCTCCGCCGCAATCGGAACGCCCTGGTTGGCGACCTCGGCGACCACTTCCCCACCGTCGACGCGCGCCGAGACGAGGATGGGTGTTCCCGGGGTCGCATAGTCAATGGCGTTGCCGGTGAGGTTGGAGATCAATTGATAGAGGCGATCGCCATCCCAGGTGCCCTGCAGGTCGCCGGCGAACTCGCAGCGCAGGGACAGAGTGGTGTTGAGCTCCAGTTCCCCGACGACGTTGCGGCAGACCTCGGCCAGGTCGACCGGCTTGACGAAGAGGGGAAGGCCACCTCCCAAGCGGGCGCGGGTGAAATCGCGCAGCTCGGTGATCATCCGGGTCATCCGCTGGCTGCTGTTGATGATGCGCGCCACCAGCCGCCCGTCGGATTCGCCGAGGTTGCCGTTGTGCAGCAGGATTCCGGCGGCCATGACGATGGCTCCGAGCGGGTTGCGCAGATCGTGTCCGACGATGGCGAGGAGCTGCTCGCGGAAATCGGCGGTGGCGCGCAGCTCGCGCTCGATGGCTTCGAGCC
>JAYWAJ010000007.1:0-7848 GCA_043782525.1 Deltaproteobacteria bacterium | reverse complement strand
CTCTGGGTCGCGCCCGCCGTCGCGCAGGCGGCCATGGAAGGCGGGGTCGCGCGCACCCACGTGGACATCCCGGCCTACCGCGAGGCGCTGCGCAAGCGCCAGAGCCGCAGCCACGAGGTGATGGGGGTCATCTTCAACAAGGCGCGCAAGAAGACCGCGCGCATCGTCCTCGCCGAGGGAAACCAGACCCGGATCCTGCAGGCGGCGCAGATCCTCCGCGAGGACGGCATCTGCGAGCCGGTGCTGCTCGGCGAGCGGGAGGTCATCCGCCGCACCATCGAGGAGCACCACTTCACCGAGCTCAAGGACATCACCATCCTGCAGCCCGACGACACGCCCGAGTTCGAGACCTACGTGGAGAGGTACCTCGAGCTGCGCGGCCGCCGCGGCGTCACGCTGCGCGAGGCCCGCAAGCGCATGCGCACGCGCAACTACTACGGCGCGATGATGGTGCGCGAGGGCGCCGCCGAGGGGATGGTCACCGGCCTGACCATGAGCTACCCCGAGGCGGTGCGCGCGCCGCTCGAGATCATCCGCAGCCGCGAGGGGCGCAGGGCGGGTGGCGTCTACATCGTGGTGCTCAAGAACGACTTCAAGTTCTTCGCCGACTGCACCGTGAACGTCGACCCCACCTCCGAGGAGCTGGCCGAGATCGCCATCCACACCGCCGATCTCGCCCGGTACTTCGACGTCAAGCCCCGGGTGGCGATGCTCAGCTACTCGAACTTCGGCAGCGCTCCCGGACCCAGCCCCGCCAAAGTGCGCCGGGCGGTCGAGATCGCCCGCGAGCGGCGCCCCGATCTCGAGCTCGACGGCGAGATGCAGGTGGATGCCGCCGTGCTGCCGGCCGAGGCGCACGAGACCTTCCCCTTCTCGCGCCTCACCGAGGAAGCCAACGTCTTCGTCTTTCCCGATCTGAACGCGGCCAACATCGGATACAAGTTGCTCTGGAGGTTGGGTGGCGCGGAGGTGATCGGGCCGGTCCTTCTCGGCATGAACAAGCCGGTCAACGTGCTGCAAATGGGCGCGAGCGTTTCCGACATCGTCAACCTGGCCGCGGTGACCGCGCTGCGGGCCCAGAGCGACGAGTTCCCCTTCTAGCCGCACTCCTCAACCAGCCGGAGAGTCCCCTTGGATCAAGCGTTGGGAGCAATCCAGCCTTCCCCAGGCCGCTGGCGGCAGCTCGTCTTCGGCGTGCTCTGCATGGTGATGATCGCCAACCTGCAGTACGGCTGGACGCTGTTCGTCAACCCCATCGACCAGAAGTTCCATTGGGGGCGCACCGCCATCCAGGTGGCCTTCACCATCTTCGTCGTCACCGAGACCTGGCTGGTGCCCTTCGAGGGCTATCTCGTCGACCGCTTCGGCCCACGCCTGGTGGTGCTCGGCGGCGGACTCCTGGTCGGAATCTCCTGGGTGATGAACGCCCAGGCGACCTCGCTCGCCGGCTTCTACACCGCGGCAGCGATCGGCGGCACGGGCGCGGGCGCGGTCTACGGAACGTCGGTGGGCAACTCGCTCAAGTGGTTCACCGACCGGCGCGGCCTGGCTGCCGGCCTGACCGCAGCGGGGTTCGGCGCCGGATCGGCGCTCACCGTGGTCCCCATCGCCAACATGATCAAGGCCTCGGGATACGAGAGCGCGTTCCTCAAGTTCGGCATCGTCCAGGGCTTGTGCGTGATGGTCTTCGCCCTCTTCCTGCGCGCCCCGCGGCCGGGAGAGGTGCCGGCGGTGGCCGCCGCGCGCCGCGTGCAGCAGAGCGCGCGGGACTACCGCCCGCAGGAAGCTCTCAAGACGGGCATGTTCTGGATCATGTACGCGATGTTCGTCATGGTCGCGACCGGAGGCCTGATGGCGGTGGCGCAGCTCGCTCCCATTGCCAAGGACTTCAAGGTCGCGGACATCCCGGTTTCGCTCCTGGGCATCACCTTGCCGGCGCTCTCGTTCGCGCTCACCATCGACCGCATCATGAACGGGATCACCCGCCCGTTCTTCGGCTGGGTCTCCGATCACCTCGGGCGCGAGAACACCATGTTCGGCGCCTTCCTCCTCGAGGGAATCGGCATCCTCGCCCTGCTCAAGTTCGCGGCCAGCCCGACGCTGTTCGTGGTGCTCTCCGGCCTGGTCTTCTTCGCCTGGGGCGAGATCTACAGCCTCTTCCCCGCCACCTGCGCGGACATCTACGGGAAGAAGTACTGCACCACCATCTACGGCTTGCTCTACACCGCCAAGGGCACCGCCGCGCTGCTGGTCCCCTTCTCCAGCGTCCTCTCCCAACGCAACGGCTGGGGCGCGGTCTTCATCGCCTCCGCCGCGCTCAACTTCGCTGCCGCGGCGCTCGCGATCCTGGTCCTCAAGCCGGCGCGCACGCGGGCGCTCAGCTCCACGCTCATCCCCGATGCCATGGGCATCACCCGCTTCTGACCCGAGGAGAGCCGCGTACATGCCTGAACCGGAGTCGATCGCAAAGCTGCTCGAGGTCGGAGAGGATGACGCCATCGCCATCGGGGCTCCCGAAGGCGTCGCTCCGCTCCGCTACCAAGGGTTGCGCGCACTGGCGCAGAGGACGGTCGAGAGCCTGAATTCGCTCGGCGTCGGACGCAACGATCGGGTCGCCATCGTGCTGCCCAACGGCCCGGAGATGGCGGCGGCCTTCGTCACCATCGCCGCCGGCGCCACCACCGCGCCGCTCAATCCCGCCTACCGCGCCGAGGAGTTCGAGTTCTACCTCACCGATCTGAAAGCCAAGGCGCTCATCGTCGAGTCGGGCTCGACGTCGGCCGCCCGCGAGGTGGCTCACAAGCTCGGCGTCCCGCTCATCGAGCTCTTGCCGCAGCGCGAGCAGGGTGCCGGGGTCTTCGTGCTCAAGCCGCTGGCCGGGAAGCGCGCCTCGGCCCCGGCGCGGCTGGGCATGGGCGCGGGCGAGGACACCGCGCTCGTGCTCCACACTTCGGGCACCACCTCGCGGCCCAAGATCGTCCCGCTCCTGCAGCGCAACGTCCTGGCCACGGCGCGGCACATCGTCAAGACGCTGCAGCTCACGCCCGGCGACATCTGCCTCAACATCATGCCGCTCTTCCACATCCATGGCCTGATGGCGGCGACGCTCTCGTCGCTCGCCGCCGGCGCGCAGGTCTGGTGCGCGCCGGGCTTCAATGCGCTCAAGTTCTTCGCCTGGCTCGACGAGGTGAAGCCCACCTGGTACACGGCGGTGCCGACCATGCACCAGGCGCTCCTCTCGCGGGCGAGCCGCAACCAGGAGATCGTCGCGCGCAGCAAGCTGCGCTTCATCCGCTCCTCGTCGTCCTCGCTGCCGCCCCAGGTGATGGCCGAGCTGGAGACGACCTTCCGCGCGCCGGTGCTCGAGAGCTATGGCATGACGGAGGCCGCCCACCAGATGGCGAGCAATCCCTTGCCGCCCGCGCCGCGCCACCCCGGCAGCGTCGGCATCGCGGCCGGTCCCGAGATCGCCATCATGGACGAGCAGGGAACCCTGCTGGCGCCGGGCGAAACGGGCGAGATCGTCATCAAGGGCCCCAACGTCACCAGCGGCTACGAGGCAAATCCCGAGGCGAACGCCAAGGCCTTCACCAACGGCTGGTTCCGCACCGGAGACCAGGGCGTGATCGACCACGACGGGTACCTGCGCCTGACCGGCCGGCTCAAGGAGCTGATCAACCGCGGCGGCGAGAAGATCTCGCCCCTCGAGGTGGACACGGTGCTCATGGATCACCCGGCGGTCCAGCAGTGCGTGACCTTCGCCATGCCGCACGACAAGCTCGGCGAAGAAGTCGCGGCGGCGGTAGTGCTGCGCGAAGGCCAGACCTGCACCGAGCGCGAGCTGCGCGAGTTCGCCGAAAAGAAGCTGGCCGACTACAAGGTGCCGCGGAAGATCCTCTTCGTGGCGGAGATCCCGAAGGGCGCGACCGGCAAGCTCACCCGCATCGGGCTGGCCGCCAAGCTGGGGCTGGCCGGATGAAGATCTGCGTCTACGGCGCCGGCGCCATCGGCGGGTACCTGGGCGCGAAGCTCGCGCTCGCGGGCGAAGAGGTGACGCTGGTCGCCCGCGGCCCGCACCTCGAGGCGATGCAGAAAAACGGGCTCCAGCTGATCGAGGAAGGAAAGACCTCGACCGTGCACCCGCGCTGCACCGCCGACCCGCGCGAGGCCGGCCCGCAGGACTTCGTCATCCTCAGCGTCAAGGCGCACAGCCTCCCCTCCATCGCCGACGGCGTCCAGCCGCTCCTGGGAGCGAAGACCGCGCTGGTGCCCGCCATCAACGGCGTTCCCTGGTGGTACTTCTACCGGCTGGCCGGGCCCTACGAGGGCACGCGGGTCAAGGCCGTCGATCCCGGCGGCGTGCTCTGGGAGAAGCTCCCGCCCAGCCGCGTGATCGGCTGCATCGTCTATCCGGCCACCGAGGTGGTCGAGCCCGGCGTCATCGAGCACAAATACTCGAACCGCTTCGACATCGGCGAGCCCGACGGATCGAAATCCGAACGCGCCCAGGCGTTCTCGCAGGCGATGATCAAGGCGGGCCTTCGCTGCCCGGTGCGGCCGCGCATCCGCGACAACCTCTGGGTCAAGCTGTGGGGCAACCTCTCCTTCAACATGATCTGCTCGCTGACCATGGCCGGGCTCGAGCGGGTCACCGCCGACGAGGGCACGCGTGCGGTGTCGCGGACCATGATGCTGGAAGGCCAGGCGGTCGCCGAGAAGCTGGGCGTGAAGTTCCCGCTCGACGTCGACGCGCGCATCGCCGGCGCGGTCGAGGTGGGCGTGCACAAGCCCTCGACGCTCATCGACCTGGAGCGCGGCCGCCCCATGGAGATCGACGCGCTCCTCGGCGCCGTGGTGGAGATGGGTCGCCTCGTCGGGCTGCCCACCCCCACCTGCGATACGGTGCTCGCGCTGGTGCGCCTGCGCGCCAAGGTGGCCGGGCTCTACGACGTCGAGCCGCCCCGGGCGCGGTAGCGTGGCCTTCGAGGAATCGCTCAGGGAGTTGCTGGAGTGCTGGAAGAGCTCGCCCGAGCCTTCACTCAAGATCACCACCTACTTCCCCGTCTACGCCAGGCTCTTCGAGCACCTGCGCGGGACCGACTGCGTCTTCATCGAGACCGGCGTGCTCGACGGCGGGTCGCTCTTCATGTGGCGCGCCTTCCTGGGCCCGCGCGCCCGCATCGTCGGCGTCGACCTCAACCCCGCGGCCGCACGCTGGAGGGACGCCGGCTTCGAGATCGAGATCGGCGATCAGGGCGATCCGCTCTTCTGGCGGGAACTCCTCGCGCGGGTGGGCGCTTTCGACGTCTTGCTCGACGACGGCGGGCACCAGTCGTTCCAGCAGATCGTCACCGTGGAAGAGGCCCTGCGGGTGGCGAAGAAGAGCTGCTTGATCGTCGTCGAGGACACCGCCACCAGCTTCATGACCGACTTTCGCAGGCACGGCGCGCACTCCTTCCTCAGCTATTGCAAGGCCGCCACCGACTGCCTGGTCGCGCGCCAGTTCGGTACTTTCGAGAACCGCTTTCCCAGGAGCCGGAACCAGGCCAGCCTCGACCTCTTTCAGCACGTCTTCGGCATCCAGTTCTTCAACGGCATCGTCGCCTTCCAGGTCGACCCGGCCCGCTGCGGCCTGCCCGAGGTGGTGCGCAATCACGGCGCGGGCAAGGCCGATGATTTCCGCTATGAGGGCAAGTCAGAGGCGCAGGTCGAGTGGCCTGACCCGTTCGACAAGCGGCTGGTGCGGGTCGAAGGCGGAAGAGCGCGGACGCGGCTGGTGCCGCTCTTCTTGCAAGCCCTGGCCGAGCCGCGCAAAGCCTTCCGGCGAATCTTTGGATAGGGTGTGAGCACCCTGACGGAGGTGGGTCCTCAGATCACCAGGCGTGAGGATGCGCTGGGCTACCCCGCGCGATAGGCCCGGACCGCGAGCCTGCCGGGCGAGACCATCCGCAGCGAGATGCGGCAGCCGCCCTCACTGGCGATACGCGCGAGCCCGAGGCCGAATTCGCCGCGCGCGAAGACCTCGGAGAGCGCGCGCATCCACGCTTTCTGCGGATCGCCCTGCGCCGCGAGCCATTGGACCCGCTCCTCGATGGGCGCGAGATCCTCCTGGCGCACGCTGCTGATCACCTCGATGAAGCGCGCCTCGCCCTCGACCACCAGCTCGATGCCGCTCGGGTCGGGCTGGCCGTGCTTGACCGCGTTCTCGAGCAGCTCGGCGGCGACCATCTCCATGGCCTCGGCCTCGGCCTCGCCAAGCTGTGCCTTCACGAAGCGACCGACCTTCTGCTGCGCCTCCACGATCGCGCTGATGTCGCCCTGAAGCGAGAAGGAGAGCGCGAGCGAAAGCGGCGGCGTCTTCATGGCGCGGAGTGCGCCTCCAGCACCTGGAGCCATGGATTTTCGCCCTGGAGGAGCCGCAGAGCGTCGAAGCTGGAGCGGTGCATGTTGCTCTTCGGCTCGAAGTAAATGATCGTCTTCACCTCGACCTCGAGCGTTCGTCGCAAGTGTTGGATGACCCAGGAAATGAACGCAGAGTTGAAGTATTCGAGCTTCTCGAAGCGATGCTCGATGGTCAGGCCGCCAGCGCGGGCGCGCTCGATGACGGGCGCGAAGTAGCCGTCGAGGGCAGCGGTGGGCTTGAGTTCGTTCGCCCTGCCGGTCCAGCGCTGACGCAAGACCTTTCCGTCCTCGTTCGAATCGACGTGCAGGAGGCCAGACGCAAAGACCATGCCGCAACGTTGGCCTGACGCGGGCCCGGAGTCAACTGGCTTGGTCGAGCGGGGCCGCGGAGGCGTCGCGGCGCCGATCACCGGCTGGCGAAGGTGGCCGCTGGCATCCGCTGCCGGAACTGTGATGGGGTCCTCCCAGGCTCTGGCGATGCTCGTCGAGATCCGTCAGCGGCTCCGTCCCTCACCCCAGCCCGATCGCCGCCACCTCCTCCGGCGAGAGCGCGATCCTCCGCGCGTCCCAGTTCTCCTCCAGGTGCGCGAGCGAGCTGGTGCCCGGGATCGGCAGCATGACCGGCGAGCGCGCCAGGAGCCAGGCCAGCGCGATCTGCGCGGGCGAGGCGCCGTGCTTCTCCGCGATCGCCGCCAGGACCGGCTTCTGCTTGCCGACATTGCCCACCGCCAGCGGGAAGAAGGGCAGGTAGGCGAGGCCCCGCGCCGCGCAGAGTTCGAGCACCGCCTCGGGTGCCTCGACCTCGGCGTGGGAGACCTTGGCCAGATTCCCGCCGCCGCCGGAGACGTTGAACATGTTCTGCACGGCGACGATGGGCGCGCGCTTCAACACCTGCTCGATCTCCTTCGCGCCCACGTTGCTCAAGGCCAGGTGGCGGATCTTGCCCTCGGCCTGCATCGCCACCAGCGCGTCGAACGACTCCATCAGCGGCACCCGTGCGCCGGGCATGTAGCGCAGGTGCACCAGGTCGAGCCGTTCCAGGCGCAGCGTGCGCAGGTCGTCCTCGGCGCCCTTGCGAAGCTCCTCGGGGCGAGCGGCCGGCGCCCAGCCCTTGTTGGGGAGCCGCTTGCCGCCGAGCTTGGTGGCGATGACCAGGCCGCGCGGGTACGGATGGAGCGCCTCGGCGATCAGCTGGTTTGCGACGAAGGGGCCGTAGTACCAGGCCGTGTCGATGAAGTTGATGCCCAGCTCTACCGCCCGGCGGAGAAGCTTGAGGGCGCCCTGACGATCGTCAGGCTCTCCCCAGACGTCCTTGCCGGGGAGGCGCATCGCGCCGAAGCCGAGGCGCTGCACCTCGAGGTCGCCGAGGCGGAGGGTTTCTGGAGGGTGGGCGTAGCCTGCGCTGCGGGCGGGAGGGGTCATGCGCCCACTATGCTGGGCGAGCGC
>JAYWAJ010000006.1:0-2984 GCA_043782525.1 Deltaproteobacteria bacterium | reverse complement strand
GGGGCGCCGGCGGCGGCAGGCGCGGCGGTCGGGGCGGCGGCGGGCGGCTTCTGTTCTTCGGCCATGGTGTCGTTCCTCGCTTACTTCGCCGCGGGCGCCGCAGCGCGCCGGACGATGCCGCGCTTCGGGCCCTTGCGGGTGCGGGCGTTGGTGTGGGTGCGCTGGCCGCGGACCGGCAGGCCCTTGCGGTGACGCAGGCCGCGGTAGCAGCCGAGATCCATCAGGCGCTTGATGTTGAGCGAGGTCTCGCGGCGCAGGTCGCCTTCGACCTTGTAGCCCTGCTCGAGGGTCTCGCGGATGCGGTGGATCTCGTCTTCAGTGAGGTCCTTGACCCGCTTGGTCGGATCGAGCTGGGCCGTGGCGCAGATCTTCTTCGCGCTCGTGCTGCCGATTCCGTAGAGGTACTGCAGCGAGATCTGGATCTGCTTCTCGCGGGGAAGATCGACTCCAGCCAGACGCGCCATCGCTCGTGCTCCTTAACCTTGCCGCTGCTTGTGGCGGGGATTGGCGGCGCAGATCACGCGCACCACGCCCTTGCGGCGGATGACCTTGCACTTCACGCAAATCTTCTTCACCGAAGCACGGACCTTCACGGCTTCCTCCGCCGAAGGAAAAACCAACCCAGAATCGCTTTCCTTTCGCTCCGAACCCCGACTGCAGCTCGCGCTGCTGGGGCCACCCCGGAGCGAAGGGAGGCGGCTAATAGCAGCGCCGCCGGCTGATGTCAAGCAGCTACGGCTTGCGGGCCACTTCGACCCATTTGCACTGCTTCTCGCCGGTAAAGACGGAGACAAAGACCCTCATCGACGGCGAGACGATGCCTGGCCGCTGGTCGACCAGGGTCTCGCCCGGCTGGAGCACGGCGGCCGGGCCGGGGCCGACGCAATCGTCCTTCGGCCGGCTGCGCGCGGCGGTCGCGTCGCCGACGAGAACGGGGCGCTCCGACTTGTTGGACAACTCGACCCGGACGCTCTTTCCGGCCTTGGCGGCCTTCGCCGAAAAGTCCGCGCCCTGCGCCGCGCCCGGCGCGAACTTCTCCGCCTTGACGGTCACGGTCTGCGGCTGGGCGGCGCCCTGCGCGGTGTAAGTCACCTCGACCTCGCCCGCGGGCTTCGGAGGCAGGTCGGCCCAGGCGGAGAGCAGGTGCCCGGGCATCGCCGAGACGCGGAACTCGCAGCCCTGCGCCGGCGGGTTCGACCCGCTCTCCCAGCTTCCGTCGGCCGGCCCGTAGCGCAGCGAGGTCACCGCGCAGGACTTCTCGGACGCGGCGGGGAGCATGAAGAGCATCTTCCAGGGGAGCAGGTAGAGGTGCGCGGCGGCGAGGAGCGAGAGGATCATGGGCGGCTGAGGACCTTGGGGCCGTCGTCGGTGACGGCGATGGTGTGCTCCCAGTGCGAGGACAGCTTCCCGTCGCGGGTGACCACCGTCCAGCCGTCGGGGAGCACGTCGACTTCGTGGGTGCCGAGGTTGATCATCGGCTCGATGGCCAGCACCATGCCGGAGCGCAGCCGCGGGTTGGGCTGGCCGCGCGACCAGAGGGCCGGGCCGTAGTTGGGCACTTGGGGGTCCTCGTGCAGCTTCTTGCCGATGCCGTGGCCGACGTAGTCGCGGACGATGCCGAAGCCGAAGGGCGCGGCGTGCGCCTCGATGGCGGTGCCGATGTCGCTGATGCGGTTGCCCGGCACCATCGCCGCGATGCCGGCCTCGAGCGCGAGCCGCGTCTCCTCGACCAGCCTGGCCGCCTCGGCGCTCACTTTTCCGACCTGAACCGTCCGGGCGCTGTCGCCGTAGAAGCCGCGCTTGATGACGCCGTAGTCGAGCTTGACCAGGTCTCCCTCGACCAGCTTGCGGCGCGTGGGGATGCCGTGCACCACCTGCTCGTTCACCGAGATGCAGACGTTCTTGGGAAAGCCGTAGAGCCCCTTGAAGGCGCAGACGGCGCCGCGCTTCAAGGTCTCCCGCTCGCCGATGGCGTCGAGCTCTTCGAGGGTGATGCCGGGCGCCACCGCCTTCTGCATCGCCTCGAGCGCCTCGTAGACGATGAGCGCGGCCTCGCGCATGTAGGCGATCTCGTCCGCCGTCTTCAGCTCGATTCCGCCGCCCATCTATTTGAGCGCGCCGACGATGCGCTTCTCCACGTCGTCCACGCTGCCCACTCCGTCCACCGCCCGCACCACGCCCCGCGCCTTGTAATAACCGGTCAGCTGGGCGGTCTTGCTCTCGTACTCGAGCATCCGCTGGCGGACGCGCTCGGGCTGGTCGTCGGGGCGGACGATGAGCTCCTCGCCGTCCCGGTCGCAGTGGCCGGGATTGGCCGGCGGCGAATCCTTGCCGTAGGAGGTCTGGCACTGCGGGCAGGTCTGCCGGCCCGCCAGCCGGTCGACGAGGACGTCGGTCGGCACCTCGATGGAGACGACGTGCTCGATCTTCCGCCCGCGCCTGGCCAGCATCTGGTCGAGCGCCTCCGCCTGCGGAACCGTGCGCGGAAAGCCGTCGAGCAGGAAGCCCTTCTGCGCCAACGGGCTCGCCAGCGCCTCGTCGACGATGCCGTTGACGATGTCGTCGGGCACCAGCTTGCCCGCGTCCATCAGCGCCTTGGCCTGCCGGCCCAGCGCGGTTCCGTCGGCCACCGCCTTGCGCAGGATGTCGCCGGTGGAGAGCTGCGGCAGCCCGAAGCGCGCGATGAGCCGCTTCGCCTGCGTGCCTTTTCCTGCTCCCGGCGGCCCCAGGAAGATGAGATTCACGGCTTCGCTCCTCTCCCCCTAGACGCTGGCGGCGGTCTGGCCCATGCCCGTGCCGGTGCGGCCGCGGATGCGGGGACCGCGCGGTCCGGTAAAGCCTTCGTAGTGCCGGGTGATGAGGTGGCTCTCGATCTGCTGCACGGTGTCGAGGGCGACGCCGACCACGATGAGGAGCGCGGTGCCGCCGAAGTAGAAGGGCACGTTGTACTTGGCCGCCAGCACGGTGGGCAGCACGCAGACCGC
>JAYWAJ010000005.1:0-2985 GCA_043782525.1 Deltaproteobacteria bacterium | reverse complement strand
GCGAAGATGGCGAGCGAGGCCACCTCCGCCAGCACCGCGACGCCTCCGGTGAGCGCGTCGAAGTGCTCCGGCGAGAGCCCCGGGATCTGCCAGCCGCCGAAGAACATGGTCGAGGCCAGCGCCGACATGATCCACATGTTCCCCCACTCGACGAGGAAGAAGTAGGAGAAGCGCATGCCGGAGTATTCGGTGTTGTAGCCGGAGACCAGCTCGCTCTCGGCCTCGGGCAGGTCGAACGGCGTGCGGTTGCCTTCGGCCAGCGCGCTGATGAAGTAGATGAGGAAGGCCACCATGGCGGCCGGGTTGTTGAAGACGTACCACTGCCACGGCCAGCCGCCCTGGGCGCGGATGATCCCCTGGGTGCTCAAAGTCCCCGCCAGCATCACCGGGATCATCAGGGCCATGCCCGCGGGAATTTCATACGAGATGATCTGCGCCGCGCTGCGGATGGCGCCGAAGAGCGACCACTTCGAGTTGGACGACCAGCCCGACATGATGATGCCGACGACGATGAGGGCGGTGACGGCGAGGATATAGAAGATGCCGACGTTCATGTCGGCGACGATGAGCCGGTGCGAGAAGGGCAGGCAGACGAAGACGCAGGCGAAGCCCACCATCATGAAGTAGGGCGCGATGCGGAAGAGGAACTGGTCGGCCTCGTCGGGGACCAGGTCTTCCTTGGTGAGCAGCTTGACCGCGTCGGCGACCCACTGGAGGAAGCCGCCGGGGCCGACGCGGTTGGGGCCGACGCGGCTCTGCATGCGGGCGGCGACGCGGCGCTCGGCCCAGGAAAAGATACCCGCGGTGATGGCCGCGAAATTGATGACGGCGAAGGCGACCGCGCCCATGGCGGCCAGGTAGACGAACTGCGTCCACGGCCAGGTGGCGGGGTCGCAGCCGGCGTTGCGGATCAGGCTGTCGAGGAAGGATTGCATTACCGGTCGATCTCCGGCGCGACGACGTCGAGCGAGGCGATGAGCGCCACCAGGTCGGCGATCATCAGCCCGCGCGAGAGCACGTCGATGATGCCCATGGCGGTGAAGCTGCCGGTGCGGATCTTCACCCGGTAGGCGTTCTCTCCCGCGCCGGCGATGACGTAGTACTGCATGTCGCCGCGTGCGCTCTCGATGCGGCTGTAGGCCTCGGTGCCCTCCGGCAGCTTGATCTTGCGCGGCACCTTGGCCATGGTCGGGCCCTTGGGGATCTGCGCCAGGCACTGGCGCAAAATCCGGCAGCTCTGGCGCATCTCCTCGCAGCGGCACCAGAAGCGGTCCCAGGAATCGCCCACCGTGCCGACCTCGCCCTTGCCGAGCGGCGCGTCGAACTGGAACTCCGGGTAGACCGAGTAGGGCAGGTCCTTGCGCACGTCGAAGTGGACGCCGCTGGCGCGCAGGTTCGGGCCCACCAGGCAGTAGTCGATGGCCATCGCCGCCGGGATGACCGCGAGGTTGGCCAGCCGCTTGATGAAGATCTCGTTGTAGGTGATGAGCCGGTTGAACTCGACGAGGATCTTCTCGAAGTGATCGAGGAAGCTGGCCAGCTTCTCCTCGAAGTTGGAGGGCAGGTCGAAGGCGACGCCGCCGATGCGCAGATAGTTGTAGGTGAGCCGGGCGCCGCACAGCTCTTCGAGGAGGTCGTTGATGAACTCGCGCTCCCGCAGCGCGTAGGGAAAGGGCGTCACCGCGCCGATGTCCATGGCCATGGTGCCGGCGGAGACGAGGTGGCTGGAGATGCGGTTCAGCTCGCAGGCGATGGTGCGGCAGTACTCGGCGCGTTTGGGCACCGCGATGCCGAGGAGCCGTTCGACCGCCATCGCCCAGCCCTGGTTGGCGCACATGGCGGTGATGTAGTCGACGCGGTCGGTGTACGGCATGTAGCCGTTGTAGGTGCAGCGCTCGCCGATTTTTTCCAGGCTCCGGTGCAGGTAACCGACTTCCGGAATGGCGCGCTTCATCACCTCGCCGTCGGTCTGGACGAGGAAGTTGATGACGCCGTGGGTGCTCGGGTGCTGCGGACCCATGTTGAGCAGCATGTCGCCGGAGATCTCGATGCGGCGCATGACCGCCTTGCTGGTCATGTCCATGGTCGGGATTTCGAGCGGCTTCACTGGAGCACTTCCTTCTTGGCGGCGGCGGCGGGCGCATCGGCGGCGGGCGCCTCGGCGGCGGCGGCTTCGGCAACCTTCTTGCGGAACTCATCCAGCCGCACGTAGCCCTCGAGCGAGTTCTCCCGCGTGGTGGTGATGTTGTGCCAGGAAGGCTGCTCCTTGTAGTCCTTGCGCAGCGGGAAGCCGACCCAGTCGTCGGGCATCATGATGCGGCGCAGGTCGGGGTGGCCGTCGAACTGCACGCCCATCAGGTCGAACTGCTCGCGCTCCAGCCAGTCGGCCGCCTTCCACACGCTCTCCAGCGAGGCGATAACCGGCGCCGCGCGGTCGAGGGCGACCTTGAGGATGAAGCTGTGGCGCTTCGCGTACGACCAGAAGTGGTAGACGATCTCGATCTGGTTCCTCTTCGGCCAGTCCACCGACGACAGGTTCATCAGGCAGTCGAAGGCGAGGTCGGGGTCGTCTTTCAGGTAGCGGCAGATGGCGACGATGTCCGCCGCCCGCACCACCGCGAACGGATCCTTGTTGGCCGGCGCAAGCGGCCCGATGCGCGCGTTGGGTGCTGCGCCCTCTGGGCTCAGCCCGTCGCCGGCGGAGCCGTCTCCTCCCGCAAACTTCGCGGTGAGGCGCTGGTGGATCTCCTCGAAGGTCATGGTCAGGCCGTTACCTTGTAGTCGACGCCCAGGCCGGGCCGCGTCTGGCCGATCTTCTGCCGCTCGGAGAACCAGCGCTCGCGGACGATCTTGTCCTGCACGCGCAAGAGCCCTTCGGTCAGCGCTTCGGGGCGCGGCGGGCAGCCGGGGACGTAGATGTCCACCGGGATGAGCTTGTCGACGCCCTTGCACACCGAGTACGCGTACTGGAAGAGGCCGCCGCAG
>JAYWAJ010000004.1:0-2991 GCA_043782525.1 Deltaproteobacteria bacterium | reverse complement strand
CAAGAAGAAGAGCTTCCTCGGCAAGCTCCTCGGGAAATAGCCATGGCACAGGCCTTCATCGATCTGGTGCGGGAGAAGTTCCCCGACGCCGTCGTCTCGTCGAACACCCACCGGGGCGACGACGTCGTCACCGTCAAGCGCGAGCACCTGCTCGAGGTGATGACCTTCCTGCGCAACGACCCGGCGACCGACCTGAAGCTCCTGCGGCAGATCGTCGGCCTGGATCTGCTGACCTACAAGAGCGAGATGACCGGCGGCGGCTCGATCGCCTCCATCGAAGTCACGGCCTATGCGGCGCAGCACCCGCCCAAGCCCGAGCCGCGCTATGCGGTCGCCTATAACCTCTATTCGATCACCCAGAAGAAATCGCTGCGGGTCCGCGTCGAGCTGCGCTCCGACGACGTCAAGGTCCCGACCCTAAGCAAGCTCTACCGCACCGCCGACTGGTGGGAGCGCTACACCTTCGACATGATGGGCATCGTCTTCGAGGGGCACCCGAACCTCGCCCGCCTGCTCCTCTATCCGGAGTTCGTCGGCCACCCGCTGCGCAAGGACTATCCGGTCCGCAAGCGGCAGCTGCTGGTGCCCGAGCTGGACTTTCCCGATCTCGTGCGCGGACCCGGCCCCGGGCCCGGCGGCGCGGGCGTTCCCATGAGCCAGACGCACGTCGGCCGCTCCAACGTGGATCCCAACACCTATGACTGAGCACGCAGATCAGACGGGCGATCCGCTCGCCTTCGAATCCGAGCTGCCGTCCTCCCTGATGACGGTCAACCTCGGCCCTTCGCACCCGGCCATGCACGGCACCGTGCGGCTGACGGTGACGCTCGACGGCGAGACCATCGTCAACGCCATTCCGGAGATCGGCTTTCTCCACCGCGGCTTCAGCAAGAGCAGCGAAAATTCGACCTGGCACCAGGTGCTGCCCTATACCGACCGGCTCAATTATGTATCGCCGATCTTGAACAACACCGGCTACATCATGGGCGTCGAGAAGCTCGCCGGCGTCAAGCCCACCGAGCGCGCCGAATACCTGCGCGTCCTGGGCGGCGAGATCAGCCGCATCTGCGATCACCTCACCTGCGTCGGCGCCATCGGGCTGGAGCTGGGCGCCTTCACCGTCTTCCTTTATGCCATCGAGGCGCGCGAGCTCCTCTGGGACCGCATCGCCGAGCTGTGCGGCGCGCGCGTGACGGTTTCGTGGACCCGCATCGGCGGCGTCGCCACCGACATGCCGCCCGGCTGGGAGCAGCGGCTGCGCGACTGCCTGCCGCGGGTGGTCGAGCTGACCAACGAGATCGACACGCTGCTCACCCGCAACCGCATCTTCGTCGACCGCACCCGCGGCGTCGGCGTCATCGGGGCCGAGGAGGCCATCGACTTCGGCTTCACCGGCCCCTGCCTGCGCGCCTGCGGGGTGAATTATGACGTTCGTAAAGCCCATCCCTATTCGGTCTATGACCGGATGGACTTCGAGGTCCCGCTCGGGAGCCGCGGCGACACCTACGACCGCTACGTGCTGCGGCTCGAGGAGATCCGGCAGTCGCACCGGATCATCGCCCAGTGCCTCGCGCAGATGCCGCCCGGGCCCATCATCATCGACGACTGGCGCTACGCGCTGCCGCCCAAGAAGGAAGTCTTCGGATCGATCGAAGGCGTGATGGCCCATTTCAAGTTGATCATGGAGGGTATGCTCATTCCCGCCGGCGAGGTCTATGTCTATACCGAAGGCGCCAACGGCGAGCTGGGCTTCCATATCGTCAGCAACGGCCGGGGAAAGCCCTACGCCATCCAGGTGCGCGGCCCCGGGTTGCCCATCCTCTCGGCGCTGCCGCGCCTCATCCAGGGGCACGCCATCGCCGACCTCATCCCCATCTTCGACTCCATCAACATGATCGGCGGCGAGGTCGAGCAATGACGAAAGTCTTCGTCGACGGCGCCGAGGTCGAGGCCGACCCGCGCGACAACCTGATCGAGGCCGCGCGGCGCATCGGCGTGGCCATTCCCTATTTCTGCTACCACCCGCGGCTCTCCATCGCCGGCCAGTGCCGCATGTGCCTGGTGGAGACCAGCGACGCGCCCGGCCGCCTGGTGCCCGGCTGCCAGGTGCGGGTCAAGGAAGGCCTCAAGATCACCACCACCTCGCCGGCGGTGAAGGAAAACCAGCGCGGCTGCATGGAATTCCATTTGATCAATCACCCGGTCGATTGCGCCATCTGCGACCAATCGGGCGAATGCAAACTGCAAGATTACTATATGGAGTACGACCACCAGCCGTCGCGCATCCGGACCTACAAGCTCAACAAGCCCAAGCGCGAAGTCTTCGGCCCCCTGGTGGTCTACGACGCCGAGCGCTGCATCATGTGCACCCGCTGCGTCCGCTTCATGGACGAGGTCGCGCAGGAGCCGCAGCTGGCGGTGGTGCAGCGCGGGTCGCACTCGCTCATCGCGACCTTCCCCGGCCAGCCGCTCGACAGCAAGTATTCGGGCAATACCGTCGATATCTGCCCCGTCGGCGCCTTGCTCAACCGCGACTTCCGTTTCCAGTCGCGCGTCTGGTTCGTCAACAAGAGCCCGACCGTCTGCACCGGCTGCAGCAACGGCTGCAACGTCTACGGCGAGAGCCGCGGCAACGTCATGTACCGCCTGCTCCCGCGCCGCAACGAAGAGGTCAACCAGGTCTGGATGTGCGACGAAGGCCGGCTCACCTATCACGCCACCAACGACGCCCGCGTCGAGTGGGCGCGGACGGGGAAGGGCGACACCCAGCAGTCGGTGGGCCCGCGCCTCGCCGTCGAGCAGGCGGTGGAGCTCTTGAAGCCGCTCTCGGGCAAGGGCGGGCTGGGCATCGCCGTCTCCGCGCAGTGCACCAACGAAGAGGCGGCGGCGGCTTTCCTGCTCGGCGCGCAGCTGGGGGCGGCGCATTACTACCTGGGCGGCAACCCGCCCGGCGACCAGGACGAGTTCCTCATCCGCGGCGACAAGAATCCG
>JAYWAJ010000003.1:0-2996 GCA_043782525.1 Deltaproteobacteria bacterium | reverse complement strand
AGGGCAATGTGTTCGCCGGCCGACAGAGATTCGGACGCGGCGGCCACCGCCGATAGCACACCTACAGCTTGGCGCCCGGCCGTCCTCGTCGCTAAGTTCCCGGCGGGCGTGGGTGGAGTGTGTGCGGGGGCGGGACTGTGAACGTCCGTGTGGTAGGGGCGGGAGAGACGGCTGAGGCGCTTCGCGCCGCATTGGCTCGCGCGGGTCTGAGCGAGCGTGCGGGCGAGCCCACGGCCTTCGTTTGCGGCGGGGATGACCTGTCGCGGGCGATTGCCATGCGCGAGCTGGCGCAGGCAAACGGGCCGATCGTGGTCCTCACCGATGATGCGGCCTTTGCCATCGAGGCCGGCGCCGACGACGCCGGCAGCACCCCGGACGAGGTCGCGCGCAGGGTGGCCGCCCGGCTCAAGGCGCCGCGGACCCGCGACGAGCAACCGCCTGCCGAGGTGGTCCAGGGGTTATCGGGCAAGCGCGTGCGCCCGCTCATCCTGGTGGTCGAAGACGACGAGGACGCGCGGATGGTGCTCTCCGAGCTCCTGCGGCCGCGCTACGACGTCGACGCGGTGGGCGACGGCGAGACGGCGCTGCGGCGCGCGGCCGAGCTCAACCCCGACCTGGTCCTGCTTGACCTCTTCCTGCCCGGCATGGACGGCTTTGGCGCGCTCACCGGCCTGCGGCGCAACGCCAAGACGGCGGATACGCCGGTCATCTTCCTCTCGGCGCAAGGCGACGCGGAGACCAAGTCGCAAGGCCTCTCGCTGGGCGCGGCAGACTACCTGGCGAAGCCGTTCTCCGAGCAGGAGCTGATGGCGCGGGTCGATCGGACCCTGAAGCTGTCGGCGCAGAAGGAGCACTACCGCGCGCTGGCCCAGACCGACGGGCTCACCGGCCTGCCCAACTTCCGGTCGTTCCATGCGCGGCTCGAGGAGGAGGTCGCCCGCGCGCACCGCTACGGGCATTACCTCGCCTGCGCGATGGTGGACCTCGATGGGCTCAAGCAGATCAACGACCGGCTCGGCCACGCCGCCGGCAACCGCGCCATCCTGGCGCTGGCCGACGCCGTGCGCGAGGAGCTGCGCGACACCGACTTCGCCGCGCGCTACGGCGGCGACGAGTTCGTGGTTCTCTTGCCGCAGACCAACGAAGGCCAGGGCGCGCTCTTCGCCGAGCGCCTGCGCAAGCGGCTGGTGGAAGTCAGCGGACACGCCGGGCTGCCGGTGCGTGGGTCGATCGGCGTGGCGGCGGTGAGCGCGGGCGACCTGGACTCGCCGGACGCCGCCGAGGACCTGCTGCGCCGCGCCGACGAAGCGCTCTACCGCGCCAAGCGTTCGGGGCGCGACCGGGTCGAGGTCGCGCACATCCCGCACTAACGGCCTTTTTAAAGCGCACCGCGGAGGCGCGGAGTATTTTTTTTTACGAAAAAGCCTTTGCTCAGCGCCCTCCGCGCCTCCGCGGTGCGCTTTGATTCGTGCCGTCTCTATCCGATGCCGGTGACCTTGATTTCGGCCGGATCGATGGCCTCCTCCTCGGAGGACTCCTCTTCCTTGCGCGGGCCGCGGCCTGAATAGCGATACAATTTGTTATAGAGCGTCTTTTCGCTGATCCCGAGCGCCTGGGCCGTCCGCGCCTTGTTGTTCTGCAAGCGCCCCAGGGTGGAGAGGATGTATTCCTTCTCCACCTCGCGCAGCGGCAGGCCATAGGGCAGCTTGAGGTAGGCGCTCTCCCCTCCTCCGCCCGCCAGCTCCGACGGCAGGTGCTCGGGCTCGATCAGCCCCACCCCGCAGAGGATGACGGCGCGCTCCAGCGTATTGCGCAGCTCGCGGATGTTGCCCGGCCAGGCATAGTCCGAGAGCTGCTTCATGGCCGCGCTGGAGACACCCTGGAGCTTCTTGCCGCCCTCCTTGGAGAACTTGTCGATGAAGTGCTGCACCAGCACCGGGATGTCGTCCCGGCGCTCCTTCAACGGCGCCAGGTTGATATGGAAGACATTGAGCCGGAAATAGAGGTCCTCGCGGAACCGCTGCGCCTTGATCTCCTCCTTCAGGTCGCGGTTGGTGGCGCAGACGACGCGGACGTCGACGCTGATCTCGTTCTTCCCGCCCAGCCGGCGCAGCCGCTCCTCCTCGATGACGCGGAGGAACTTGGCCTGCAGCTCCACCGGGATCTCCCCGACCTCGTCGAGGAAGAGCGTGCCCCCGTCGGCCAGCTCCCAGGCGCCCAGCCGCCGCTGGTCGGCGCCGGTGAATGCGCCGCGCTCGTGGCCGAACATCTCGCTCTCGATGAGCGTGGCCGGAATCGCCGAGCAGTTGATGGCGATGAAGGGCTTGTCGCGCCGCGGGCTGAGCTGGTGGATGGCCCGGGCGATCATCTCCTTGCCGGTGCCGCTCTGCCCGGTGATGACCACGCTGGCCTTGGAGGGCGCGACCTTCTCCACCAGCTCCATCGCCTTGCGCATCGGGGGCGAGCTGCCCACCAAGCCCACGCCCGCGTCCACCTGGCCGAGGCGGCGGCGCAGGACCTGCATCTCGTGCAGGGTCTGCTTCTTCTCCAGCGCGCGGGTGAGGATGACCTTGAGGCGCGCCGGATCGAGCGGCTTCTCGACGAAGTCGAAGACGCCCTCGCGGACGGCTTCCACCGCGGCGTCGATGGTCCCCTTGCCGGTGATGATGACCACCGGCGTATCGGGCTGCTCCTCGCGCAGCGCGCGCACCAGGGCGAGGCCGTCGAGCTTGGGCATCACCAGGTCGCTGATGATGACGTCGGGGTGGGTCTCGGTCGCGAGCTTGAGGGCGCCGTGGCCGTCCGCCGTCTGGTCGACGTCGTAGCCCCAGCGCTGGAGCAGCTCGGCGAAGAGCTCGCGGGTCGACTCTTCGTCGTCGACGATCAGGATACGGGCCTTCGACATGGGGTGACGTCCTCTTAGCGCGAGTGAAGGAACGAGAGCGAGAGCCGGGCGCCCCCTGCCGGAGGGGCTTCGATCGAGAGCTCGCACGCCG
>JAYWAJ010000002.1:0-2998 GCA_043782525.1 Deltaproteobacteria bacterium | reverse complement strand
GCACCAGCGCCCGGCTCTCCGGGTTGTCCTCGATGTAGAGGATGCGAGGGTGAGGCGAAGGTGCCTGTTCGGCCATGGACGAGCGTCCCGGTTGCGCTTCGCTGGCGCGAGATTCGCGGCTGTTGGATTCTAGCATTCGTTCGGCCGCCCGGGAAGGCGCCCGGCCACCGGCTCGTGACGGTTTGCCGTGAGGCTGAACAGCGCCACCCGGGGGAGTACCCCACAATCTGTCCACAGGGCCAATCCTTCCTGGGTGGGGACGTTGACGTCCGGTTTCCGCGGGGCAGGGGTCGCCGAAGCGTCCCCGCCGGACATCGTAACCACTCGGAAGGTCAGACGTTTGAGAGATTGGTTCATTCAGCTTCATTCGTGAGAGGGAAACGCAGCGCAGGGAGCACTGCCCGGGCCGTGGACCTCATTGTGGATTGCCTGTGGACAACTGCCGGGACACCTCCGGCAGGAGTCGCAGAAGCGCCGGCCGGGTGTTCAATTCCGGGTCATCGAGGACCCGATCGAGCAGCCTCGAGAGCACCTGGCCGACCTGGCGGCCCGGGGCGATGGCCAGCTCCCGCATGACGTCCTCCCCGCTGATGGCCAGGTCGGAGACCTTGAGCGCGCTGGCCCGAAAGAGCTCTTGCGCGAAGCGCGCTTCCGCCTGCGCCTGGTTGGCGAGGCCTTCCTCGACCAGCCGCCCGCGCGCTTGCAGATCGGCCCGGCGGAGCCCCCACAAGGCCGGCAGCTCGGCAGGTCCGATGCGGGCGAGCGTGCGCCGCACGGTGGCGTCGGTCCAGTCCGGCAGGTAGTGCCAGTTGTGCTCGCGCACGAGCAGCGCCACCCGCTCCACCTCGCGCTTGGGAAACCGGAGTCGCAGCAGGATCTCCGACCCCAGCCGCGCCCCGATGCGCTCGTGATCGTAGAAAGTGTGCTCGCCCGGCGCGCCCTCCCTGGGCGCCGCGCTGCGCGGCTTGGCGACGTCATGCAGCAGCGCCGCCAGCCGGAGGGTCAGGTCCCGGGGCGTGAAGTCCACGCAGCGCAGCGTGTGCCGCCAGACGTCGTACGCGTGGTAGCGGTTCTGCCGGAAGCCGACGCTCTCGAGCAGCTCCGGCACGATGCGCCCGAGCAGACCGGTGGAGAGCAGCAGGCGCAGCCCGCGGCTCGGCGGCGCGCCGCGGACGAGCAGCTTGGTGAGCTCGTCCCGCACCCGCTCCTGCGCCACCTGGTCGAAGACGTCGAGCGCCTGCGGAATCGCCCGCCGGGTCCGCGGATCGAGCGCGAGCCGCAGGGTGCAGGCGAAGCGCACCGCCCGCAGCGGGCGCAGGCCGTCCTCGCGAAAGCGCAGCAGGGGGTCGCCGACCGCGCGCAGGAGATGCCGCTTCAGATCGGCCACGCCGCCGAAGGGATCGCGCAAGGCGCCTGCGAGCGGATCCCAGGCCATGGCGTTGACGGTGAAGTCGCGGCGGGCGAGATCGCCCTCGATCTCGCCGAGGAAGGTCACCGCGCTGGGCCGCCGGCCGTCGAGATACGGGCCCTCGCCCCTGAAAGTCGTCACCTCGACCTTGTGCTCGCCGGAGAGCACGGTGACGGTGCCGTGCTGGATGCCGGTCGGGATCACCCGCGGGAAGAGCTGCGCCACCTGTTCGGGCAGCGCGTCGGTGGCGACGTCGAAGTCCTCCGGAGGCGCACCGCGGTAGAGCCCTTCCGCCTGCCGCACCAGGTCGCGCACCGCGCCGCCCGCGAGCCAGGCCTGCTTGCTGGCGGCGCGCAGCCCGCGCAGCACCGCTTTCACGTCGGCGGGAACGAGCTCTGGGTCCGGCAGCACGGGCACCGGTTATCACAGCCCGCGCGTCAAGTGGCGACGGGCCCGCCGCTCACTGCGCGAAGGTGTCGCAGGCGGCCGCGTCGCCCTTGTCGAGGCCGCGCTTGAACCAGCTGCTGCGCTGCTCCGCCGAGCCGTGGGTGAAGCTCTCGGGGGAGACGCGGCGGCCGGCCATCTTCTGGATGCGATCGTCGCCCACCGAGGCGGCCGCGCGCAGGCCCTGATCGACGTCGCCCGGGTCGAGCAGCTTGCGCTGCGCCGCCGAGTGCCCCCAGACGCCGGCGAAGCAGTCGGCCTGCAGCTCCAGCTTGACCGAGAGCGCGTTGCGCGCGGAGGGGTTGCGCTGCTGCGCCTGCTCCACCTTGCCGCTGATGCCCATCAGCTTCTGCACGTGGTGGCCCACCTCGTGCGCGACCACGTACGCCTGCGCGAAGTCGCCGGGCGCGCCGAAGCGCGTCGCCAGCTCCTTGTAGAAGCCGAGGTCGAGGTAGACGCGCTCGTCAGCCGGGCAATAGAACGGCCCCATCGCCGACTGCGCCCCGCCGCAGCCCGACTGGGTCTCGTCCCAGAAGAGGACCATCTTGGCGGGGTGGTAGCTCTTCAGGGTCTCGGTCCAGGTCTTCTGCACGTCGTTGAACGACCCGACGGCGACTTTCTCGAGCCCCTGCTCCCCCTGCTTGCGCTGGTCCACTTGCGGGCCGGTCTGCTCGACGGGGGCGCCGGTCTGGCCCTGGCCCTCCACCACCGAGAAGAGGTTGGTGCGGAAGACGAGGCTGAGCACGCCGACGATGAGCAGTCCGCCCAGGCCGAGGTGGATGCCGCCTACCTGGAAGCCGCGCTTGTCTTCGACATTGCTGCGGTCGTCGCCTTCGTTGCCGAGTTGCATCGTTCAAATCTGGGCGGCCCGGCGCCCATCGGCAAGGCAGCGCCCAGCTACTTGTTGTGTGCCCGATGCGGCAGCGGACAGGAGAGCGCCCCGTGCTTCTCGTCCCACTGCTGGTGGTAGCTCTCGGCGATCCAGAACGGTCCGGCGGGCGCGATCTCCGTCGTGATCCGGTCGCGCAGCCCCTGCTGGGCTTCGTCCCGCGCTGCGAGCGCCTGCTTCTGCTGCTCGGGTCCAAAGGTATAGATGGCCGAGCGGTACTGGGTGCCGCGGTCCGGACCCTGCGCGTTGCCGCTGGT
>JAYWAJ010000001.1:0-3001 GCA_043782525.1 Deltaproteobacteria bacterium | reverse complement strand
GCAGAGTGCGATTCGGATACAGCCAGCGCATGGCGAAGAAGGTCACCACCGACCATGGAGAGGTCATCCACTGCGCGGGGCGCCTGCACCTCTTCCCGGTGGCGCTCGGCGGCGAAGTGCGGCTCGCCTCGCGCGACGAGGTGAAGGCGGGCGAGGTCCGCGTCGGCTGGCCCGCCTACTTCCGCGTCTTCATCGACCGCCGCCTCGTCTTCCTTTATGACGAGGCTTCTGGGCAGGCGGTGACCCGCGCGGAGGCCGATGCGTCTGCTGCGCAGGCGGCTTCGGCGCCGGGCGGCGCGGCTTCGACGACGCCGTAGCGGCGAGGTCGCCGGGCGTCAGCCAGCGGTCGGTCTGCACCACGCCCTTCTGCGCCAGCGAGAGCGTGATGCGGCGGCGGGCCGGGTCGGCGGAGACCACCTCGACCAGGATGCCGTCGCCCACCGCGTACTTGAGCCCGCTGCTGCCGATGACGAGGCGCTGCAATTCCTTGTCGAACTTGACGCCGTCGCCCAGCGTCTCCGCCGGCACCAGGCCCTCGACGTAGACGTCCTGCAATTCGCAGAAGAGCCCGAACTCGGCGACGCCGGAGATGACCGCCTTGAACTTCTCGCCGACCTTGTCCTGCATGTAGAGCGCCGAGTAGAAGGCGTCGACGTCGCGCTCCGCCTTCATGGCGGCGCGCTCGCGGTCCGAGCACTGCGCGGCCACGCCGGCGAGAAAGGCCTCCTGCTCGTCGCGCTCGTGCTGGCGCAGCGGCTGCCCGCCCCGCGCCCAGTGCTCTTTCAGGAGCCGGTGGACCATCAGATCCGGATAGCGGCGGATGGGCGAGGTGAAGTGCAGGTAGTGCGGCGCCGCCAGGCCATAGTGGCCGATGTTGTCGGGGCTGTACTGGGCCTGCATCATCGCCCGCAGCAAGAGCGAGTTGAGCGCCTTCTGCGCCGGCTTGCCCTCGACGGCCTTCAAGAACTCGTTGAGCACCGAGGGAGTGAGCGCGTCGCCCGCGGGCAGCTCGAAGCCGTGCGATCGCGCCAGCGCGGCGAAGGCGTCGAGCTTGTCCCCGTCGGGCTGGTCGTGGATGCGGTAGAGGGTTGGCAGCCCGCGCACGTCGAAGAAGCGGGCCACGCCTTCGTTGGCCGCCAGCATGAACTCCTCGACCAGCCGGTGCGCGTCGTTGCGCGGGCGGCGCGCGATCTCCGCCACCTGACCCTCGTCGTCGAGGATGATCTTCGATTCGGGCAGGTCGAAGTCGAGGGAGCCGCGCTGCTTGCGCTGGGCGGTGAGCTTCTTCGCCAGCTCGTGGGCGACCTCGAGGTCGGCGAGCAGCGGCTTGAGGTCCGGCTCGGGATTGCCCGCCAGCGCCTGGGCGACCCGCGTATAGGTGAGCCGCGCGTGGCTGCGCATGACCGCGTCGTAGATGTCGGCGTGCAGCGGCTTGCCGTTCTTGTCGAGGGCCAGGTCGCAGACCATGCAGAGCCGGTCGACGTCGGGGTTGAGGGAGCAGATGCCGTTGGAGAGCCGCTCCGGCAGCATGGGCAGGACGGTGCCGGGAAAGTAGACGCTGGTGGCGCGCCGCAGCGCCTCGCGGTCGAGCGGGCCGGAGGGCCGGACGTAGTGGGCCACGTCGGCGATGGCCACCACCAGTCGGTAACCCGACGGCGTCCGCGAGACGTGCACGGCGTCGTCGAAGTCGCGGGCGTCCTCGCCGTCGATGGTCACCAGCGGCAGGTGGCGCAGGTCGCGGCGGGCGGTGATCTCTTCCGGATGGACGCGGTCGGGGATGCTCTGCGCGGCGATGGTCGTGGCCGGATCGAACTCGTCGGAGAACCCCTCGGCATACGCGCTGGCGAGGATCTCGAAGCGCGGATCGCCGCGGGTGCCGAGGACGCCGATGATCTCCCCGGACAACCCATCTCGGGGGACACGATCCAATCGTGTCCCCGCCTGGTTGCCTTCGCGAATCGCCCCCGGCGGACTGCCCTCGCGAAAGAGCCGCACCTTCACCATCTCGCCGTCCCGCGCCTTGGCGTGCCGCGGCACCGAGATGTTCTCCGCCAGGTTGCGGTCGTGCGGGATCACCCAGCAGGCCTTCTCCTTCGCCTGGTAGATGCCGAGCGCGAGCTGGCGGCGGCGCTCGACCACCTCGAGGACTTCGCCGGCGAGGCGGCCGTCGCGGCCCTTGATGGCGCGCGCCAGCACCACGTCGCCGTCGAGCGCGCCCTTGATGTACTGCGGCGGCACGAAGAGGTCGTTGTCGCGCCCGCCTTCCCCCAGGAGCGGCGAGACGAAGCCGTAACCTTCCGACTTGATGTGGATGACGCCGGTGACCTGGGCTCCGGCCTTGCGCGCATCGGTCGGAGTCTCGCCCTTCTGCTTCTCGCGGCGAACGCGGGCGCCCTCGACCATGGCGGCCGGAGCGTGCCGTGGCGCCGGCTTGTGCTCCGCCGACGGCTTGTGCTCCGCTGACGGCCTGTGCTCCGCCGCGGGCTTGTGCTCCGCCGACGGCTTGTGCTCCTCGCGGTGCTTCTCGGCGCGCGCGCCCTTGGGGGCCGGCGTGGACGCCTCGCGGTAGAGGTGCCCGTCGAAGGTCGCCTGCCCCTCCTTGAGGAGCTGCGCGAGCGTGCGGCGGAGCTGCTGGGTGGAGTTGCGGCCGGCGTGAAGCTGACTTTCGAGCTGTTTCAAAGAGAGGCCCTTCCCTCGCGCGCGTCGCAGCGCAGGGAGGACGTCCTCGGTCTTGAAGTTCATGAGCTCCTGTTTAGGCTTTTTTGGGCGCACTGTCGGCAGCTGAATCTTCCGCCGCGGCCGCGGTGTCGGACTTCGGGCAGGCAAAGCCCGGAACATGCTTGCCGAGGAACCTCGAGAGCGAGCTCATCAGCTCCCGCGGCATCTCGCGAGAAAGCGCCTTGCGGCAGAGGCCGCGGGTGGCCTTGTAGGTGCGCACGAAGGTGATGCAGGGGGGACAGGCGCTGAGGTGTTCCTCGAGGGCCTTGGCGCGGTCGGGAGG